>JAFGUH010000057.1 GCA_016938615.1 Halothiobacillaceae bacterium | reverse complement strand
GCTCTCGCCGGTCAAGCACCTCGTGGTGACCTGGCTGGTGGCGATCGGCTCGAACTTCTCGGCGCTCTGGATTCTCATCGCCAATGGCTGGATGCAGAACCCGGTCGGCTCCGAATTCAACCCGCTCACGATGCGCATGGAAATGACCTCGTTCTTCGACGTGGTGTTCAACCCGGTGGCACAGGCCAAGTTCGTGCACACGGTTTCGGCCGGCTATGTGACGGCTGCGGTCTTCGTGCTCGGCGTGTCGAGCTGGTATATGCTCAAGGGCCGTCATTTCGAACTCGCCCGCCGCTCGATCGCGGTGGCCGCGTCCTTCGGCCTGGCCTCGGCGCTCTCGGTCGTCATCCTCGGCGACGAGTCGGGCTATGAGACGACCCACAACCAGAAAATGAAGCTCGCCGCGATGGAAGCCATGTGGGACACCGAGCCCGCGCCGGCCTCCTTCACCCTCTTCGGCATCCCCGATCAGCAAGCGCGCGAGACCAAATACGCGATCCATATTCCGTGGGTGATGGGCCTCATCGGCACCCGTTCGCTGACCGATCAGATCGAGGGCATCAACGAGCTCGTCAAAGGCTCGGAAGAGCGGATCCGCAACGGTATCGTCGCCTATGACGACCTGCTGAAGATCCGCGAAGCCAAGGGCGACGTGGCCCCCGAGGTCAAAGCGCAGTTCGAACAGAACGTGGGCGATCTGGGCTATGCCTACCTGCTCAAGCGCTATGTGGATGACCCGCGCAACGCAACCGACGCGCAGATCAAGATGGCTGCGGACGACACCGTTCCGACCGTCTGGCCGATCTTCTGGTCGTTCCGCCTGATGGTGGCGCTCGGCTTCTCCTTCATCGCGCTGATGGTCTACTTCTTCGTCATCGCGAACTGGAAGGGCATGCAATACCCGCGTTGGGCGCTTCGCCTGGCCGTGATCGTCATCCCCGCCCCGTGGATCGCCGCGGAACTGGGCTGGTTCACCGCCGAATTCGGGCGTCAGCCCTGGACGGTGGACGGCGTGCTGCCGACGGCGCTCTCGGTCAGCCACCTCTCGGTGGGAGACCTGCTGTTCACGCTGGTGGGCTTCGTGGCCTTCTACACCGTGCTCTTCATCATCGAGATGGGCCTGATGGTCAAATACATCAAGAAGGGTCCCTATCAGGATGTCGAGACCACCCAGGAATGGCAAACGCGCCATGAAAACCGTCTCGCGGGCCGCAAGAACGACCCCCTCGTG
>JAFGUH010000056.1 GCA_016938615.1 Halothiobacillaceae bacterium | reverse complement strand
GGCCTGCGCGACAAGACGCTGACCCTGACGGTACTAAAACGCCCGGAGACAGGCAGCCGTCTGCCCTTCGGTCTGGGAGCGTCCCGCGCGCGGCATGCAGCCGACACGACCCGGCGCTTGCGCAAGCTGGACGAGGTCGTGGGCTTTCTGCTGTCGTCATTCGATGAGCTGAAACCCCGACTGCTTTCTGCCAAGACCGGCGAACTTCTGGGCTTCCTCGGCTCGCTCAACACCGGCGAAGAGCACCCGCTTTTCCCGCGGTCGCGCCTGGGGGTGATCGCCGAGGATGTTTCCAATACCCGCGTCACCTTCCGTGGCACGACCATTGCGCTTTCCGACGGCGCCGTCGGCGACAAGCTCGGCGCGATCTTCGCGGTGAAGAATTACCCTGCCAAGACCGACAGCCTGATGCTCGACGAGCTGAACCTGCCCGTCGACATGGTGGTCACGCATTCTTTCGTGCCGATCAACGCCAACATCATGGCAGGCCGGATCAAACGGCAGCTGCGCCTTATGCAAGCCGCCAATGACGGCGCCGTCAGCCTCGCGCAGGAGCTGGAACTCGCGCAGGACGATCTGGAATCGAAACGCCTGATCTTCGGCGAGCATCATATGACGGTGGCCGTCTATGCACGGACTCAAGCTGCCCTCGACGACATCGCGGCCGAAATCCGCAACATCTCCGCCACCTCCGGCATCAACCTGATCTCGGAAGCCTTCGGCGCGCGGGCGCATTTCATGGCGCAACATCCCGGGAACACCGGGGCGCGGAGCCGCAAGGCTGCGATCACGAACCACAATTTCGCCGATCTGGCGACCTTCCACCGCACACCCCTAGGCAAGACAGGCGGGGAAGTCCCTTGGGGGGTGCCAATCACACTCTTTCCGACGCCCGAGCGCAGCGGGTTCCGCTTCAACTTCCACGAACAGGGCGCGCCGGATCGCGAACCCACGGGTGGCCACACGCTGATCCTCGGCCGCCCAGGCTCGGGGAAGTCCGTGCTGGCAGCCTTCCTGATGACCATGGCCCGCCGGGCAGGCGCACGGCTCTTCGTCTTCGACTATCGCGCCGGCATGGAAATGGCCGTCCGCGCGCTTGGCGGCAGCTATTCGACCGTTTGGGCCGGACGGCCCACGGGGCTCAATCCCCTCCAGACCGAGATCGATGCCCGCGGGCAGGCATGGTTGGCCGATTGGCTCGCAAGCCTTCTTGAGCGACGCGATCGGCCCCTGACCCCGGTGCAAACCAACCGCCTGCAAGAGGTCGTGCGCCAGAACGCCAGTGCCGGGAACGCAGGTCTTCGGAACTGGTCAGACTTCGCCTCGCTCCTCGTCTCCACCGATGACGAGGGCGATCTTTTCGAGCGAATGCAGGAATGGACGGCCGAGGGCCGCTATGGCTGGATCTTCGGGGCCAATGCCGAGGACAGCTTCAGCATCGACGGGGACGTCGCTGGCTTCGATCTGACCGGCATCCTCGATTCCGAGAGCGAGCGGGAACGCATGGCGGTCCTCTCCTACCTCTTCCGCCGGGTCGAGCGCGTGATCGAGGATCGCAAGCCCACGATCATCGTCATCGACGAGGCGTGGAAGGCGCTCGACAACGCCTACTTCGCGGAGCGGCTCTCGAACTGGTTGGTGACTGCCCGCAAGCAGAACGCGGTCGTCGTCATGATGACCCAATATGCCAGCCAGCTCGAACGTACCCGGACCGGCAAGACCATCGTTGAAGCCGTGCCGACCCAGGTGCTCCTGCCAAATATCCGCGCTTCCGCTGCGGATTACGCGATGCTTGGCCTGACCGAGAAAGAACTCGACGT
>JAFGUH010000055.1 GCA_016938615.1 Halothiobacillaceae bacterium | reverse complement strand
GATCGGGCCGTAGAAGTTCGACGGATCGGGGAAGTCCGCGATCCAGGCCATGCCGCCCGACCAGATCATCGGCGCGGTTTTCGGCGTGCCGCCCGCCTCGATCACGTTGGCCTGCGCCAGCGCCTTGATGTCGGCCTTCACGCCGATCGCCGCCAGATCCTGCTGGATCGCCTGCGCGATACGCGGGTTCGGGTCGGTGTTCATCACATAGAGCTCGGTCTCGAACCCGTCGGGCAGACCGGCCTCGGCAAGCATCTCCTTGGCCTTCGCGGGGTCGAACGGATAGCCTTTGTAATCCTTGGTATAGCCCGGCATCGAGGGCGGCAGCGGCTGGGTCGCGGGGGTCGCGCGGCCGTTGATCATCTGCACGATGCGATCCTTGTTGATCGCCATGTTGATCGCCTGACGCACCTCGACCTTGTCGAAGGGGGCCATCTCGACATTGAGCGTGATATAACCGGTATGCAGCTGACCGCCCACGACGACCTGCTTGGCCTCGTCGGGATTGCCCATCACCTCGTTGAACTTCGCAGGCGGGATGCCATCGCCGGGCACGTCCACCTCACCCTTCTGCAGGCGCAACAGCGCCACGATCGGCTCCTGACCGACCTCGAAGGTGATGCTGTCGAGGTAAGGCACGCCCGAGCGCCAGTAATCGGCGTTCTTCTGCAGGACGAGCTGCTGACCGATGGTCCAGTCGGCGAGCTTGAATGCGCCGGTGCCCACGGGATGCTTGCCGAAATCGGTGCCGTATTCGTCGACCGCTTCCTTCGGCACGACCGAGGCGAAGTTCAGTGCCATCACGTGCAGGAAGGTCGCGTCGGGGCGCGAAAGCTCGATCTTGACGGTGTAGGGATCGACGACGGTGACGCCTTCGAGGCTGGTGGCAGAGCCATCCGCCATCGCGTCATAGCCCTTGATCGAACCGAAGAAGCCCGCGCCGGGCGACTGGGTCGCGGGCGTGGTCACGCGGTCGAGCGAGTATTTCACGTCCTCAGCCGTCATCTCGCGGCCGTTGTGGAATTTCACGCCCTGGCGCAGCTTGAAGGTGAAGGTCGTGCCGTCATCGGAAATCTCGTAGCTCTCGGCGAGGCCCGGACGCAGTTCGGTGGTGCCGGGGACATAGTCCATCAGCCCGTCGAAGACCGATTTGATCATCGACCAGTTCTGCCAGTCATAGCCGATCGCCGGGTCGAGCGTGGCCACATCGTCCTTGTAGGTGACGATGATATTGCCGCCGGGCTTGGCGTTCGGGTCAGGCTGGTAATCCTGCGCCGAGGCGAAACTGGCAAGACCCAGCGACAGCGACAGCGCGCTGGTGGCAAGAATGTTTTTCATCAGGCTCATTTGAGTTTTTCTCCGTCTGTTGGACTTTTCTTCTCATGTGCTCCCCGGTTGGCCCGGGGTATCTGGTTGCGATCAGCGCAGCTTGATGCGCGGGTCGATGAAAGGGGTGATGAGATCGGCGAGCAGGTTGCCCAGCACGATCGCGCAGGCTGAAACCAGCGTGACGCCCATGATGATCGGGATGTCGACGCGCTGGAT
>JAFGUH010000054.1 GCA_016938615.1 Halothiobacillaceae bacterium | reverse complement strand
CTGGCGCTCGGCAAGAACCTCCTGGTCGCGTTCATGCCCTGGGAGGGCCACAACTACGAGGACGCCATCATCCTGTCCGAGCGGCTGATCACGGATGACGTGCTCACCTCCATCCACATCGAGGAGCACGAGGTCGACGCCCGCGACACCAAGCTCGGCGCCGAGGAGATCACCCGCGACATCCCCAACGTCTCCGAGGACGTCCTCAAGGACCTCGACGAGCGCGGCATCATCCGCATCGGCGCCGAGGTCCGCGACGGCGACGTGCTGGTCGGCAAGGTGACCCCCAAGGGCGAGACCGAGCTGACCCCCGAGGAGCGCCTGCTGCGGGCGATCTTCGGCGAGAAGGCCCGCGAGGTCCGCGACACCTCGCTGAAGGTCCCCCACGGCGAGACCGGCAAGGTCATCGGCGTGCGGGTCTTCTCCCGCGAGGTGGGCGACGACCTCAACCCGGGCGTCAACCAGCTCGTGCGCGTCTACGTCGCCCAGAAGCGCAAGATCTCCGACGGCGACAAGCTGGCCGGCCGCCACGGCAACAAGGGCGTCATCTCCAAGATCCTGCCCGAGGAGGACATGCCGTTCCTGGCCGACGGCACCCCCATCGACGTCATCCTCAACCCGCTGGGCGTGCCGAGCCGGATGAACATCGGCCAGGTGCTGGAGACCCACCTCGGCTGGGTGGCCGCGCACGGCTGGTCGTTCAACGGCCTGCCGGGCTGGGCCAAGGAGACCGGCTGGACCAAGGACCAGACCCACCAGGACACGCGGGCCAGCCTCGGCACGCCGGTGTTCGACGGCGCCAACGAGGCGGCCATCGAGGACCTGCTGACCGCCACCCTCGGCACCTACGAGGACCCGGCCGGCGGCGAGGTCCGCAAGCTGGTCGACGCCGAGGGCAAGGCCGTGCTGTTCGACGGCCGCACCGGCGAGCCGTACCCCACGCCGGTGACCGTCGGCTACATCTACATCATGAAGCTGCTGCACCTGGTGGACGACAAGATCCACGCCCGCTCCACCGGTCCCTACTCGATGATCACCCAGCAGCCGCTGGGCGGGAAGGCGCAGTTCGGCGGCCAGCGCTTCGGCGAGATGGAGGTCTGGGCCCTGGAGGCCTACGGCGCCGCCTACGCCCTGCAGGAGCTGCTCACCATCAAGTCCGACGACGT
>JAFGUH010000053.1 GCA_016938615.1 Halothiobacillaceae bacterium | reverse complement strand
CGTAGTGCTCTACCAGGCTGAGCTACACTCCGAAAGACCGTCGACGCCTGAAACGTCAGTGGTCGCGCTGAACGCTGATGTCCGCCAAGGCAGACAACGCTCGGGAATAGGCACTGTCCGGCAACACCGTCAATGCCTGCTTGGCCGCATCGGCCTCGCGCCCAGCGAGCGCCGCAGTATACGAGAGTGCCCCGGTGCGATCAACCACATTCAACACCGCGTCGATGCGCGCCGCCGTCTGCGACTCGATCGCCTCGCGAACCACCGCCGCGCCCTCCTGGTCGGCACGCGCCATAGCCACGATCAAGGGCAACGTCGGCTTGCCCTCGGCCAGGTCGTCGCCGACGTGCTTGCCAGTCTGCGACTCGTCGCCGCGGTAGTCGAGCACGTCGTCGATCAGCTGGAACGCCACGCCCAACCGGTAGCCGTACTCGCCCAGGGCGCGCTCGGTGGCCTCGTCGCGATCGTCGAGCACGGCGGCGAGCCGGCAGGCGGCCTCGAACAGGGTGGCGGTCTTGCGCCCGATCACGTCCATGTAGCGCGCCTCGGAGACGGTGGCGTCGCCGATGTTCATCAGCTGCATCACCTCGCCTTCGGCGACCCGATTGGTGGCATCGGCCAGGATGGTCATCACGCGCGGACGCTCGACCTCGACCATCATCTGGAAGGCGCGCGAATAGAGGAAATCGCCGGTGAGCACCGAGGCGGCGTTGCCGAAGCGGGCGTTGGCGGTATCGCGGCCACGGCGCAGGCTGGACTCGTCGACCACGTCGTCGTGGAGCAGGGTGGCGGTGTGGATGAACTCGACCACCGCGGCCATCTGCGCCGCGCCCGGCAACTCGGCGTGCTCACCGCGCAGGGCGCGACTGGTGAGCATGTGCAGCAGTGGCCGGAAGCGCTTGCCGCCCGAGTGGACGATGTAACCACCGAGCTGGTTGATCAGGGCCACGTCCGAGCCGAGCCGATCGATGATCACGCGGTCGACGGCCTGCATGTCCTCGGCCATCAATGCGCGGATCTCGGTCAACTGCATGCGTCGGTCTCGCTGGTTGCGGATGAGTGGGCGGCACTGCGGTCGCCCCGCGGAGGCCATGGAACACCGGCACGAATCGATAAGCTGCTTGCGGGACGTGCCGGCGCCGGCGTGATTTGCCGACTGGCACGTGGCAGGCAGCAGGTCGTCGTGCCCAGATCGTCGTGCCAAGGTTCGCCAACCTTACACCATGGCCCGACGGCGGACTACCGGAACCAGGGGCGCGGCAATTCCGTCACCACTGTATGGCGCACGGCGTCGAACGCCGCCGCCGACAGGGTCTGCCCACCGAAACAGGCCGATTCCAACGAGGCCAGGGCCGCCAGCCAGTTCGGCGGTGCCCCGCGAGCGGCGAGGCGCTCAGCGGTGGCGGGCCACACGGGCTGCGGCAGGGCACGCAGCTCGGCGAGCAATTGCCGGCGCAACGCGAGCGAATCTGTGCACGCGAGGAGTCGCTGCCGTGCCGCGCGCCGGGCGCGCCAGGCATGCCAGCGTCGCCTGCCCAGCCGCCCGAGGACGACCAGCGCGACCAGGCCGACCACTCCGGCGAACAGCCACGACAGGGCCGCCTTGAGACGCTCGAACCAGCGAACCGCCGCCTCGGCCTGCCAGCTGACCTCACGGGCGTCGAGACGGGCGTAACTCAATGCCGCACCCGGCGATGCGGCGCGTGGATCGATGTAGGGAATTCGCAGTGCCGGCAACCGGGCCCGGCGGCGACCGTCCGCACCGGCCTCGGTCGACGGCAGCAGGGTGATGTCGACCTGCCACGTCCGGGTGAGCAGCGACGACGTCTCGATGGCCGCCTCCTCGTCAGATCGCGGCAAGGCGTGGACGGCCGGCTCACTCAGACGCAATCCCGGCGGGGCCACCAGCTGGGCACTGATCAACCGCGTCAAGGCAGCCGCGGACAGGCCCTCGCCGCGAATCCAGAACTGCCAGTTGCCCGGTTCACCGGCCACCAGCGGGCCGACCTCTGCCGCCTTGAACACGAGCTCCGGGGTCACCGGTAGGTACGTCGGCAGGTACGCCGGCAGTTCGGTCACCGCAAGGCGCCGGGCGACCGGCACGAAGGCGTACTCGCTCTGCGCCGATCCCACCACCTCGAAATTGATGCGGTGGAAGTCGAGCCTCAAGTCGCCCCCACGAAGGGGCTGCACCGCCCATCGGTAACGGCGACGCTCCACCAGACGGCCGTCGATCTCGACCGTGTCACGCGTCACGACGATCGGCCGGGCGTCGATCCCCTCACCCTCGGGACGATGCACCTCGACGTCGCGCAACCGACGAGCCGGGTCGAGAATCGTCTGGGTCACGAGGAAGGTCTCGCGTTGCACCGGCTCGAGTCGAGTCACCTCGGTGGTCACGGTGACACCTTCGGGCAGGCGTCCAGCCCCTGCCTCGCTGCTCACCCGGTCGACGGGAGGCAAGGGTTCGATCGGCCCAAGATCGACCGTTTTGGCAAGGCCCCCGGTCTGGGCATCCGTATCCCGGTCCGGCAGGGGAATGTCGGCCCGCGCGACCGCGAGCGCCGCGCTCAGCACGAACAGGACCCAAGACGCGGTGAACGGCCAGCCCCTCATCGCTCGTCCTCCCCGGACAGTCGCCGCTCGACCACGGCCTTGTAGGGCTGCTGCCGGAGCAATCCCTCGATCACCGGCCGCGGGCGGTCCTCGATACGTTCGAGTTTCTTTTCCGCGCCCTGGAGCAGACCCTCGTCGAGCCGGAACGACTGACCATCGCCGGTCGCCGAGGCGGCCGTCGATCCGCCACCGGCACCCTCGCCCTCGAGCAGTTGCTCGCTCATGCGCGCCCCCTGGGTTTCGTCGATCGGATCGGGCTGCTGCAGCGAATAACCGCGGAAACCGGGCTGGTTCTCGTCCGCCCCTTGCTGGGGTTCCTGGGCCAGCGTGGCGGCCAACTGGCGGTTGCGCACGGCCGGACCATGCTCGGGATCAAGGGCAAGCACGGCGTCGAAGGCCGAGACCGCCGCCCGATACCGCCCCGTGAGCACCAGGGCGTTGCCGAGATTGAACAGCGCCAACATGCGCTCCTCCGGCTCGTCCGCCAGCCAGGTGGCCGCCTGCAATCGATCGACCGCGTACGGGTAGTCGGCACGGCGATAGGCCGTCAACCCGCTGCCGAGCCGCGCGGCGTAACCGGTCGCCTGGTCGAAGGCCGCCTGCGCCCGGGCGAACTCGCCGTCCTGGAACGCCGCCCAGCCTTCGTCCAGCGCCTGGGACCGAACTTGGGTATCCACCACGGCCCCGGCCTGGGCCACGGTGAAGGCCACGGGCGCGAGCACGATCAGCAGGACGGCCAGCCCGCCGCGCCAGCGCCCGCCGGCGCCCCATTCGAGCCAGAGGCCCAGTGCGAGGAAGACCATGGCCAGCCACAACGCCAGCACGGCGATCGAGGTCCGCCGCTCCAGCGCATCCTCCGGCAGTGGCGGGGACGGCAGGTCGGCCAGCGCATCGACCAGAAACGCCACGTCCGCCCGTAACACCCCGGTCTGGCGGGCCGCCCCGCCGGTTAGCTCGGCGAGTTCGGCCACTCGTTCGAAACGCGGCTGGGAGCGCAACTCCGTGTTGTCGTTGTCCCGCAATGGCTGTCCGTCGCGAAACAGACGCGTGGACTCGCGGGCGATGGTGACCGCGAACACGGGAATGCCGCGCGCCTCGAGGCGTTCGGCGGCGGCCAGCACGCGGCTGCCCTGTTCGCCGGCAAACTGGCGCGCATCGCCACTGGTCAGCCAGACCACCGCGCCGCCATCGAGTGCCTCGATGCGCGAGGCAAGCTCGAAGGCCCGGTCGGGCCGCGCGGTCAGGCGGGTGTCGACCATCCCGGGCAACTCGTCGGCGTAGAAGCCCAGCAGACCGGGATCGTCACTGATCGGCAGCAACACCCCGGCGGTATCGGAATAGCGCATCAGGCCCATCGGTCGGCCGGGGTCCGTCTCGACGAACAGCGACATCAGCAAGACGGCGCGCTCGATCCGGTTGGGGTCGACGTCGCGCCCGCTCATCGCCGCCGAACCGTCCACGACGAACAGCAGCGGGGCACGCGCTTCGCCCGGGGTGTCGCCGGCCTGCGGCAGTCGAGGGTCGGCCAGCGCTAGCGCCGCCGACAACCAGAACAACAGCCAGAGCGTCTGCCGAAGCACCCGGCCAATCCGCGCCCGCGTCCCGGCGCGTCGCGGGCCCGCGGCAAACGCCCAGGGCCGCAGCGACGGGTCGGCATAGTGATCCAGCCGTGCCCGCCGACGCCACTGCCACCACGCCAGCGCAGCCGGCACCAGCAACAGGGCGAAGGCCTCGGGATGGGCCAGGCCGAGGCTCAAGCCATGGACCGGGTTCGCCCAGGTCTCGGCATTCGCGAGCAGGGACCAGAGGGCCATCAGGCTGTCGGCACGCTCGTTCATGTCACCCCCGCAGCCGGGCGTTGAAGAATTGCGCCAGCAGCAGGGCGAACAGCCCCGCCGCCAGGAACCAGCCGAGCAGGGCATGTCGTGTCCGGTGGGTGGGCTGGTTTGCGTCGACCGACCGATGGCGGGCCATGGCGTCGGTCACCGACATCAGGGCCTCGCGGTCACCGGCGGCGATCGCCTCGCCGCCCGACAGCGCGGCCAGGTCCTCGAGGGTGGGCTCGCCGGGGGCCACGCCGCTGTCCGCCGGCGCGAGGTTGATGGTGAACAGCTCGATGTTTTCGGCGCGCGCGAGGGTCAGTGCCTCGGCCGGCGACATCTCGCCGCCGGTATTCACTCCATCGGTCCAGACCAGCAGCTGCGGCGGTGCCTGGCCGCGTTCACGGCGCCGGGCGATCTGCTCCATGGCCACGGCGAGCCCGTCACCCAGCGCAGTGGCGCTGCCATCCAGCCCCGGCTCGAGTTGTTCGATCCAGAAACGCAGTACCGAGTGGTCGTCGGTCTCGGGCACTAGGGTGCCGGCCGAGTCGGTGACCACCAGCAACGAGAATCGGTCGCCCGGGTGCGCGTCGATGAAGGCCAGCAACGCCTCGCGCATCACGGTCATCCGCGAGACGGGGTCGCCATCGGCGTCGCGAAAGTCGCGAATCGACATGCTCGGGCTCGCGTCTACCAGCAGGACGATCGAGCGGGCGGGCGGGTCGACAGGGGCCGACTCGCCCACCCATACCGGCCGCGCGAGGGCCACGATCAGGATCGACAGGCCAAGAAACAGGAACAGGATCAACCAGCGCTGACCACCCTGCGGCCGCCCCCGCGCGTTCGTGCTTCCCAGGGCAGGGTGACGCAGCACGCGGGCCGGTGGTCGGGCCAGGATACGCCGTGACCAACGCGGGACGAGCAGCGCGAGCACGCCCAGCAGAAGCAGCACCCAGGGCGAATCGAAGCCGATCATCGCGCGCCCCCTCGCCACCGGATGGTTTGCCGCATCCGACGTAGTTCGTCGGCCAGTTGCCGGGGGTCGTCTTTATCCGGGGCGAAGCGCTGGTGATCGAGCCGTCGCACCCAGGCCGCCCACGACGGCGGCAGGCGGTCGCGCCGCGGCGCCACGCCGCCGTGCTGCCAGCGAGCGATCGCGATTACCGCGCGATCCTGCAGTGCGCGCACCGAGACGCTCCGGTCGGCCCGTCGCGCGGCGCGTTCGAGCCGGGCGAGCGTCAAGCCCAGGCGCCATTCCCGACGGCACCGCCAGGCCAACCCGCCGAGCAATACGAGCAGGACGGTGAACAGAACCAGCCCGAGTAGCCACCCCTCGGTAGACGACGAAACGCCCGCCAGGTCGGCGGGTCCCGCCGTCGTCTGCAGCCACGGCGCCGTGAAGACATCCACCAGCCGCTCCGGCGCGGTCTCCGGTGAACCGCCGGGCGGATGCAGCCAATCGCGATATTCGCTCACGCCGTGACACCCGCGGCACGGGCCAGCGCGATTGGCACCTCGGGGAGCCAGTCGGCGGGTTCGGCATCGGCCGCCAGTGGCAGAAAGGCACTCCCCAGCGACTCGGCCGCTTCGCGCCATTCACGCAAGGCGGCCCGCTGCCCCTGCGAAAAAAGTTCGCGCCAACGCTGACTGCCCGTGTCCAGCCAACGCAGCCCCTCGCCGGACTCGAACGCCGCCAGGCCCATATCGGGCATGTCCAGCTCGACCCGATCGCTGATCGAGACGAAGATCAGATGCTGGTGAGCGGCCAACGGCGCCCAGTCGATCGCTCGCCCCGGTCCGGTATCGGCGAGACAATCGGAAAGCACGACGATCACCGACCCGGGCGGCAGGCGTTGCGCCAGCCGTTGGCGCAACCCGGGCCAGTCGGGTGGGGACAAGTTCCGATCAGCGGCCCCGCTGGCCCCGGCGGCCCCGGCCATCTCGGCGAGCCGCTGCAGGATCGCGGCCTGGCCGGTGATCGCACCGCCGACGTGGTGGCCGGGGCAAGACATCTCGCCAACCGGGTGCATCTCGACGGCCAGACCCTGGCGCAGCGCCCCGGCGGCGAAGGCGTGGGCGGCGAGCAAACCTTGAGTGAGTTTGAGACGGCGACGGGTGCCGAAACGCATGGCCGCGCCGCAATCGATCACCATGTGGGCCTGGCGCTGCGCCGGCTCGCGGTGCACGCGCACCACCGGTTCGTCGAGCCGGGCGGAAACCCGCCAGTCGATACGTGCCGCTGGTTCGCCGGGCTGGTAGGCGCGCAGCTGTTCGAAGTCCAGCCCCTCGCCGAGCCGCCGTGCCAGCTGGTCGCCGGAGAGCCGCGTGCCGGTGTAACGATCTTCGGCCACCAACGACGGCAAACGCTCGCCACCGGCCCAGGCAGCCGCGATCTCGTCACGTCCGGGCGCCAGCGAGGCGGCTTCTGCCATCCGGTCGTCGGCCTGCATCCCGACGCCCAGTCGCGCGATCAATCCCCCGAGGCCCATGGGTTTCACGGCGCCGGGATCAGCTCAAGCAGCCGGTCGACCACCGCATCGCGAGTCAGGCCGCTGACCATGGCACGCGGACCGAGGATCAGGCGGTGACGCAAGGCATCCTTGGCCAGCCCGATCAGATCGTCGGGAACGATGTAGTCACGCCCCTCGAGGAAGGCGGCGGCGCGGGCGGCCTGCACCCAGGCGAGCGCCCCGCGCGGTGAAGCGCCGACCAGCACCTGGTCGGCCAGTTCCGGGGCGAGCTCGCCCACACGGCGGGTGCCCGCGACCACGTCGACCACCCAGTGCTGCAAGGCCTCGTCGCAGCGTACCTGGCGCACGGCTTCGCGTGCGGCGAGCACCTGGTCGACGGTGATGTTGTCCGCCTCGCCCACCGGGTTGGTCCCGAGCGTGCCGTCGAGGGTGCGCTTGAGGATGTCGTACTCGTCATCGCGCTCGGGGTAGTCGAGGGCCACATGCAGCATGAAGCGGTCCATCTGCGCCTCGGGCAGCGGATAGGTCCCCGACTGCTCGAGCGGGTTCTGCGTCGCCATGACCAGGAACAGTTCCGGCAGGGCGCGGCTGTGGCCGGCGACCGTGACCTGGCGTTCGGCCATCGCTTCGAGCAGGGCCGACTGGACCTTGGCAGGCGCGCGGTTGATCTCGTCGGCGAGCACGATCTCGTTGAACAGCGGGCCGGCCTCGAAGGTGAACTCGCGCGTCTCGGGGTGGTAGATCTCGTTGCCCAGCAGGTCAGTCGGCAACAGGTCCGGGGTGAACTGGATACGCTTGAAATTGGCGTGTACGCCCTCGGCCAGCGCCTTGATCGCGGTGGTCTTGGCCAGGCCCGGCAGGCCCTCGACCAGCAGGTGACCGCCGGTGAGCAGACCGATCAGGAGCCGGTCGACCAGCTCGGTCTGGCCGACGATGTAGTGCCCGAGGTGGGCGCGGAGATTCTGGATGGGCATCTGTTCGCTCATGGCTCGACTCGGCTTGTCCGCGGTTCGGTTTCGGTGTCGTCAATGCTGGTGGGCAGGCCGGCGAGCTTCC
Organism: Halothiobacillaceae bacterium; assembly: GCA_016938615.1. Taxonomy (GTDB): domain Bacteria; phylum Pseudomonadota; class Gammaproteobacteria; order Halothiobacillales; family Halothiobacillaceae; genus Guyparkeria. The sequence continues at coordinate 8,202 of JAFGUH010000053.1, read as the reverse complement.
ATTCCGGGAAGCCCGACGCCAGCCTCCGGGTCTGGAACCCCGCCTCGCGCAGGCGGGCGACCGCCTCGAAGGAAAAGGTGCAGTAGGGGCCACGGCAATAGGCGATCACCTCGCGCTCGGGATCGAGATCGGCCATGCGTCGCTCGAGGTCCTTGACCGATACGTTGATCGCGCCGGGGATGTGGCCCGCTGCGTATTCCTCTTCCGGGCGCACGTCGATCAGCGTGACCAGCCCCTCGCGACAGCGCTCGACCAGCTCCTCGGGGGATACCGGCTCCAATGCGTCCTTCTGGTGCAGGTGGGCGTCGACCATCTGGCGCACCTCCGCCAGATGTCGCTCGCCGACGCGGCGGAACACGTCCAGCAATTCGACCACGTCATCGGCGGCGATGGAATAGATCACCTGCTTGCCCTCGCGGCGGGCGGTCACCAGCCCCGCCTGCTGCATGCGCTGCAGGTGCTGGGAGGTGTTGGCCACGGATAGCCCCGCGACCCGCGCCAGCCCATCGACCGAGCGCTCGCCCTGCGCCAGGTGCTCGAGCAGCTCCAGCCGGCGCCCGTTGGAGAGCACCTTGCCCAGCCGGGCGAACTGGTCGTTGAGCTGTTGCTTGAAGGTCACGCCGATCCTCGGTTTCTGATAGGTGAAGGTCGATTCAAACACCCCGCTGCCCCGGCCACAAGGACCATCCCACCGCGGGGGTCCCAAACTTGACACACATTCTATTGATCATTTGAATGTATTGCCAAGTCGCGTTCGCGGGCCGGCACCCGCCGCCACGGTCATCACCGATCGAAAGGCTCTACGACGCGCAGCTCATCCACGCCCGGACGAACGCGAAACGAACAAGGCAATTCATGGATCTCAGTCACGGTATTGCCGCCAATCGCGGTCAGTTCGTCCAGTTTCTGCTGCAGGTGTTTTTCGTCGGCGCGCTGGTGGGCATGACCCGCACGGTGCTGCCGGCGCTCTCGGAGTCGGACTTCGGCCTGGCGGCCGGCGCATTCACCACGTTGGCGAGCTTCGTGGTGATCTTCGGCGTGATCAAGGCCACGCTCAACCTGTTGGCCGGGCGCTTTTCCGACCGTTACGGGCGCAAGCGCGTGCTGGTGGCCGGCTGGCTGTTCGCGATTCCCGTGCCGTTCCTGCTGCTGATCGCCGATTCCTGGGGCTGGGTGCTGCTGGCCACGGCGTTCCTGGGCATCAACCAGGGGCTGGCCTGGTCGATGGCGCTCAACAGCAAGCTCGACCTCACCCACGCCCACCAGCGCGGGCTGGTCAACGGCGCCAACGAGTTCGCCGGCTACGGCGGCGTGGCGGTAGCGGGCTATCTCGCCGCGATCGCCGCCGAGCAGCTCGGCGCGCGCGAGGGCCTGTTCTGGTTCGGGCTGGCTGTGATCATCCTGGCCCTGGCCCTGGCCATCTGGATGGCCCGCGACACCCTGCCCTGGGCGCACGCCCAGCAGAAGGCCCAGCAACGAACCCGAGGCAACGGCAACGGCAACGGCACCGACCCGGCACGCAGCTCCGGGCTGGGCTTCTTCCTGCATGCCACCTGGGGCAATCGCAGCCTGCTGGCCATCAACCAGGCCGGCCTGGTCGAGAAGTTCACCGACACCATCATCTGGCTGTTCGTGCCCATCCTCTTGGTAACCCGCGGCGCGGATCTGGTGACCGCCGGTTTCCTCGTGGGCATCTACGGCGTGGTTTGGGGCGCTGGCCAATTGATCACCGGGCCGGCGTCGGACAAGCTCGGTCGGCGCGGCCTGATTACCTGGGGCATGTGGCTCTGCGGGGCGGGGATCATCGCGATCGTCCTGACCCACTCGGTCTGGGCCTGGGGGCTGGCGCTGGCGGTGACCGGCGTAGGCATGGCGATGCTCTACCCCACCCTGGGCGCGGCGGTGGCCGATCACTGCGAGCCGGTCGAGCGCGCGGGCGTGCTGGGCGTTTACCGCTTCTGGCGCGATTTCGGCTACGCGGTGGCGGCCCTGGCCCTCGGAGTGACTGCCTCGCTAAGCGGGGGTATCGAGGCCGGCTTCTGGCTGGTGGGCGCCGCGATGGCGGCCTCCGGGACATGGGTCGCCATGCGACTGAAATCCCCCGCACCAGATACTTAAGGAAACTCTGCACGAATCGATAGTGTCTCTGCGGGACCGCCTCGAACCCAGGTGCAACCCAGAAGTCAGGGGCAGGCCATGACCACCTTCAAGGCTTGTCATAGGTACCGCGCGTGCGCAGACCATTCACCTGCTGAATGAGCTCCACCAGCTGAACGCGGGCTCCGCACAGCGGCATGCGATCATCGCCTGCCACTGGCGGTTGTGCGCACACGCCTGGAACGTCGGCGCGACCACAGCACCACACCCGTTACAACGATCAACACCAACGTCGCCGACACGATGCTCCAGAGGACAGTTCCAATACCGCCGAGCATCGAACCCGTGTGCCACATGTACCAGGAGTGCTGATAGGCCGACGCCGGAGAATGCTCGTAGGCGTTGAACCTCCCGAGGAACTCTCCTGTCCCCGGGTGCACGAACACCCTCTCCCAGCCGCCCGGATGCATCTCCCCCGGGTATTTCACGCGCACCACGTAAGGGCTGTCCGCATGCTTGCGATCGCTGAAGGCGGTGATCTGCGCCTGGGGCAATTTACGCTCGACCGCCTGCACCGCCTCTGCAAGCGACAACGCCGCTTCGTTCTGAAGCTCCACCCGTGGCGGCTCCGGCATCTGCGGCGAGTTCGTGACTGCGTATAGGAACGGTATGACCTGCTTATTGAAGGTCAGCGTCACCCCGGTCAACGCGATCAGCGCCAGCACCGGTAGCACCAACAAACCTGTGACCATATGCCAGTTCATCGCATCCCGGCGTCGCACCATGCGCCGCACCGTGTTCGCGCGCATCGGCCACCATAGATACACGCCGATGATCGAGATCGCGATCAGGAGAATGCTGGAGCCACTCACCCAGTAGCGCCCGGCTTGACCGAAGGTCAAGTTCCGATGAATGGCCTCCACCACTTGCATAGGCCCACGGTCGCTGCGCTGCTGCACCGTACCCGTATATGGGTCCGCGAACAGCATGAAACGCTCCCGCCCTTCCGCACCCGGCGCCGAAGCGAACACCGTGTATGGGTAATCGGGCGGCGAGGAAGGCACACCGACGTGATGCAGGGTGGCGTCTGGGTACGCGGATCGCAGGCGCGCAGCAATCACCGAAGGGCGCAACGCTTCGCCAGTCGCCTCGACCGCGAATACCTCCGGTTCGAGCCACTGTTCGATAGGCTCCACATACGCCAAAAGCACACCCGTCACTCCGGTCACGAGCAGCGGAATCGCGGCGAGCACCGCCAGCCACAGGTGCAGGCTGCGCCACAAATTGCGCGTCCTTGCGCTCATTGCATTCCTCTCCCATCACAACGGCTCTTGGTCTCTATAAGGAAGCTTGCCCTGGTTACCATCGGTACTGCAGCCCCACGCTGACGTAGCGGCCGGGGTCCTGTGCCACCAGATCCTCGTTTGTGGTTCCGCCGGGCCCTTCGGTGGTCGAGGAGAAGCCGAGATCTTTATCGTTCAGAAGGTTTTCGCCCCGCACCAGGAACGTCAGGCGCGGACTGTATTCGTAGTACGCGGCGAGGTTCCAGCGGGTGTAGTCGTCCCGTTCGGTGACCGTAACGTCGCCAGTGGAGATATCGACGCTTTCGGTCCGCATACCCTTGTCGTACGTCGCAATCGTCTCGACGCGAAGCTTCTGCGTCATCTGCCAATCGAGACCGAGCGCGGCAGAACGGTTCGGTACCGGCACAGCGGTACTCCCGACCCCTCCACCGGATGGATCGGTGGTGCTCTGCACTTCCGTGTCCACATAGGCGAAACTGCCGAACACGCGCACACTGGAAACAGGCCTCCAGTCAGCCGACAACTCGATTCCCTCCGCACGCGTGTCGTTGGTATACACGACCGCATCCCCCCAACCACTGAACGTGGGCGCGTTTTCGTAGTCGGTGCGGAATACGCTCAGTTCGATTTCGCCACGGGTTGCGCCGGACCCGTCACGGAATACCTGGCCGATACCGACCTCGGTGGTCTCACTTTCGGTCAACGGCGCGCCGCCGGCTTCCTCGATGGGCCCGAAGAAGTAAATGAAGCCTTTGTTGCGGCCATAGCCGGTCGAACGATTGACGCGCACGGTGGTGCCACCGGTTAAAGTGTAGGCCGCGCCCAAGTCGTACAGAACGATGTTCTGATTGCGAAAATCGTCGCGCGCATCGACAAACCGCAGCCCACCGGTAAAGGACAAGCGGTCATCAAAAGTCAACGTGTTGAGTGCATAGACACTCGTGTCATTGAAATCGAAATCCTTCGCAGCAGCATTCTCCGCCTCCTCGCGCTGGTTGTGCCCGACGTATTCGGCGCCGAACCCGAGTGTGTAATCGACGTTTTCAGACAGGCCGGCCTGGTAATAGGCGTTGGCGAACACCGTGTGCGCGGTTTGCGGGCGATCACGATGGGATTCGTCGTCTGCGAGCGAAAAGCGCACCGCGCGGTCTCGCAGGAATGTGTAACCCAGGTCGTAACTCCAGGCCGTGCTCAGTTCTTGCTCGTAATTCAGGCCCATAAAGGCTTTACGGTTCGTGGTCTCGAAGCGGTCTCCGGCGTCAGGGCCCAGGGTCTTCACATATTCCACCTGATCCTGCCCGACGAGCGTCAACAGCTCCAGGCGGCTGTCATCGTCGGGATTGAAGCCGATCTTCGCGATCGCTGAGGCCAGTTGATCTTGTTCCAGTTGGTCACCCGATTGATCGGACACTTCGTCGTAATCGCCATTGAGCGCTTTGCCGGCGACGTAATAGTCCCACTTGCCGTCGTCGGTCCCGCCCGCGACATCCGCCATTAACAACTGTTCTTTGAGCGGGTTTACCTCGGCCCACACGGTGCCGCTCGGCGCCCCGGCGTGCCCTTGCTTGATACGACTGACAATCACACCACCGTCGGCGTCGCCACCGTATTGCACACCCAGACCGCCCTTCTGCACTTCGATGGAATCCAGGGCGATCGCCGGAATCAGCGACCCCGGGGTCGCGGCAAAGCCTCCGTCCTCGGCACCGATGCCGGCCGGGCGAAGCGTGGGATAGTCATCGATCCCGTCGGCGACGGTCCAGGATTGCGATCCGCGAATCCGTGAAGGGGCACCAAAGCGGCTGCCCTGCCCATTCATGAAATTGACCCCAGGGATCGCGCGCAGCGCATCGTAATTGTTGGCGCTGTTATAGCTTCTCGCGGTCTCCCCATCGATTGAGTCCTCGGTCTTGCTGGTCCGAAAGGCGCGCAGGACCGCGTGGCGGTCGGTCACGTCGGGGTTCTGCGTACCGACTACCTCGATGGGGCTCAACTGGGCCGGGCTGCCGCCGTCTTCGCCCCCCACCAAGGTCACCCGGCCCGATGCGGCCGGTTCATACTCCAGACCGGTACCGGCAAGCAGGCGCGCCAGCGCCTGCTGTGCGGTCATCTCTCCCTGCACCCCGGGGCTGTGCTTGCCAGCGATCTGGGCAGGCTGCATCTCGATCTGAACGCCAGTGGCGGCTTCAAACTCAGTCAATGCGCGCCCCAGGGCCTGGGGCGGAATATTGAAGCGCTGCTTGGCCCCCTCTCGGTTTGTTTGGGCGGGCTCGGCCGCGTATGTGGCGGGCGTGTACAAGCCGGTGGCCGATGCGAGCAGCACCGCCCCTGCGGTCAAGAGCGCATACCCAGGTCGTTCAGATGGCATGAAATCCTCCTTGATAAAAGAAACGAGAACGGTTCGTGTTTACTAACTGATGCACATTATCATGCGTTTCCGCGGTTGTCATCATTGGGCGGAAAATCATCGAGCGCAGTCGCAACCGGTTGGCGTGAGCTTGCGGTCGTGCAAAAGGAACTTTGCCCGATTCGATCAGAGGAGCGCGGCACACAACGTCTCGGCCTGAAACACAAGCGGACACACCCACACATGCCACTAACCAACGGCAAGGCCGAACGATTCATACAGACCGCGCTTAGAGAATGGGCCTACGCACACTCTGACGAGAGCTCGAAACAGCGCGACGCCCACCTCGGAAAACACCCGGCCCGACCCTTGGGGCCGCCTTTGGTCCAGCGCTTCGATTGCGAACAAACCGGTGAGGCTGAGGGCGTCATCGATTGGCGCAAAACTGCCCTGCGTCAGGTCGGAAAAAGCAATTGGCACCGGGCTTGCAAAAACCTCGGCAAACCATGATGCATCCGCGTCAGAGCGACCCCGACTTGTCAAAATTTGACGCGGGCACGCAGGCAGCGGATTCGATCTGGACACTCAAGAGGGGAATTGAGTCCATGCGCGTTCGTCACACCCTGCTGATCGCCGGCCTACTGGCGGTGAGCGTATCGACAGGCTCCGCTCAAGCAGGCGATCGCCTTACGTATCGCTGGGTGGATGCCGAGGGAAATCTGCAACTGAGCGACAGTCTGCCGGGGCGGGAGGCTTCCCGTGGCTACGAGGTAATCGACCCGTCCACCGGGCGGGTGCTCCGCGAGGTCGCGCCGCGCAAGACCGAGGCGCAACGGGCCCGGGAGCAGGCCGAGCGCGAGGCGGCGGAGGACCGGCGACGACAAGCCAGCCAACAGGCCAACCGCGACCGGATCCTGCGTTCACTGTACGGTGACGAGGCCGACATCGAGCGGGCCCACGATGATCGCCTCGACCGTCTGGACGACCGGATTCGGCAGATGGAGGTGTCGATCGATCGCATGGAGACAGCCATCGCCGCCGGCCAGGACAACTTCCAGGGCGACGAGGCCTACCGCAGCGATCTCGAGACCTTGCGTCGGTCGCTCGCGGAGACTCGGGCGGAGCGGCGCGAGGAAGTGAAACGCTACCAGTCCGACCTGCAGCGGTTCCGCGAACTGACCTCGGGCGAGTGAGTCGGCGACTCAGCCGCGGATCAGGGTGCCCACGCCCTGATCGGTCAGCAGTTCAAGCAGCACGGCGTGCGGCACGCGCCCGTCGATGATCTGTACCGTCCTGACCCCGCCGCGAACCGCATCCAGGGCGAAGTTTATCTTCGGCAGCATGCCGCCGTAGATGGTGCCATCACTGATCAGCCGCTCGACGTCGTCGGCACTCAGCCCGGTCAGCAACTTGCCCGAGCTGTCGAGCACGCCGGCGGTGTTGGTCAGCAGGAGCAGCTTCTCCGCGCCCAGCACCTGGGCGATCTTGCTCGCCACCACGTCGGCATTGATGTTGTAGGCCTCGCCGTCCTCGCCCACGCCGATGGGCGCGATCACCGGGATCACGTCGGAGGCGTCCAGGGTCCGGATGATGCCCGGATCGATCGACGCGACCTCGCCGACGTGACCGAGGTCGATGATTTCCGGTTCCTCGAGTTCGGGACGCTTGCGCGTGACCTTGAGCTTGCGTGCTCGAACCAGGCCGGCATCCCGGCCCGTCAGCCCCACCGCTCGCCCGCCGTGGCGGTTGATCAGGGCGACGATGTCCTTGTTGACCAGCCCACCAAGCACCATCTGCACCACGTCCATGGTCTCGCGGTCGGTCACCCGCATGCCCTCGACGAACTCGCCTTCCTTGCCGATCTTCTTCAGCAGGTCGTTGATCTGCGGCCCACCGCCGTGCACGATCACCGGGTTCACACCCACCTGCTTCAATAGCACGATGTTCCGTGCGAAGGCATCCTGCAGGGTCGCATCGACCATGGCGTTGCCGCCAAACTTGATCACCACGGTCTTGTCGAACAGGCGCTGAATGTAGGGCAGCGCCTCCATCAGCACGTCGGCGGTCAGGGCGGGGTCGAATCGGGGCATCTCAATATCTCTGTGTCCTGGGGAATCGGGAGACGCGTCAATGGCGGCCGGTGTGGCCGAAGCCGCCGGCGCCACGTTCACTCTCGGAGAATTCATCGACGGCCTCGAAGACCACCTGGACCACCGGCACCACGATCAGCTGGGCAATGCGCTCACCGACATCGATGGTGAAGTCGCTGTCGCCGCGGTTCCACACCGAGACGAACAGCTGGCCCTGGTAGTCCGAGTCGATCAGACCCACCAGGTTGCCCAGCACGATGCCGTGCTTGTGGCCCAGCCCTGAGCGCGGCAGGATCATCGCCGCGAGCCCCGGGTCGTCGAGGTGGATCGCCATGCCGGTCGGCACCAGCTCGGCCTGCCCCGG
>JAFGUH010000004.1 GCA_016938615.1 Halothiobacillaceae bacterium | reverse complement strand
GGCGCTGGGCGACAGGAAGGTGCGCGTGGTGTCCATGCCCTCGACCGACGCGTTCGACGCGCAGGACGAAGCCTACAAGGAATCCGTGCTGCCCAGGGCGGTGCGCGCGCGCGTGGCCGTCGAGGCCGGCGTGACCGACGGCTGGCGCAAGTACGTGGGCCTGGAAGGCGTCGTGGTCGGGCTTGACCGCTTCGGCGAGTCGGCGCCCGGCGGTGAGCTGCTCAAGTACTTCGGCTTCACCGTCGAGCATGTCGTGGAGGCGGTCAAGGCCGTGCTCTGAACCGAACAAGCGCGGACCCGGCTGGTGTCCGGGTCCATGCCCGGAATCATTTAAATCAGCAGGAGAGTTCCATGGCTATCAAGGTAGGTATCAACGGATTTGGGCGTATCGGCCGCATGGCGTTCCGCGCCATCGCCCAGGAGCGCGAGTTCGACCATCTGGAGGTCGTCGCGATCAACGATCTGCTCGACGCCGATTACCTCGCATACATGCTGAAGTACGATTCGGTACACGGTCGCTTCAAGGGCGAGGTGTCCGTCGACGGCAACAACCTGATCGTCAACGGCAAGACCATCCGCCTGACCGCCGAGCGCGATCCGGCGAACCTCAAGTGGGGCGATGTCGACGTCGACGTGGTGATCGAGAGCACCGGTTTCTTCCTCACCGAGGAAACCTGCCAGAAGCATCTCGACGCGGGCGCCAAGAAGGTGGTGCAGAGCGCGCCGTCCAAGGACGCCACGCCGATGTTCGTGTACGGCGTCAACCATGCCGCCTATGCGGGGCAGAAGATCGTCTCGGCGGCTTCCTGCACCACCAATTGCCTGGCGCCGGTGGCCAAGGTGCTGCACGACAAGTTCGGCATCAAGCGCGGCCTGATGACCACGGTGCACGCCGCCACCGCCACGCAGAAGACCGTCGACGGTCCCTCGCACAAGGACTGGCGCGGCGGCCGCGGCATCCTGGAGAACATCATTCCGTCCTCGACCGGCGCGGCCAAGGCGGTCGGCAAGGTGCTGCCCGAGCTCAACGGCAAGCTCACCGGCATGTCCATGCGTGTGCCGACCTCCGACGTGTCGGTGGTCGACCTCACCGTCGAGTTGAATGCCGAAGCATCCTACGAGGCGATCTGCGCGGCCATGAAAGCCGCCGCCGACGGCGAGCTCAAGGGCGTGCTCGGCTACACCGAGGAGTCCGTGGTTTCCACCGATTTCCGCGGCTGCTCCGCCCCGTCGACCTTCGACGCCAAGGCGGGCATCGCCCTGGACGGCACCTTCGTCAAGGTGGTGTCCTGGTACGACAACGAGTACGGCTACACCTGCAACATGCTGCGCTTCGTGAATCACGTGGCGAGCAACTAAGCGACTCCCGGCCGGCGGGGCGGGCCTGTGCCCGCCCCGCTTAGGCCTTACGCGGATCGCGGAGAGATTTTCGGTAACCGGCGGTTACCCAAAATCTTTCATCTTCAGGAGTGCCAGGCATGCCTTTCCTCAAAATGACCGACCTCGATCTCGCCGGCAAGCGCGTTTTGATCCGTGCCGATCTCAACGTGCCGCTCAAGGACGGCAAGGTCACTTCCGATCAGCGCATCCGCGCATCCATGCCTACCGTCGAATCCGCCCTGAAAGCGGGCGCGAAGGTCATGCTCATGTCCCACCTCGGCCGACCCGAGGAAGGCGTTTACGACGAGGCCGCCTCGCTGGCGCCGGTCGCGGCGCACCTCGGCGGTTTGCTCGGCCGCGAAGTCAAGGTGGTCAAGGACTACCTCGACGGCGTGGAGCTGGGCGAGGGCGAAGTGGTGGTGCTCGAGAACGTGCGTTTCAACAAGGGCGAGAAGAAGGACGAAGAGGCGCTGGCCAAGCGTTACGCCGCATTGTGCGACGTGTTCGTGATGGACGCTTTCGGCACCGCGCACCGTGCCCAGGCCTCGACCCACGGCGTGGCCAAATTCGCTCCGATAGCCTGCGCCGGCCCGTTGCTCGCGCGCGAGTTGGAGGCGCTGGGCAAGGCCATGGACAATCCAGCGCGGCCGATGGTGGCGATCGTCGGCGGCTCCAAGGTATCGACCAAGCTGACCGTGCTGGAATCGCTGTCCAAGGTGGTGGACCAGCTGATCGTCGGCGGCGGCATCGCCAATACCTTCATCGCGGCTGCCGGCCACAAGGTCGGCAAGTCGCTGTACGAGGCGGACCTGATCGACACCTGCAAGCAGTTGTCCAGCGAGGCGCATGCGCGCGGCGCGGACATCCCCGTGCCGGTCGACGTGGTCTGCGGCAAGGAGTTTTCCGAATCCGCCGCGGCCGAGCTCAAGCCGGTTTCCGGCGTGACCGACGACGACATGATCTTCGACGTCGGTCCGCAGACTTCCGCGCAATTCGCGGAAATCCTCAAGAGCGCCGGTACCATCGTTTGGAACGGTCCCGTCGGCGTGTTCGAATTCGACCAATTCGGCGAGGGCACCAAGGCGCTGTCGCTCGCCATCGCCGAGTCGCCGGCTTTCTCCATCGCCGGCGGCGGCGACACGCTGGCGGCGGTCGACAAGTACGGCATTGCAGACCGTGTTTCCTATATTTCGACGGGTGGCGGCGCGTTCCTGGAGTTCCTGGAAGGCAAGATCCTGCCTGCGGTGGCCGTGCTCGAGGAGCGCGCGAACGGCTGAGCCGTTCGCGCCAGCGCAGGCCCTGCATTCATGACCCGGCAATACACGCGGGATAGGGTGTTTGCGCCTGCAACGGTCGGCGGATGGGCCGCCGGCCGCACGGTTATCCAGGAGTAGATCGAGTTATGCGACGTACCAAGATTGTGGCGACACTGGGCCCGGCCACGGACAAGCCGGGCATGATAGAAGCTATCGTGCGCGCCGGTGTCGACGTGGTGCGTCTCAACTTTTCCCACGGCAGCGCCGAGGATCACCGCACGCGCGCGCGGCTGGTGCGCGAGGAGGCTGCACGCCAGGGCCGGACAATAGGCGTGCTCGGCGATCTTCAGGGCCCCAAGATACGCATCGACCGTTTCGTCGAAGGCAAGGTCTGTCTTGAGGAAGGCGCTCCGTTCATTCTCGACGCCGAACTGGACCGCGATGCCGGCGACGTCACCCGCGTCGGCCTGACCTACAAGAGCCTGCCGGATGACGTCGAATCCGGCGACGTGCTGTTGCTGGACGACGGTCGTGTCGTGCTCGAGGTCGAACGTGTCGAGGGCGCGCAGATTCATACGCATGTCGTGGTCGGCGGCGACCTGTCCAACAACAAGGGCATCAACCGCCAGGGCGGCGGGCTGTCGGCCAGCGCGCTGACCGACAAGGACCGCGAGGACATCCGCACCGCCGCCGAGATCGGCGTCGATTACCTCGCCGTGTCGTTTCCGCGCAGCGCGGAGGACATGCACGAGACCCGGCGTCTGCTGAAGGAGGCGGGCGGCGAGGCCGGGCTGGTCGCCAAGATCGAGCGTGCCGAGGCGCTG
>JAFGUH010000052.1 GCA_016938615.1 Halothiobacillaceae bacterium | reverse complement strand
GTCCCCGTCTCCTCGGCCAGGGCCTCCGGCGCTATCGCCCCGTTCACCGCCAGCACGAACAGGCAGTAGACGAGGATCGCCGTGGCCTGTGCGGCCGCGCAGCCCCAGACCAGCGAACGGGCGCTCGGGTCGCGGTGGAGCACCAGCCGGCCGCAGATCCCGACCGACATGTGCCCGCAGTAGGCCGCGAGGACGACGCCGAAGATCAGCGCGACGATGGACGAGTCGAAGGGCCGCCCGCCCAGGAAGGGCGCGTTCACATACAGCAGGTTGTCCAGCTTCGCGTGGGGGAAGGCCAGCAGCGACAGCGCGAGGACGAGACCGAGGTTGACCGCGCCCACCACCAGCGCCGAGGCGATCGTCGCGGTGAGCGACTGCCGGCGAAGGTAGTACAGCCCGACGACGAACAGGACCAGCATCCAGACCGGGGCGGGGACCGGCGTTGCGTCCTCGAGCGTCACGGCGAAGCCCATGTAGTAGACGGGCAGCATGAACGCGCAGAGGAGGAACAGGCTCGCCGTGAGGACGAGCGAGCCGCCGCGGCCCAGATAGTCGGCAACGACCCGGCCGAAGAAGGCGCGCCCATAACGGATCGTGCCGCTGCGGGCGATCGCCTCGGCCATGAAGACAATCGTGAGGACGTTCACCAGGCCGAGCGCGACCAGGACCGCGACACCCGGGAGGGGGCCGACGGCGGCGAGTGCGATCGGCAGGGCGAGAATGGTCGCCCCAACGGTCTCGGTGAGCGTGAGCGAATATGCGGTCCAGAATGGCGGCAGGCGCTCGAGGCGGCCCGAGAGGCCGGTCCACCCCGAGCGGAGCCGGTCCGCGAACCGGGCCCGGGCGACGAAGCTGCGCTCGAGCGGCTCCCGGTACAGGCGCTCGTAGGCTTGCCGCACCTCCGCCTCGTCCAGGCCGAGCGCCGCCCGGATGCCGGGCACGGCCTCGTAGGTGAACGAGTACTTCTCCCCCAGGCGGCGGGCGACCGCCGCCCGCAACCGCGGGTTGCTCGCAACCAGCGGGGCCCATGCCTCGGAGTGGCGCTCGAGGTCATGGATCGTGGGGCGAAGCGGAGGGTCGCGTCCGAGCGCGAAGGCCTCCAGGAAGGCGAGTTGGCGCTCCTGTGCGGCCTCCTCGGTGAGGAACCACTCCGTCGCCTGCCGCGAGCGCGCCACGAGATGTGCCGTGCGGCTCTCGATCAGGAAGAGGAGCGCGCTCGCGCGCCTGGCGGGGAGGCCGGCCAGCAGCTCGTCTCGGTCGAAGAGCCCCCCGAACGGATCCGAGGACATGGCCGGCGCGCTACGCCGTCAAGCAGGAGGCCACCTGCTTGTACAGCGCCGTGACCGGATGGGCCGGATAGCGGGTCACGAAGACCCCCATGCTGGAGAGGACCATCAGCTCATCCGCGTGGGGCAGAACCGCGGCCACCTCACACCCGTAGGCCCGCTCGACTCGTTCCTTGACCTCGGCGACGTCGAACACCGTCGGGGTCTTGTTCACGACGAGCACCATGCGCGGGACCCGGAGCTTGCGCGCGACCGAGACCGCGACGCTCGTCCCTTCGTAGTCCTGCTGGTCTGGGCGCATCACGATGGCGAGGGCGTCGCAGATGGCGATCGAGAGCAGTGTCTCCTCGTTCAGCCCCGGGTGGGTGTCGATGATGAGGGTATCGAGCCCGAGCTCCTTGATGAGGTGGCGGACGCCGGTGTTGAGCAGGCTCACGTCGTAGCCCTCCTGCATCACCCGGGCGATGTCACTCGGATTGATGCTCGAGGGGACGAGGAACACGCGCCCGGCAAGCCCCTCGTCGAGGCTGGAGGTGACGTCGTGGGCGGCGTCGCCGATCGGGCACCGGCCCCACAGGTAATCGTTGAGCGAGCGGCGCATCGCATCCTGGCTCATGCCGAACAGCACGTGGATGCCCGGCGACTGGATGTCGGCGTCCACCACACCGATCCGCCGCCCCTCCGCCGCCAGCAGCGTCGCCACGTTGGCGGCCAGGTTCGACTTGCCTGTGCCACCCCGGAACGAGTGGATCGAGAGAATCGGCGCCATGGCTAGTCGGCCTCGCTCCCGGAGCGCAGCTCGTCCACCTTCCGCTGCAGGTCCTGGAAGTAGTCGGTCTCGGTGATCGCGGCGACCTGGCGTGCGGCCCGCGCCCCGTCGATCTCGATGCGAAGCTGCTGGACCTGCCGCTTCAAGGCCTGCTCGCGCAGCTCCACCTCCCGCGCCATGCGCTGGAAGACCCGCGCGAGCTGGCCCAACGCGTCGCCGCGCTCGGCGACGCGGTCGAGGCTGTCGGGCTGGAACACCCCGTCCTCGACGGCCGCGGCCGCGTGCACGACGTGACCGACCTGCTCCATGTACTCCAGCTCGAGGTCGCGCAGCCGCTTTCTCGTCAGGCAACCGTTGACCCG
>JAFGUH010000051.1 GCA_016938615.1 Halothiobacillaceae bacterium | reverse complement strand
TCCTTGGCATCGTCCGTGTCGACGACGCCAACCTGTTCGCCGTTTTCGTCGACGAGCCGGACTTCCCGGATGGTGATCTGGTCGTTGATCCGTGGGTCGTCGCTTTTGGCTGGACCCTTTCCGCGTTGTTGAGCGATGTTCGTACCCTCCAATCAGGTTTGAACGGAAATAGTACCCCAGAGCGGGGCGCTCCGGGAGGTTTGGCGAAAAATTAGCATATAAGCTGCGGTGGTTGCCAACCGCGGCCCGCCATTTTTCGCGCTTACTTGTGCTCGGCGATCTCTCCCTTGAGTCGCTCGATCAGCTCGTCGACGGTGATCGAGCCGAGATCCTCGCCCGAGCGGGTACGTACGGATACCGAGTCGGCATCGATTTCGCGGTCGCCGGCGACCAGCAAATACGGCACGCGCTCAAGCGTGTGCTCGCGGATCTTGAAGCCGACCTTCTCGTTACGCAGATCCGCTTGCGCCCGCAGGCCCGCGGCCTTGAGGCGCTCGGCGACGGCATCGACGTATTCGGCGTGCTTGTCGGTGATGCCCATGGTCACGGCCTGCGTCGGGGCGAGCCAGGTCGGCATTTGCCCGGCGTGGTGCTCGATCAGGATGCCGATGAAGCGCTCCATCGAGCCGACGATCGCGCGGTGGAGCATGACCGGGTGCTTGCGCTCGCTGTGCTCGTCGACGTAGGTCGCGCCCAGGCGCTCGGGCATCATGAAATCGACCTGGATGGTGCCCAGCTGCCAGGTCCGGCCGATGGCATCACTCAAGTGATACTCGATCTTCGGCCCGTAGAAGGCGCCTTCACCCGGCAGTTCTTCCCACTTGACATTCGCTGCACGCAGCGCGCTGCGCAGGGCTTCCTCCGCCTCGTCCCAGACCTCGTCCGCGCCCATGCGCTTGTCCGGACGGGTGGCGATCTTCACCTGCACGTCGGTAAAGCCGAAGGTCTCGTAGACCTCGAGTGCCTGGCCGTGGAAGGCGCGGACTTCCGGCTCGATCTGCTTTTCGGTGCAGAAGATGTGGCCGTCATCCTGCGTAAAGCCGCGCACACGCAGGATGCCGTGCAGCGCGCCCGAGGGCTCGTTGCGGTGGCAGGAGCCGAACTCGCCGTAGCGGATCGGCAGGTCGCGGTAGGAATGCAGGCCGTGGTTGAACACCTGGACGTGGCCCGGGCAGTTCATCGGCTTGACTGCGTAGGTGCGCTTCTCCGACTCGGTGAAGAACATGTTCTCCTGGTAGTTGTCCCAGTGACCCGACTTCTTCCACAGGGACACATCCAGGATCTGCGGGCACTTGATCTCCGCGTAACCCGAGCGCTTGTAGACGTCGCGCATGTACGACTCGATCACCTGCCAGATCGCCCAGCCACGCGGGTGCCAGAACACCAGGCCCGGCGCCTCCTCCTGGAAGTGGAACAGGTCGAGCTGCTTGCCCAGACGACGGTGATCGCGCTTCTCGGCCTCTTCGCGCTGCTTGAGGTAGCGCTTTAGCTCCTTGTCGCTGGCGAAGGCCGTGCCGTAGACGCGGGTGAGCATCTCGTTGTCGGAATCGCCGCGCCAGTAGGCACCGGCCACCTTCAACAGCTTGAAGGCCTTGAGCTTGTTGGTATGCGGCACGTGCGGGCCGCGGCAGAGATCGGTGAAATCGCCCTGGGTGTAGATGGAGAGTTCCTGCTCACCCGGGATGTCCTTGATGATCTCGACCTTGTAGTCCTCGCCCAGATCCTTGAAGAAGCGCACCGCATCATCGCGTTCCATCACGCGGCGTTCGAGCTCGTCGCCCTCGCTGGCCAGCTCGCGCATACGGGTCTCGATTTTCTTCAGATCCTCGTCGTTGAAGGGCCGGTTGAAGGCGAAGTCGTAGTAGAAGCCCTGGTCGATGACCGGGCCGATGGTGACCTGTGCCTCGGGGTAGAGCTGCTTGACCGCCTGGGCCATCAGGTGCGCGGTGGAGTGGCGGATGATCTCGACGCCTTCCTGGTCCTTCGCCGTGACGATGGCGATGTCCGCGTCGTTCTCGACGGTGCGCGAGAGATCGACCAGCTTGCCGTCAATCTTGCCGGCAACCGCGGCCTTGGCCAGGCCCGGGCCGATGTCGGCGGCGATTTCGGCGAGTGAAACCGGGTGGTCGAACGTGCGCTGACTGCCGTCGGGTAGCGTGATAGTCGGCATGTGCCCTCCTGAGAAGCACTTGGGATGCCAGTGGCGGGCCCTACCAAAGCCTGCGTTTGCATCCGTGTGGAAGAAGGGTGCGGACAGCCTCGAACGTGCGAGATGCACCCGTCGTGGTGTTGGGACGAGCGCGGATGATACCAAAGGCGCCTGGTTCGGTGCACCCAGGCTGGCGTGTCGCGTCGCCCGCCAGCGTCGCTCGACTTCCGCCGACATCCGCAGGCTAGCGAGGGCTCCGTGCCTGCGAGCACCATGGACGGCTGACGGTCAACGGCTACGCTCGTGCAACGCGCTTTTCAATGCCGTCACGTCCCCCGATGGCTGTCGTCGATTCCTCCTGTTTTCAAATACTTAGTTTCTGTTCCTTTTTGTTCCTGTCCGTTTATGCACTCTTGCCGATACCCTTTGCTCGACCACTCGGTTCGAGCCAGCGTCATGTAGCCAGGCCTTCTGAAGGCGCGGCTACCTCTGATGCGTTCCACGGCGCCGCTTATCTGGCGCCGTGGCGCTGTCGACACCCCGGCCGGAAGCCGAACGGCTAGGCAGGCATTGCGCAAGCGATCGCTCGTCGGGCACGAGGAGGGCGTGGGCTCGCAGTCGAGCCGGTGGTTGGCCAATCAGGCCGGCTTAGAGAACGATCAAGGGACAAGGTGATGAATATCCACAGGAACAAGATAGCGGCGGCTTTTCTGGCTGCCGGCGTCATCGGGTCGCCGCTGACCGCGGCGGCGCAGTCGAATCAATCAGGCGAGCTGGCCTCCGTGGTGCAGCAAGCGATCGAGTCCAATCCCGAAGTCCAGGCGAGTTGGCATGCCTTCGTCTCGGCCGGTCACGACATCGACGTGGCCCGTGGCGGCTACCTGCCGACCGTCGATGCGGTTGGCAGCATCGCGCAGGAATCGCGCAACTACGGGGTCAACGAGGACTACTCGGTCGCTGCCGCAGAGATCTCTCTCACCCAGATGCTCTACGACGGCTTCTTCACCCGCTCGGAGGTCGAGCGATTCGACAACGCCCAGCTGGTGCGTTTTTACGAATTGCTTGGCAGCGCCGAGGATGTCGCGCTGGAGGCACTGAGCGCCTACCAGGACGTGCGACGGCAACGCGAGTTGGTCGAGCTGGCCGACGAAATCTACCAGGAGCACCTCGACGTCAAGGCGCAGGTCGAGGAAAGTACGCGGGCCGGTGTGGCGCGTGGTGCCGACCTGGAACAGATCAACGCCCGGGTTGCGCTTTCGCGGTCCAACCTGGTCGACGAGATCTCCAATCTTCACGATGTGACTGCCCGGTACCTGCGCCTGGTAGGAGAGGGCCCGGCCGAGCGCCTCGACCCGATCGCGCTCGACGACTCGGCACTGCCCGAGGACGTAGCCGCGGCCATGAAATTCGCTTACCAGGGCAATCCTTCCTTCCGAGCCGCCCTGCGCGAAATCGAGGCCTCGCGAGCCACGGTGGACAGCCGACGCGCCGCGTACCAGCCGCGTTTGAATCTTAATGCGAGCTACGGCGTGGACAACCGCGACGACTTCGGCGTGCGCGAAAACCAGCGTGACGCACGCGTCGGCCTGGAATTGCGCTTCAATCTTTACAACGGTGGTAGCGACCGGGCCGCGGTCAAGAGTGCCGTCGAGCAGCTGAGCGTATCCAAGAGCCTGCGCGACAAGGCCTGCGTCGACATGCGTCAGCAATTGCAGATTGCCTACAACGATGTCCGCAAGCTGTCCGACCAGATCGAGACGCTGAACAACTACCGTCTCGCGGCCGACCGGGTGCGAGTCGCCTATCGCAACCAGTTCAGGATCGGCCAGCGAACGCTCCTCGACGTGCTGGATGCAGAGAACGAGTATTTCCGTGCGAGCCGGTCCTACGTGAACGCTCAAGCCGACCGGCGGGTCGCGATCGCACGCGCGCTGAACGCGAGCGGTCGCTTGCTCGAAGCACTTGATGTGCGTCGTGCCGGATTGCCGAGCCTCGCCGATCTCGATGCAGAACGCATCGCGGTTGATCCGAAAACAGCATGCCCCAGCGTCGACATCGCGATGAACCTTCCCGAGGTGCCGGTCGAGCGATGAGCCTGACCTGTTGGCCCGAACGCCGAGAACGCCATGCGCGTCGCAGTCTCCCGGTCAAGCCTTGCCAGTCCGCCCGAGGTAAGCTGATCGTCCCGACAGCGTCGAGAGGAAAGGTGGTGGCATGACCGACCAACCGGAAGGACGACGTGGCGGGGAACTGATCGATTGCCTGCTGTTCCTTTGCCGGTATCACGGGCGGCCCATGTCGCGAGAATCACTGCTCGCGGGCCTTCCCTTGACCGGCGGGCGGCTGGCGCCACCCGAGTTCGACCGCGCGGCGGGCCGGGCCGGGCTATCAAGCCGGATCGTCGCGGGCAGGCCGCGCAAGATGAATCCGGCGCTGCTGCCCGTTATCGCCCTACGCGAGGGCGACGGAGCCTGCGTGGTCACGGCGATCGACCGCCAGGCCGGGGTCGCGGCGGTCGTGTACCCGGAAGTCGAGGATGCCGAGGTCGAGATCGCGCTCGATACGCTCGAGGCCGAGTCCAGTGGTTGGCTGATCTACGTTCAGCCCCGGTTCCGCTTCGATGAGCGGGCCGGCGGCGTCGCCTCGAGGGAGGACCATCATTGGTTCTGGGGCGTGATCCGCGAGAATCGCGGCCTGTACCGCGACGTCCTGGTCGCCGCGCTGATGATCAACCTGTTCGCCGTGGCGATGCCGTTGTTCATCATGAACGTATACGACCGCGTGGTGCCCAACGCGGCAACAGAGACGCTGTGGGTGCTGGGTGTCGGGGTCTTGTTGGCGATCAGCGCGGACCTGGCCTTGCGCGTCATGCGTGCCCGCTTTGTCGACCTGGCGGCGAGCCGCGCCGACGTCAGGCTCTCCTCGTCGATCATGGAGCGGGTGCTCGGGATGCGGATGGCCAACCGTCCCACCTCGACGGGCTCGTTCGCCAACACGGTGCACGCCTTCGAGTCGGTACGCGGCTTTATCGGCTCGATGAGCGTGGTCGCACTGGTCGACCTGCCGTTCGTGCTGCTGTTCGCCGGCATCGTCGCGCTGATCGGCTGGCCGCTGGTCGTTCCGATCGTCCTTGGGGCCTTGCTCGTCCTGTTGTACGCGCTGGGGGCACAGCGTCGCCTGCAACGATTGTCCGAAGACGCGATGCGGGCTGGCGCGATGCGAAACGCGACCCTGGTCGAGGGCCTGACCGACATCGAGACGGTCAAGGCCTTCGGCGTGGAAAGTCGCATCCAGGCCGACTGGGAACGGACCTCGGTGTTCCTCGCGCAGAATGCCGCCCGCATGCGCCTGATCTCCGCCTCGGTGGTCAGCGGGGCGCAGTGGGCCCAGCACACGGTGGGTATCGCGATCATCGTGGTCGGTGTCTATCTGATCATGAACGGCAATCTGAGCCTCGGCGGCATGATCGCCGCCTATCTCTTGTCCTCGCGTGCCATGGCGCCGATCGGTCAGGCGGCCGGGCTGGTGATGCAGTACCACCAGTCGGCCGCGGCGCTCGATGCCCTCGACGAGGTGATGGAGCAACCGGTCGAACGCCCGCCGGGCAAGTCCTGGATCAGCCGTCCCGGCCTGACCGGCGAGATCGAGTTTCGCCACGTGAGCTTTTCCTATCCGCAAACCGGGGGCGTGGCGCTCGATGACGTGAGCTTCCGTATTCGGGCCGGCGAGCACGTCGCCGTGCTGGGTCGTAACGGCTCGGGCAAGAGCACCGTACAGAAGCTGATCCTGGGGCTCTACGAGCCCGAGGCAGGGGCGGTGCTGATCGACGGCGTCGACGCCCGCCAGATCGATCCCGCCGAATTGCGGCGCGCGATCGGCTACGTGCCGCAGGACATCTCGTTGTTCCATGGCTCGCTCAAGGAAAATCTCACCCTCGGGGCCGTCGACATCGACGAGGCCCGCATCAAGGAAGTGGCCCGGCTCAGCGGGCTTGCGCCCATGATCAACCGCCACCCCGAGGGCTTCGACATGCCGATGGGCGAGCGGGGCCAGTTCGTTTCGGGCGGGCAGCGCCAATCGATCGCCATCGCCCGGGCGCTGTTGCATGACCCGCCGATGCTGGTGCTCGACGAGCCCACCGGGGCCTTGGATCACTCCGCCGAGGAGGGGGTCAAGCGCAACCTTCGGGATATCGCGACGCACAAGACCTTGCTGGTGAACACCCACCGCAGTTCGATGCTCGAGCTGGTCGACCGAATCCTGGTGATCGACGCCGGCCGGGTGGTCGCTGACGGGACCAAAAACGAGGTGGTCGAGGCCCTGCGTCAGGGGCGAATCTCGGGGGCGGAGCGATGAGCGAACGTCGCCGGACACTCGAGGAGCGTGGTTTCGAGGGCGTAGGACGCCTGACCGGGGCGCGCACTGAATCAGGCGGCTCGGCCCGGTCGACTCGGCTCGACCAGGCGCATCGTGGGAGTTGGGCCAATCAGGCCGGCTGGGCGCAGCTCCAGCAGACGCCGCTGCGAGCACGCGCGTTGCTCTACTCCCTGTTGCTTATCGTTGGGGCGCTGATCGTCTGGGCCGGTTTTGCGGAAATCGACCAGGTCACTCGTGGCCAAGGCCAGGTGATCCCGTCGCAGAGGACCCAGGTGGTCCAGTCGCTCGACGGCGGCACGGTCAGTGAAATCCTCGTCGAGGAGGGCGACACCGTCGAGAAAGGCGAGCTGCTCGTGAAGATCGACTCGACTCGGTCGATGTCGAGCCTGCGCGAGAACGTGGTTCGGCGGCAGGCACTACGTGCCCAGGTCGCCAGGCTAGAAGCCCTGACCGATGAGACGGCGCTGGCCTTTTCCCCGGATCTGGAACGGGAAGCCCCCGAGTTGGTCGCCAAGGAGCGGCGCCTCTACCAATCCTCCCTTCGCCAGCTTGAGGAACAACTCGGCATCCACCGGGAAAAACTCGAGCAGCGCCGTCAGGACCTGCGCGAGGCACAGGCGGCCCGCACCCAGCACGCCCGTGCGCTCAAGCTGATCCGGCGCGAGCTCGGCGTCACTCGGCCCTTGCTCAGCTCGGGTGCCGTCTCCCAGATCGACATCATCCAGCTCGAGCGGGAGGAGGCGAACAGTCAGGGCGAAATGGCCCGGGCGGAGGCTGCCATTTCGCGGGCCAAGTCCGCGATCGAGGAGGCAACCGGGCGTATCGAAGAGGTGCGCCTGGAGGCGTTCAATCGTTGGCGCTCCGAGCTTGCCGAGGCCAGCGCCAAGCTCGATGCGCTGGGCGAGGCCCAGGTGGGACTGGCCGACAAGGTCGAGGAAACCCGCGTGCGGGCCCCGATGGCCGGCACGGTGCAGCGTTTGTTCATCAACACCACCGGCGGCGTGGTCAACCCCGGCCGGGAGATCCTCGAGATCACCCCGTCCAACGACAAGCTCCTGATCGAAGCACGGGTCAATCCGAAAGACATCGCCTTCCTGCGACCGGGACTGCCCGCCAAGGTGAAATTCAGTGCCTACGACTTCACCCGGTACGGTGGCCTCGAGGCCACGTTGACCCACATCAGCTCGGATACCGTGACCGATGAGGACGACAACACCTTCTATCTGGTGCGGCTGGAGACAAGCAAATCCGGCTTCTCGGCCGACCAGCCGATCCTGCCGGGGATGACGGCCGAGGTGGATATCCTCACCGGGAAGAGGACGGTGCTCGAATACTTGCTCAAGCCCGTGCTGCGTGCGTTTTCCAACTCGATGTCCGAACGATGAAGCCCAATAGCCACCTGTTCGTCACCGACCCCGGCTTCAACACCTCGCGTTGGCGAGTGGCCTTCCCGGACGCGACCGTCATCGAATCGACCGCGACGGGGCGACAGGGCCTCGCCTCCTCCGGCGCGCCGAACGGGGGCTGGAGCGTTGCCTGGATCCTGACAGGTATCGAGGACTGGGAGGAACTGGTCGACCGACTGGCGGCCGATGGCACACGAGTGATCGCCATGTCGCGTCAGCCCGGGATCGAGGAGTTGCGCGTCGCGCTGGGCAGCGGCGCCCGCGGCTACGTGCACGCGGTCTCACCGCCGGTGGTCTTTCGGCAGGCAGCTGACGCCGTTCTTTCCGGCGGGATGTGGCTGCCGTCCGAGGTGGTGAACGCGGTCGTGCGGGTCTTGTCGAGTACCGGCGAGATAGCGCGGTCGACCCCGGCAGAGGATGGCCAGGTCGGGCGTCTGACCGATCGCGAACAGGCAGTGGCCGAGGCCGTCGCGTCCGGTTTGAGCAACAAGGAAGTTGCGCGTCGGCTTCAGATTACCGAACGTACCGTCAAGGCCCATCTGAGCGCCGTCTTTCGAAAATGGGGCGTTCGTGATCGAATGCAATTGGCGGTTCGCCTGTACCGGGCGAACGGGGCCGAGCGCGACCGATACCGGGGGGCGAATGGATAGCGTTTACGTCAAGCGGGATTCGAGCGGTGCGGTCGAGGCGATCGGGCGAGAGCCCGGTCCGGGCATGAACGAGACAGTCGCCGTCGACGACCCGGCCGTGCAAGCATTCCTGGCCCCGGCCGCCGACATAGGGCCGGCGGCGGTGTCCGAGGCCCTGCAGCGTTCCGACGCGGAGTTGGTGCGTGTGGTCGAGGACCTCACCAACCTGCTGATCGAGAAGGGCGTGATCCAGTTCACCGAACTGCCTGTCGCCGCCCAGCGCAAGCTGCTCGACCGACGCCAGTTGCGTCGAGACCGCAAGGCACTCGATCTGATCGCCGGCACGGACGATACAGGCGACGATCGCTTCATGCCCTGAGCCGACACGGCCGGGGAGCCGAGCGGCCTGGCGGCCTGTCGCGTCGCAACGTCCAGGTTGCCCCTTTCGGGTCGTGTCAATCGGCGACGCCGGGGCCGCTTGCCCCGTCCACGCCGGCATCGGCCAAGATCCTCAGCTCCGAGTCCGAACGCACCCCCTCGGCGATCACGGTCATCCCGATGGCATGTGCCATGCCGGTGATGCCGCGCAGGTAGCTGCGGTTCGTTTCGCTTTCCGCCAAATCCACGGTCAGGGAGCGATCGAGCTTGAGGTAGGCCAGTCCCAGTTCGTGCAGGGACTCGATCTCGGTTACGGCGATTCCCGCCTTTTCGATCCCGATTTGGTAGCCCAGCGGCACGGTGGCTGCACAGAACTCCCCAAACGCGGCCGGGTGCTCCAGCACCGCTTGCTCCGACAGTTCGATCGCGATTTGATCGGAGCGCGCCGCATTCGCGGCCAGTAGGCCCAGCAGCTGCCCGCGTGTGAACTCGTCGAGCAGGGTGTCGATCGAGAGATTGAGTGCCACCGGCTCGGGAGTCGATTCGCTCGCCAGGCGCTGGAGCTCGATCTCGACCAGCGCCAGGTCCAATCGCGCCAGCAGGCCGAATCGACGCGCCCAGGGAAGGAATTGGCCGGCGGTCCAGGTCTCGTTTTCGTCCGCCAGTCGGAGCATCGCCTCGCGATGGATCAGGCGCCCGTCGAGCCTGCGCGCGGCGAAATGGGTCGCGTGCACGCGTCCCTGGTCGATGGCGCGGCGCAGGATATCGCGCCACTCGTCACTGCCGTGCAGGCGCGCGTGCTCTTTCTGGGGTGTCGCCCACGCGAGGTCGGTGGTGCCGTGATGCTCGACTCGGGCGAGGGCATCGTCCAGCCGGATCATCACGGCCGAGCGGTCGTCTTCGGCCGTGAACCACCCTGCGGACATGGCGATGCGAACCGCTGCATCTTCGGCGTCCCCGGCAGCCAGTTCGCGCATCGTCGCGACCAAGGTTTCCGCGACCGGTCGCGCATCGAGCAGGTCGGTAAGAATCAAGGTGAAATCGCTGCCGTTGAGACGGGCGATGTGCGCGTCGCCGAACAGCCCTCGGTGCGGCTCGGGGACGTCCGCCAGGCGTACAGCGAGTTGCCGTATCAGGGCATCGGTCCGTTGGTGCCCGAGCTGCCGGTTGATCTCGGTGAGATCCCCCAGGCGCAGCAGGAAAAGGGCGTGCTGACGGTGAGGGTCGTCATCGGCGAGCAGGGCTCTCATCACGTCGTCGAACCGGCCGCGGTTGCCCACCCCGGTGAGCGCGTCACGCTGCAAACGCTGGCGCATTTCCTCCAGTCGGACCCGTTCCGTCCCCAGCATCTCGCGCACCCGCGCGGACAGGATGTTCATCGACCGGACGACTCGCCGGAACTCGAGTGTTCTCGGTTCCGGCGTAGTAATGAAACGCTGGTTGCCGATCGACTCGGCCTGGTCGACTACTGCGTCCAGGGGCCGTACGAGCGACTTCAGCACCAGCGAACCGATCAGCCCGAGCACGGCGGCGATGCCCAGGAACCAGAAGAACAGCTCGACCGTGGTCTCCCAGAGCGCCTCAAGCGCGAAGCCGCTGAGGCTCTCGACACGCAAGGTGCCGTATTGTTGCCAGCCGTCGGAGACCTGGGCCACGCCGGGTGCAACGCGCAATTGCGCAAGCTTGGCGAACCAGTCCGGCACACCGCTTACATCCTCGCTCGACCGGCTGCGCGATGCGATCGGCGTGCCCTCCGGGCCGACCAGTTCGAGCCGCTGGTAATGCCCGGTGTCGAATTGCGCGGCAAGCATCAGCTCGATCAGGACCGGGTCCTTCTCCACTTGCGAGAGCGTCAGCGCCAGGACGTTGGCGTTATCGATGTTCTTGAGCTGCAGTTGTTCCTCGAAGTAGCCGCGCGCACTCTGAAAGCTGATCAGAAGGCTGCTGAGAAACGCGATGACCATCACCGAAGCGATCGCGATCCAGAGTTGTCGATTCAATGCCATGGCGGGACTCACTCGGGTTGCCGTGTCAAGGGGGCGCTGTTTGCCGGCGACGGGGGCAGGCGGAAGCCTTCGGCCTGGGCGCGGTCAAGCACTTCGCGCCAGCGGGAAAGGCGATCGGTGGCCCGGTCGGCCGGGCGGCTCTGCCCGCCGACCCACAGGCCTTCACTGTTGAAACTGAAGATCGGTGTCAGATCCGGTCGTTGGCCGGCCGGGGCGACCAGGCGCACGAGGCTGTCGAGGATCAGCGGTTCGGCGTCCGGGGTGGGGTAGTACCCCAGCACCATGTGCGCGCGGCTACCCCCGCCGAAGCGCGCCCGCACGTAGATCAGGCGCAGCTGGCTGTTGTCGATACCCGCCTCGCGGAGCACCAGGTACTTCGCGATCGCGAAATCCTCGCAGTCACCCGCCCCGCGACCGATCGTCTCCACCGGAGAGGCCCAGTAGTCCTGCTCGCCCCAGAGCTGGTTGTCCTCGACGTAGCGGATCCGGCGGTTGAAGAAAGCATTGACGCGCTCGGCGCGCTCGCGGGGGTCAAGCGCGGCGAGTCCGCCGAGCAGGGATTCGAGCTCACCGACGACCTCGGCACGTTGCGGGTCGAACCGCTCGCTCACCTCCGCCTTGAGCGCTTCGAAATCGATCCGACCCTCCGCGTGGCCAAATCCCTGGATCAGGACGATCAGACCGATGACCATCGTGGCGACGAGCAGTGGGGTTGTCCCAGGTGCCGGCATGCGCTTCGTCCCGTCAGGCCAGTTTTCGATGCACCATGGCGCATCCTTGACGTGGCGCGCGGGGACGAGGTCGTTTCGAACCATCCGCCGCGCGGCGAACCGCCCCTCGATAAAACGATGGGCGAGGTACGTGCTCCTTGCCGCCCGTGCGGGTGCCCCGAGCCGGTAAACACGCATCCTCGCCCAATCCTACCCCAGCTGGCGGGGCCCGGCATTGGCGACACTCGCCACTCGCTCAGGTATCGATCTTCAACTGCCCACTGTCGAGCATGTTCTGGATCAACTCGTCGGCGTCGGACGCTCCACCGAAGTCGCCAAACGTCTTGCCTTGCAGAGTGATCGTCTGCGTCGCCCCGTCCGAACCGCTCGAACCGCCGTCATGCGTGACCTCGAAGACCAGGTCGCCGCTCTCCTCGCTCACCGACAGGAAATCGCTCAGCGGCTTGCTCTCGTTTTCCTCATCGACGAGCAGGTCGCGGAGATCGAGCACATCATTACCGGTGCCGAAGTCCGTGACCACGTCATTGGCCGGATTGGTAGCGTTCCCTTGGTCATTCAGTTCCCACTTGAAGACGTCGTCGCCGAGTCCACCTGTGAGTTCGTCGTTTCCGGCGCCGCCGATCAACACATCGTTTCCTGCTCCACCGCTCAGGGCGTCATCATCCGCCGTACCCGTGACGAACTCGTCCTCAGTGCTAGTGAGGGTTGTGCCGGTGGTCTCGGCGGTGACTCCGGCATCGCCGTTTTCGTCAATGTACGGGGAGAGCGAGAGCGTTCCCTCGGCGGTCGAGCCGTCCTGATCTTCGACGGAATAGATGAAGGCGTCCGTCCCAAATTCCGGCGCAGGGGTGTAGGTCAACTCTTCAACGACATAGCCTGCATTTTGGTTGGTCCCGGCTGTGTCGAGGTCAAATTGCAGGTAACTGAATGACTCGGTCGTGCTGATGGTCAGGTCGAAGGGGAAACCATTGCTGTTTACCGGATTGAATGAGGCGGAACCGACTTCCTCGCCCGCCTCGTTGTAGGCGGTCCAGCGGCCGACCTCAGACTGCTTGGCGTTGAACTGGGCAATGCTGACCGTGGCGCTGGTCGTGCTGTCATCCAGTCGAATCAGCAGGGCGTCGTCGCTGTCAATTTTTGCCGACTGGTTGATCGAGACGCCGACGCCAGATTTCTTGCCACTCTCCGAGAAACCAACATTGTCGTTGCCATTGCCAAGAGCCAGGACATCCAACGTTCCACCTGTGGTCGGGATCGGGGTGTCTCCACCAAACCCCCATAGCCCCCCGGTCAGAGCCAGCCAGCTCTCCTCACCGCCACTTACGTTGACTGACTCGACGTCATTGGCCTGGTAGCTGTAGCTGCCGTCGCGCTCGATCGTGAGCGTCCCATGGTCTCCCTCGACGATGAGGTCGTCTCCCTCAGGAACCTCGTAGTCCTGTTCTCCGAACCGAATCGAAGTGACCTGCAGGTCAACGTCTGCGCCACTGTCGTTGTCGAGCACGTTGCCCGAGGTGGTGCCGCCGGCGATGACGGCAAGCGGGTCGTCGACGGTGTCGATGCCGTCATCGAGGATGGCGACGTTGAGCGTGGCCTGAGCCGTGGTGCCGTTCGCATCGGTCAGGGAGAGGCCAATCGGTGCCTTGTCCAACGGCTCGCCGTCGACGTTGGTGACCGGACCGGTCAGCTCGAACGTGTAATCCACGGTGCCCGAGGCCGCATCAAAGCCGGTCAGGCGCAGGGTGTTGCCCTCGGGTGTCTCGATCACCACGGGCTCGTCATTGAGCGAGGCGAGTTGGTCGGCATTCAGCGTCACCAGCCCCGCATCGGCATCAAAGTCGGCATTATCACCGGCCAGGCCGGCCGCAGCGACCGAGAGGACACCAAGGCCCGCCGGGGCACTCAGAGTGATATGGCCGTTGGCTGTCGAACCCGGCTCGCCGTCTGCCGGTTCCTCACCGCCACGGGTGCCACCCTCCAAGAACGCCTCGTCGACCCGGATTTCTTCCGAACTCAAAACGATAGTCGGAGGCTCAACGGTTCCCAAGGATGTGGGTACGTTCGTGTTGGTGTCGGGGGTATCGATGTCGACTGTCACCGGTACACTTTGGTCGCCTTGGCCGTCAGTCACACTATAAGTGAATTCTGCCGGGCTGAAGTTCTTGTAGCTGATGCTGTCGACGAAATATTCGCTACTGTCGTTCCCTGAACCACCTGCTGGTGTGCCGTCGGCATATTCGGTGGCAGTGAAGCGCAGTTGATCGAAGACGACGCCGTCAGGCAGGCTGAAGTTGCCATTGCTTCCTCCGATATTGAAGTCGACCGGCTCGCCGTCAAGGGTCGCGCCATCCACACCACTGAAAGTCCAGGCACCGACTTGTTCACCGTCGAGGAAGGCCTCGACCTTGCCGACTTCGCCTTCATTCTTGATCAGGCGGCTGACCGAAACCTCGGCGCCATGGGCCGGGTCGTCGAAATCCATGACCAGGGTCTGGGATTTTCCATCCCGGTACCCGAGCTGATCGGGGACTTGTTGCTGGATGCCGTCGGCGCTGTCGTCGCTAATTCCGACGCTGTCGCTGCCAAAGTTCAGAAGCGTATTGTCTTGCTCCCCGTCATAGCCAAACGCATAAAGAGATATTCCAGAATCGGCAGCCGGTGCCTGGCTGAAATCGATGTTGACCGCATCGCTCCCGGAACCATCATCCAGCCAATAGAAAGTCGAGTCGTTGGAAAACTCGGCCCCCTGTTGCGCCTGGGCGTAGCTACCATCGCCGTAGACATCGATGAACAGCGTCCCGCTGTCGGGGATCGACTTCAGCGTGAAAGTCAGTCCATCTAGGGGCGTCTCTGCGTCATCGCCGCCCAGCGTGGGTGACGGCTCTGCGTTATCCCCATCGACGGTCCCATCCACTGAAAACTGTTTGAACAGCAGTGGGCTCTCCGAAAGGCTATCGGGGAGACCGGAATCCGCGCCAAAGACCTCTGCTGTGGTCGATACAGGATCGGCGACAGGAGCGGTGCTCAACGCATACTCACGGGTCGCCTCTGCGGTAAATGAGTTGCCGGCTTCATCGCTACCTGACACGCTGGCATCGACCTGGCTGTTTTCTGCCAGCAGCGAGCCGCTTACATCGATGGCGTAATTGTTATCGCCGTCGACGGTGCCGGTGAAGTCTTGACCCCCGACGGTTAGGGTGACGGTGTCACCCTCGGAGGCATCGAGACCGACTGAACCGGTAATGGTGATGGTCTGGCCGGCCTCGTCCTCGTTGATCACGTCGTCACCGGCGATGGTGTCGATGGTGATCGTGGCGGCGGCCTCGAGGTCGACGCTGTAGTCGCGGGTGGTCGTGGCGCTGAACGTGTTGCCGGCATCGTCGCTACCGGACACGCTGGCATCGACCTGGCTGTTTTCTGCTAGCAGCGAGCCGCTTACATCGATGGCGTAGTTGTTCTCGCCGTCGACGGTGCCGGTGAAGTCTTGACCCCCGACGGTCAGGGTGACGGTGTCACCCTCGGAGGCATCGCCACCGACCGAGCCGGAGATGGTGATGGATTGTTCGGCTTCATCGTCGTTGATCACGTCGTCACCGGCGATG
>JAFGUH010000050.1 GCA_016938615.1 Halothiobacillaceae bacterium | reverse complement strand
CGAACCTGCTACTGGCTCAGGATCCGGGAACGGATGCCGACTCCGATGGCATGACCGACCTCTACGAGGCCTTCTTCGGGCTCGACGGTACCAACCCGTCTGACGCGGACGCCGACTTTGACGACGACACGTTGGCCAACCTGGCCGAGGCGATGCTCATGACCGACCCCTTCGCCCCCGATACGGATACCGACGGCCTCGACGACGCCGAGGACATCGATCCCCTGAGCCGTGCAGCGATCCTCTGGGGCAACCCCCGCTTTACCACCGGCGATTCCTACTTCTACACGGGTCCGACCTGGTGGCTCGGGGCCGGCAAGTCCGGAGGCATCTGGACCAACAGTACTTGGACCCTTCCCCCGTACAGCTCGGGACAACTGCTGGTCGACGTCGACCCCGCACTGCTGCCCGGCGACCTGATGCTCGATATGGTGCATTCCGACACGCCCGACAGCGGGGTCGCGGTGTTCTTCGAGGATGACTTGGGCAACCGAACAATCATCGAGGAGGACATCACCGACGGTTCCGGGGTCCAGGGCATCCTGCGCTTGGCGCTGCCCCTTTCCCTCTACACGAACACCGTGCGCATCGTGGTCGACGCCGAAACGGACGCGCAGGCCTATCCGGTCTGGGCGTCGAGCCTCTATGTCGACAATGACGCCGATGGCCTCGACGCCGGTCAGGAAGCGCAGTTCGGCACCTCCGACGCCAATGCCGATTCAGACGGTGACGGCCTGAACGACTATTCCGAGGCGATGGTACTGGGAACCGACCCGGCGGACGCCGATACCGACCACGACAGCCTTGGCGATCTGCTCGAACTCCAGCAGGGGAGCGATCCGCTCGTGCCCGTATGGCAGACGGGCGGACTGCCCGGTGTGCTGCAAGGCGAGCGTTGGGACGGCATCGAGGGCGACACCATCAATCTCTTCGTGGGCGACCTTCGCTTCGGCGGACCGTGCGATGCGGGCCTGCTGCTCGAATCCAGCGAATATGTCCCCGCCGGGGAAAAACCCGATGCGGGCGACCACTACGGCATGCGCATTCGCGGCACGATTACCCCCGCCGTTTCCGGCACCTACACCTTCCTGCTGACCGGCAACGACTTCGCCCAAGTCTGGCTTTCCCCCTCCGCCAGTCCCTACGACCGCAGTCTGCTGCTCGAACTCGAAGCCTGGACGGATCCGCGCGACATCGCCGACCCCGACGCCGTCACGACCACCGTGGAGCTGGTTGCCGGGCACGAATGCTACGTGGAAATCCTACATCTGGAGACCGAGGGGACCGACCATGTCAGTCTGCTGTGGCTGCCGCCCGGAGCGGCCCAGCCGAGCTCCATCGGTCCGTATTATCTGCACGGCTACGTGCAGCCCTCCGATGACCTCGACGCCGACGGACTGCCCGACGACTGGGAAGCGGCCCACGGTCTTGATCCGCTCGACGGCACCGGCGGCGGCTACGCGGACTTTGATGGCGACGGGTATTGCGACATCGTCGAATACGCCATGGGGACCGATCCAGCGGACGCCGACTTCGACGGCGACGGCATCGTCGACGGCGACGAGCTGCTCGTAACCCTGACCAATCCCTGCGAAGCCGACTCGGATGGTGACGGAATCTCCGATCTCGTTCCGGCCATCGACATTCCCGCCTGGGACTATGATGCCTGGTTCGACTCGCACGAATCCTCCACCTGGTCGAACGACGGCGCGGTCGCCATCGCCAGCGCCCCGCAGTACGCCCCTTGGGTGGAATACGGTTTCGACGTCGCCGAGGCGGGCATGTACCGGCTGGCGGTCGACACTTCCTTTGCGGGAACGATTCAAGACAAGGCCCACGAAATCCGCCTCGAGGTCCTCATCGACGGCACCATCGTGGAGGAAGTCTGGATGAACCATTCCCCGGAACTGCCCGGATACACGCTCTTCACGCCGTGGCTCGTCGCGGGTCCGCATCGGCTCAAGATTAAGCTCATCGACGACTATTGGAACCCCGAACCCTTCACCATCCACTCCATTGTCTTCTCGGCGGTGGATGGGACCGATTCGAACGCCGACGGCGTGCAGGACTGGGCGCAGACCATTCTCGCCACCGGCGTTGATACCGACGGTGACGGCCTTTCCGACTTTGACGAGGCCTTCGCGCTAGGAACCTATCCCACCGTCGCCGACCTCGACCGCGACGGCATCGACGACGCACTGGAACTCCAGCGCGGCAGCTCGCCCTTTATTCCCTCCTGGAATGAAGGCGGCGTGGACGGCGAACTGCTGGCCGAGCGATGGAACAGCATCGAGGGCTGGAGCGCGGACAACCTGGGCGGAAGCGACCGCTTCGGGTCCGACCCCGATTCGATCATGCTGCTCTCCTCTGCTGAATACGCCCCGGAAAACCTCAACGCGGGCGACACCTACGGGCTGCGCATCCGCGGCCTGCTGACCGCCCCGGCAACCGGCACCTACACGTTCTCGCTCACCGGAGACGATTCGGCTGAACTATGGCTTTCGGACTCCTCCAGCCCCTATGGACGCAGTCAGCTGCTCGATCTCCCCCTGTGGACCACCCTCCACGACCTCACGGATCCGCGCACGCCCTCCGCGTCCGTGGACCTCGTGGCCGGGCAATCCTACGCATTTGAAATCCTGCTCAAGGAGCACAGCCTCGAGGAGCACGTCACCCTCTGGTGGCAGGTTCCTGGAGCTTCCGAACCTGAAATTATCGGCTCGCAATATGTCCATAGTTACGTACAGCCTGCCGACGACCTCGATGGCGACGGACTGCCCGACGCTTGGGAAGCCGCTCACGGCCTGGATCCCGAAAGCGGCATCGGCGGTGGCTATGCCGACTTTGATGGAGACAGCTGGTGCGACATCGAAGAATATGTCCTCGGTACCGACCCGGCGGACGCCGACGCGGACGGCGACGGACTCTCCGGCGGCGAAGAGTCGACCATCACCCTGACCGATCCGAATCAGGCCGACACCGACGGCGACGGAATCGAGGACCTCGTTGCGGCCATCGACATTCCCGCCTGGAGCTATGATGCGTGGTTTGACTCGCACATTTCCTCCACCTGGTCGAACGACGG
>JAFGUH010000049.1 GCA_016938615.1 Halothiobacillaceae bacterium | reverse complement strand
TCGACTTCCTCACGCTCGATCTGCAGCGCACGCTCGTCCTTGTCGACGCCGTGACGGTTGAAGACGCGGACTTCCACGATCGTGCCGTAAGCTCCCGGCGGCAGACGCAGCGAAGTGTCGCGCACGTCTGATGCCTTCTCGCCGAAGATCGCGCGCAGAAGCTTCTCTTCCGGCGTCATCGGGCTTTCGCCCTTGGGCGTGATCTTGCCCACGAGGATATCGCCCGGCCCCACTTCGGCGCCGATATAGACGATGCCCGCTTCGTCGAGGTTGCGCAGGGCTTCCTCGCCGACGTTCGGGATGTCGCGGGTGATCTCTTCCGGGCCGAGCTTGGTATCGCGCGCCGCCACTTCGTATTCGTCGATATGGATCGAGGTGAACACGTCGTCGCGGTGAATCCGCTCGGAGATCAGGATCGAGTCTTCGTAGTTGTAGCCGTTCCACGGCATGAAGGCGACGACCACGTTGCGGCCGATTGCCAGTTCACCCTGGTCGGTCGAGGGACCGTCCGCGATGATCTGCCCCTTCACCACCTTGTCGCCCACCTTCACGATCGGACGCTGGTTGATGGTCGAGGACTGGTTCGAGCGCTTGAACTTGCGCAGACGGTAAATGTCCACGCCCACGTCGCCCGCCTCGAGATCGTCGGTCACGCGAATAACGATACGCTGCGCATCGACTTGGTCGATGATGCCGCCGCGGTTCGCCATGATCGCAGCGCCCGAGTCGCGCGCGACGGTCGCTTCCATGCCGGTGCCGACATAGGGAGCCTCCGAGCGCAGCAGCGGCACGGCCTGACGTTGCATGTTCGCACCCATCAGAGCGCGGTTCGCGTCGTCGTTTTCGAGGAACGGGATGAGCGCCGCACCGACCGAGACCAGCTGTTTCGGCGACACGTCGATCAGGTCCACCATTTCCGGCGGGTTGAGTGCGTATTCGCCCGACTGGCGGGTCGAAACGAGGTCGTTGATGAACTTGCCGTTCTCGTCGAGGGTCGCGTTCGCCTGCGCCACGGTGTGACGCATTTCCTCGGTCGCGGACATGTAGACCACCTCATCGGTGACCTTGCCATCCTCGACCTTACGATACGGGGTTTCGATGAAGCCATATTTGTTCACGCGGGCAAAGGTGGCCAGCGAGTTGATAAGACCGATGTTCTGACCTTCCGGCGTCTCGATCGGACACATCCGGCCATAGTGGGTCGGGTGAACGTCGCGAACTTCGAAGCCCGCGCGCTCACGGGTCAGGCCGCCCGGGCCAAGCGCCGAGAGACGACGCTTGTGGGTGACTTCCGAAAGCGGGTTGGTCTGGTCCATGAACTGCGACAGCTGCGAGGAACCGAAGAATTCGCGCACCGCGGCGGCGGCCGGTTTCGCGTTGATCAGATCCTGCGGCATGACCGTGTCGATCTCGACCGAGGACATG
>JAFGUH010000048.1 GCA_016938615.1 Halothiobacillaceae bacterium | reverse complement strand
TGTCGTTTTCAGAAGACAGCTGCACCACCTGACTGGGTGTTGCTCCCGTTGTGCAGGCGGCTCCTGACACCGCAATATCAGAAGTCATCTCCACCAATCTCGACTATACTCAATACTCGTGTGCACCAAAGCGAGGTGTGGGCATGGCGTCAGACACATCACCGATTGCCGAGCAAGGCGTAGCGACCCTGCCCGACGAGGCATGGGCACAGGCCCTGCGCCGGACGGAAATTATCGGGCCATTGGCTGCGCTTGAGGTGGTCGGGCATGAAGCCGCCGACGCCGCTGCTCAGGCGCTTGGCCTGTCCAGGCGGCAGGTGTATGTCCTGATCCGCCGAGCACGGCAAGGCGCGGGGCTTGTAACGGACCTGGCTCGCGGCCGATCCGGAGGCGGGAAAGGCAAGGGGCGTCTGTCGGAGCCAGTCGAATGCATCATCCGCGAGCTGCTGCAAAAGCGCTTCCTGACCAAGCAGAAGCGCAGCCTGGCGGTGTTCCACCGCGAAGTCGCGCAGGCTTGCAAGGCGCAAAAGCTGCAAGTGCCGGCGCGCAACACCGTGGCCCTGCGGATCGCCAACCTCGACCCACTCAAGACCACTCGCCGCCGGGAAGGCCAAGATGCATCCCGCCGCCTGCAAGGTGCCGGTGGCGTGCCTCCCGCCTTGACCGCGCCGCTGGAGCAGGTGCAGATCGACCACACGGTCATCGACCTGATCGTGGTGGACGAGCGCGACCGCCAACCGATTGGCCGACCGTACCTCACCATCGCCATCGACGTGTTCACCCGCTGCGTGGTTGGCATGGTGGTCACGTTGGAAGCGCCGTCCGCCGTCTCCGTCGGTCTATGCCTCGCGCACGCTGCCTGCGACAAGCGGCCTTGGCTGGAGAGGCTGGACGTGGAGATGGACTGGCCGATGAGCGGCAAGCCCATGTTGCTCTACCTGGACAATGCGGCCGAATTCAAGAGCGAGGCGCTGCGCCGTGGCTGCGAGCAGCATGGCATCCGGTTGGACTATCGTCCGCTCGGGCAGCCGCATTATGGCGGAATCGTGGAACGGATCATCGGCACGGCGATGCAGATGATCCACGACGAATTGCCGGGAACGACCTTCTCCAATCCCGGCCAGCGCGGCGAGTACGCCTCCGAGAAGAGGGCTGCCCTGACGCTGCGCGAGCTGGAGCGCTGGCTCGTGTTGGCGGTCGGCACCTACCACGGCTCCGTGCACAGCGGCCTGCTCCAGCCGCCGGCCGCGCGCTGGGCTGAGGCCGTGGCGCGTGCCGGCGTACCGGCCGTCGTCACCCGCGCCACTGCTTTCCTGGTCGATTTTCTACCCATCATGCGGCGCACGCTGACCCGCACCGGCTTCGTCATCGACCACATCCACTACTACGCCGACGCGCTCAAGCCGTGGATTGCACGGCGCGACCGCTTGCCCGCCTTCCTGATCCGGCGCGACCCGCGCGACATCAGCCGTATCTGGGTGTTGGAACCGGAGGGGCAGCACTACCTGGAAATCCCCTACCGTACCTTGTCGCACCCGGCTGTCACCCTCTGGGAACAGAGACAGGCGCTGGCGAAATTGCGGCAGCAGGGACGCGAGCAGGTGGATGAGTTGGCGCTGTTCCGCATGATCGGGCAGATGCGCGAGATCGTGACCACCGCGCAGAAGGCCACGCGCAAGGCGCGACGCGACGCGGATCGCCGCCAGCACCTCAAGGCGTCGGCACCGTCTGTCAAACCTGCACCGCCGGACGCGGATATGGCTGACTCGCAGGCGGACAACCTGTCGCCGGCCAAACCGTTCGACCAGATCGAGGAGTGGTAGCCGTGGACGAATATCCCATCATCGACCTATCCCACCTGTTGCCGGCGGCGCAGGGGCTCGCCCGGCTACCAGCGGACGAG
>JAFGUH010000047.1 GCA_016938615.1 Halothiobacillaceae bacterium | reverse complement strand
GGCCGAGTGGCTGAAGGCGCTCCCCTGCTAAGGGAGTAAGGGGTTTATAGCCCCTTCGAGGGTTCGAATCCCTCTCTCTCCGCCATAAACGAAAAAGCCCCGCTGGTTCGCCGGCGGGGCTTTTTGCCGTACGCGGCTCGAGACGGCAGATGGGTCATTGTTGGCTTGCCGCGCGATCGCCGTGACGATGGTGGCGCGGAGAGCCGCCGTACTGGACCAGTCACGGAGTCGCGTCGCTCGGCTCGGTCGGAGGGTGGTCGAGAGCGCGTGTGGTGCCGGTCGACCGGCGGTCGCGGATCGCCCGGTCGCGCCCGGCGCGTTTTGCCAGGTATAAGGAGCGGTCGGCCGAGGCGATCAGGTCGGTGAGCGTCTGGTCAGGGGTGTCGCGGATGGCAAGGCCCGCACTTGCCGTGATGCGTTCGTTTTCCAGCGGCGTTCCCCAGCTCGTGTCGGCCAGCGTGTCACGCAGTCGCTCGACCAGGGCGAGGGGCTCATCCTCCCGCGTGACGGCCAGCCCGAGGAGGAATTCCTCGCCACCCCAGCGCATGGCGATCGCTCCACCGGGCAGATCGTGGCGGATGATCTCGCCGAGGCGCTGTAGTACCCGGTCGCCCACCAGGTGGCCAAAGCGGTCGTTGATGCGCTTGAAGCGGTCGAGATCGATCGCCACGATCGCCACGCGGCGCTCGTTCTCGCTCGGGTGGCGACGGAACAGCTCGTCAAGCAGCTCCATGCCTCGCCGTCGATTGAACAGGCCTGTCAGTGCGTCGTGGTCAGCCTCGCGTTGCAGCCGCAGTTCCACTGCCTTCGAATCGGTTTCATCGTGCACCAGGCCACAGACGCGTCGTGGCTGACCGTCGACGTCCCATTCCACCACGGCGCCCCTGTCGTGTACCCAGAGGTAATGGCCGTTGCGGTTGCGCAGGCGATAGACCGCCTCGAACTGGTGACGCTCGCCACGCAGATGGTCTTCGAGCGTGGTCATCACCACCGGCAGATCGTCCGGGTGGACGTTGTTCTTCCAGGTCTCGATGACCTCCGGCATTTCCTCCGGGCCGTAGCCCAGCAGACTGTGCAGACGGGGGCTGAAGACCAGCCGACCCTCGGCGGGGTACCAGTCCCAGACGCCGTCGGCCAGATCGTGCAGTATCTGCCAGCGTTTCGTCGTCACGGCGTGCGGCTCGGTCATGCCGGGCCGTCGGCGGATGTCGCGCGCGACCGAGACGAAGCGTTCTTTGCCGTCCAGGGTGGCGACGGTGGTCATCACCTCGACCGGCAACTCGCTGCCGTCCGCGCGTCGGTGGGCGCCAATAAACCGGTAGGGCGAGTTCTGTCGGATCGCCTCGGCGATTTCAGACCAGGCGGGCATGCCGTGGATGGCGGTCTGCAAGGAGAGCACCGAGTGGGCAAGCACCGATTCCCGGTCGAGGAGCAGATCCTCGTGGGCCGCCCGGTTGCAGTCGACGATCCGCGACGTTGCCGGGTCGATCACGTAGACCGCATCCGGCAGGGCGTGCAGCAAGGAGGTGCTCGGGTCGTCCATGACAAGTGGGAATGCCGATTATGAGTATCCCGTCATTCTTGCAGGTCGAACGACAAATCCCAACGGTTTCAACGCACCTCGGCCAGTAGCTGGCGGATCATGCCATCGGCACGATTGGCGTAACCGCCGCCGAACAGGTTGAAGTGGTTGAGGACGTGGTAGAGGTTGTAGAGCGTTTTGCGCGTGCGATAGCCAGCATCCAGCGGCAGGTGGGCCTGGTAGGCCTGGTAGAAACCCGGCGCGAACCCGCCGAACAACTCGGTCATGGCGATCTCGGCTTCGCGGTCGGCCCGGTAGGTGGCCGGGTCGAACAGCACCGGGGTACCGTCGGTCAGCGCGCCGTGGTTCGCCCCCCACATGTCGCCGTGGATCAGGGCGGGATAGGGGTGGTAGTCGCTGAAGAAGGCGGGCAGGGCGTCGATCAGTTTGCGGCCGGCATCGATGCTGCGCCCCGAAAGGCCGCGTTCGGCGGCCCAGTCGAGCTGCGGGGCGAGACGTCGCTGGCCGTAGAAGCGCGCCCAGTCATCGTCTTCCCCGCCCAGCTGCGGCATCGCGCCGATGAAGTTGTCCTCGTGCCAACCGAAGGCGGCTTGCGGCTCGGCGTGCAGTTCGGCCATCGCCTCGCCCAGCGCGGCGTCGTCCACCGGGCCGAGGTCGAGCCATTCCAGCAGCAGGTAGGCGGTGCCGTCGACGCTCCCCGCGGCGACCACCTGCGGGGTGCGGATGCGCGTCCCCAAGGCCTCGATCCCGCGCCCCTCGGCGGGGAACATGCCGTCGCCGCGGTCCGGGTGGGTCTTGAGAAACAGCGGGCCCGCAGTCGTTTCGAGCCGGGCGGCGTCGGCGATGCAGCCGCCACCGATCCCGCGCTGGTCGGTCAGCTCGAGCGCGCCTACCTCGGCCAGGCGCTCGGTCAGCGCGTTCTCGGGTGCCTCGCCGCGCCGGATCTGCGCAAGGGCGTCGTCAAGGAAGGTCTGATACGTGGTTGGGGCAGCCATGGCGGTTGTAGAGAGCCTCCTGTGTTGCCTCGATCCATTCCTGGGTGGCGTCGTTGATCTCTGCGGCCGTTCGGCCCTCGGTCTCGATCGGCGGGCCGAAGACCACATGAATGGTGCCCGGGCGCATGCGAAAGCCCTTCTTGGGCCACAGGCAACCCGAGTCGACCGCCATGGGGATGACACGGGCACGGCTACGCTCGGCGAGCATCGCCCCGCCGATGCGGTAGTTGGGGCGCATGCCGGGCAGCCGACGGGTGCCCTCGGGGAAGAGCACCACGTCGCGGCCGTCGGCCAGTGCCGCCGATCCCTGGCGCAGGATTTCGGCCAGCGCCTTGCGCCCGGCGCTGCGGTCGATCGCGACCGGCTCGATAGCCTTGAGCCCCTGGCCGAATACCGGGATGCGCAGGAGTTCGCGCTTGAGCACGAACGCCGGGAACCGCAGCGTGCGAGGCAGGAACATGGTCTCCCACATCGACTGGTGCTTGGCCAGCACCAGGTTGCCCCCATTCGGATCGAGGTGTTCGAGCCCCTCGACCTCGTGGCGGATGCCGGTGATCACGCGTGCGAGCCACAGGATCGAGC
Organism: Halothiobacillaceae bacterium; assembly: GCA_016938615.1. GTDB lineage: Bacteria > Pseudomonadota > Gammaproteobacteria > Halothiobacillales > Halothiobacillaceae > Guyparkeria. Next base: position 12,793 of record JAFGUH010000047.1, on the reverse strand, counting down.
GACCGAACGAGAACAGCAGGCGATAGCGCCGCTCGAAGGGCAGAAAGCGCCCGGCGAGCAGGATCGGCGTGTGCGCGAGCAACGAGAGGGTCGCTGCCACGGCAAACAGGGCCGTCCGTAGCCAGGTGAGCATTGCCGACGCCTTACGCCTGCAACTGCGAGACGTCGGCGATGGCGAGGAACAGCGCGTTGATGCGCGCCAGCAGCGCGAGGCGATTGTCGCGCAGGGCCGTGTCGTCGGCCATCACCATCACCGAATCGAAGAACGCGTCGACCGGCTCGCGCAGCGCGGCCAGCCGGGTCAACGCCTCGGTGTAGTCGCCCTCGGCGATCATTGCCTCGATGCGCGGGCCGATCGCGTCGACCGCCTCCCACAGGCGTTGCTCGGCCGGCTCGACCAGGCGGGCCTCATCGACCGATTCCGGCACCGGGCCGTCGTGCTTCTTGAGGATATTGCCGATGCGCTTGTTGGCCGCGGCCAGTGCCTCGGCCTCGGGCAGCTCGATGAAGGCGTTGACCGCCCGCATGCGCTGCTCGAAGTCCAGCGGCCGGCGGGTGCCGGTCATGGAGACGGCCTGGAAGACGTCACTGCGGATGCCGCGGTCGAGGCTGTAGCGATGCTGACGCTCGGTGACGAACTCGAACACGCCCGTGACGTGCTCGCGCGCCTCGGGCACCTTGTCGGCGACCCCGTCGGCCGCCAGTTCGAGTAGCTCGACCAGGTCGAGGTCCAGCTCCTGTTCGACCAGGATGCGCAGCACGCCCAGCGCGGCGCGGCGCAGGGCGAACGGATCCTTGGCGCCGGTGGGCGCCTGGCCGATGGCGAAGATGCCCATCAGCGTGTCGAGCCGGTCGGCCAGCGCCACGGCCTGGGCAACCCCGCCGCGCGGCAGGTCGTCACCGGCACGGCGCGGGCGATAGTGATCGTCCAGCGCCACCGCGACGTCCTCGGGCATGCCCTCGTGACGGGCGAGGTAATAGCCAATGGTGCCTTGCAGGCCGGCGAACTCGCCCACCATTTGCGTCTGCAGGTCGCACTTGGAAAGTCGCGCCACCCGGCGGGCGGCCTGCGGGTCGGCCTCGATCTGCCGGGCGATGGCCTCGGCCAGTTGCTCTAAGCGCCGCACCTTGTCGAACACGCTGCCCAGGCGCTTCTGGAACACCAGATGATTGAGCGACTCGAGGTGCGATTCCAGCGAGGTCTTGAGGTCGCCTTCCCAGAAGAACATCGCATCGGCGAAGCGCGGGCGGATGACACGCTCGTTGCCGTGGCGCACCGCCTCGATATCGCGGCTCTCGATGTTCGCCACGGTGATGAACCAGGGCATCAGCGCGCCGTGCGCATCCAGGACGGGGAAGTACTTCTGGTCGTCCTGCATGGTGTACATCAGCGCCTCGTGCGGCACGTCGAGGAAACGCGCCTCGAACTCGCCGGCGACGGCCACCGGCCACTCGACCAGGGCGGTCACCTCGTCCAGCAGGCCAGACTCGATATGGGCGCGCCCGCCGATCTCGTCGGCCTTGGCCTTCACCTGCGACTCGATGTGCGCCCGGCGCTCGGCGAAGTCGGCCAGCACGAAACCGTGCTTTTGCAGGGTGGCGGCGTAGTCGGCCGGGGCGGCGACGGTCAGCGCGTCCGGGTGGTGGAAGCGGTGACCAAAGGTCTGGTTGCCGGCGGCCTGATTGAACAGGGTCATGTCGACCACCTGATCACCATGCAGGGCGAGTACCCAGTGGACCGGGCGAATGAACTCGGCGCGGGACGACCCCCAGCGCATGCGCTTCGGGGTGGGCAGCTTGTCCAGCGCGCGCTCGACGATGGCGGGCAGCAGGTCGGCGGCGTTCTGGCCCGGCTCGGTGTAGCGGTGGACCAGCCATTCGCCCTTGTCGGTCTTCATGGTCTCGAGCTGGTCGGGCGACACGCCGCAGCCGGTGGCGAAGCCGGTCAGGGCCTTGGTCGGGTTGCCCTCACTGTCATAGGCGGCCTTGATGGCCGGGCCGCGGCGCTCGACCGGCTTGGGCTCGGTCGAGCGGGCGAAATCGTCGACCAGCACGGCCAGGCGGCGCGGCGCGGCAAAGGCCGTGAGCTTGCCGTGGGCCAGGCCCGCCTCGTCCAGCCCGGCGCGGATCTCGTCTTCGAGCGCGTCGCGCAGGGTGGTGAGCGCCTTGGGCGGGAGTTCCTCGGTGCCCAGCTCGAAAAGAAAGTCCGCCGTGTCAGTCATGAAAGTCCGTACCTGTTGGCAATACGTAGTCGTTGTCGCGCGGCGCGGGGCGTCCGTGCCGGATCAGTGGCTGGCGTTTTTGGCCATGGGGAAGCCCAGCGCCTCGCGGGCGGCGAAGTAGCGCTCGGCGACGCTGCGGGCCATGGTGCGCACCCGCAGGATGAAACGCTGGCGCTCGGTCACCGAGATGGCACGGCGCGCGTCGAGCAGGTTGAAGGCATGCGAGGCCTTGAGCACCTGCTCGTAGGCCGGCAACGGCAGGTCGGCCTCCACCAGGCGCAGGCACTCGCCTTCCGCGTGGTCGAAGTGCTGGAACAGGAATGCCGTGTCCGCCTGCTCGAAGTTGTAGGTCGACTGCTCCACCTCGTTCTGGTGGTAGACATCGCCGTAGGTAATCACCCCGGCATCCGAGCGCGACCAGACCAGGTCATAGACGTTCTCCACGCCTTGCAGGTACATCGCCAGGCGCTCGAGCCCGTAGGTGATCTCGCCGGAGACCGGATCGCAATTCAGCCCGCCGACCTGCTGGAAGTAGGTGAACTGCGTCACCTCCATGCCGTTGAGCCAGACCTCCCAGCCCAGGCCCCAGGCGCCCAGCGTCGGCGACTCCCAGTTGTCCTCGACGAAGCGGATGTCGTGGGTCAGCGGGTCAAAGCCCAGCCGGGTCAGGGACTCGAGGTACAGGTCCTGGATATTGTCCGGCGAGGGCTTCAACAGCACCTGGAACTGGTAGTAATGCTGCAGTCGGTTGGGATTGTCGCCGTAGCGGCCGTCGGTCGGCCGGCGCGAGGGCTGCACGTAGGCCGCGCGCCACGGCTCCGGGCCGATCGAGCGCAGGAAGGTGGCCGGATGGAACGTGCCGGCGCCGACCTCGATGTCCAGCGGCTGGAGCACCGCGCAACCCTGCTCGGCCCAGAAGCTCTGCAAGGCCAGGATCAGGCCCTGGAAGGTCGACAGATCGAAGCGCGTTTCGATGGAAGGCTGACTCATGAGAATTCTTGTGTGGATCGTGTCTGGACGCGGTCCCGAAGGGGACCAAACGCAAAGCGGCCATAGTATACCGATGGGCGCGTGCTCTGCACGGGGTGGACAGGTTGTCCCGCTGACTCACGGGCATTCTCCTCGCCTCTTTTCTTGGACAAGCAAGAAAAGGGGGGCGTCCGCCGGGTAACGGCCTGGCTCAGGTCGCCAAACGTTCATCGGCGGGCGAAACGTTTCGCTGCGGCCTATAAGACCGGAGAAGGTAAGGAGCTGCCCCTTTTCCTGCGCGATGCCATTTTATGAAAAAACGCTTCATCTACATGCTGTTGTTCCTGGTTCCGGGCCTGTTCGTTTCCCTGTTGATCACCGTTGCGGTGCTAGGCGTCGCGTACGGTGCCCTCTGGCTCTTCGTCTTTGGCGACAGTACTTGGCCGACATGGCCAGAGCAGGTGCTGTCGGGGCTGATGCCGACGATGTTTTTCGGCCTTTGGGTGATCGCGATGGTGGGAGGTTACGCCGTCGGAAAGAGGCTCGAAGCGACACCGGGTTTTGACGTCAGGCACGTTTGGTTATCGCTGGCAGCCACATTGCTGCCAATTGGAATCGCGTTGCTGCATCAGTTGAGCATCGGTAATCTCGGACCGAAATCGGATAGCGAGCGGTGCAGTGAGTATTGCAGCGAGCATGGATACCAGTCTAGCGGGATGCCGGCTCGGCAGTCTGGCGAGCAGACTTGCATTTGTCACGGATCGTTTGGTGAGGCCGAGATTACTGTGCCGATTGTCGAGCTTCCGCCATAGGATTCCTTCGCCGGCAAAGATAAAGGGTTCTGACCCCTTTTCTCAGAAAGTTGGCTGGGGCGGGCTGTTATGCTGCGGCTAGGTCGTCCCGTTATAGTTATGCGTGAGGGCATATAGATGGTATCGATTGTTGACGGCATCGTTATCGGCGCAGCTGGTGGTGCAATTGCGGGGCTTACTGTCTGGCTTGTTCAACATGCACATGACAGGGTTGTCGAGCAACGAGAAAGGGAAAGAGTTTATGGGTGGCTCAGGGATAACACTAGTGATGAAGGTGGGAGCAATTTTAGGTCTACCAGGGCTATTGCAAGCCATAACAATTTAACCATGGACCGAGTTCGCTACTTAGCAAGTGTCGACGAGCGAATATTCATGAGCACCGGCAACAATGAAGATATGTGGAGTATTTATGAAAAGGGGACCACGAGCGAGGGCGGGGTGTGGTGATCTTACTTAGTTCGCATAACAAATTGCTGCACGCGGATAAATCACTCGCTGCGCTCGTCGATAATTGGTGTCAGGGTAAAATTAAATACTCTGATGATTGAACCCCTCCAAGGATGGAGGTTTGAACATGGCAAGATTGCCCAGGATCTGTCTGCCCGATGTGCCTCAGCACATCATCCAGCGCGGCAACAACCGGCAGGCCTGCTTCGCTGGTGTAGAAGATTTCGCCGCTTATGCTGGGTGGCTGGGTGAATACGCGCGAAAGTACGAGGTCGCGATCCATGCGTGCGTAATTTTACCCTGACCCCAATTAGTCCTCAGGAAGAGCATGCGAATAGGAAGCTTTATTTTCATTGTGATTGGACTTTTGGGGCTGTTTTCAGCTTCCTGGGGTTTTCTGGAGCCTCCCTTCCTTATCAGGATGCAACACCGGAATTGTTGGAGCAGCAATCCGCTAGCATTCGGTTTTGGGGAGGTTCGATGCTGGCACACGTTTTTCTTGTTATTGTTGGCGGGTGGGGTTTGTGGCGGACACGCCGCAGGAAATAGTTGTCAGGTCACGGCGGATCGATCGGCCTTCTGCGAAACCAATTTGGCGGTCACGTGCTCTCTCCTTCGTCGCCCCACCGGCAGTTGGGGGCGGGTGCATCAGACAGAGTCGTACTGGCCACCCAGGGCAAAGAGGCAGATGGATGTGTCGTCGAACCGGTATATGTTCCGGTCCCGCCGGGACAGGCGTCTGGACCAGAGACCGGTGAGGTTGTGTCGCCGGGGGTCGGGTTTGCCGGTGCCCATTGCGGGGGCGTCGCTGCGGATGAGTTCTCGGATGATCTTTCTGGCGGCATCGTGCGGGTTGCGATCTTTTTGATGCATGGCCTCAAACGCCTCTCAGGTTCTGCGCTCAAATACCAGTGCTCGCATCCGTCTGCTCTGGAGTCGGTGCGTATCCCTGGCGCATCGCGAGACAGTTGCGGACCTCGGCTTTCGCCAACACCCGGTAGCTGCGCGCCATTCGTCACCCGTGCTACCGATCCCCGCCAGACCCATGCCGGAGTGCCAAACATCCCAGGGGCATTCGTGAAGCCATCGTCCGCACCGTCGACCGTCATGATCTGAGCCGCGAGCAGACGTGCGCGGTCACGCACCAGGTCATGGTCGGCGAGGCTACTCGGTTGCAGCGCCGGTCCGATGATCGCACTGCGGATGAAGGGCGAGATCGGCGACGCGAGGGATTGAAGGTTCTTGGCTCCTCTGCTTTGCGCCGTTTTTTGTCACCGGTGATGGTTGGCGGTATGTGGATGCCGCCCCCAGGGAAATAAGATGCCTCGTATCCCAATCCTTGTCATTGCAGTTTTCTTCCTGGCGGGCGGGGTTGGGCATCTTGTGTTCACGGAATTTTTTATCCTGGCGATGCCTGACTACCTGTCACACCATAAGGAACTCGTTCTTGTCAGTGGTGCTTTTGAGTTACTTGGTGCCGTCGGCGTGTTGATTCCTCAAACACGACTTTGGGCGGGGTATGGGTTGATCGCATTAATCATTGCAGTTTATCCCGCTAATGTTCATATGGCGTTGCACCCAGAAGCGTACGCGGAGATGTCGGCGTGGCTTTTGTATATGCGACTGCCTTTCCAGTTTTTGTTTGTTTGGTTTGTCTGGTGGGCGATCGCGCCAGAGCGTGCGAGGATGTCGAATACCAGACAGGAGTATTAGGTTTTTACAAACGCTTTAATGCGTATTGATGCCTAAGTGTTCCGATCCCGGAATACGACCTTGACTCCGTGTTGGCCGACTGATGGAACCAGGGTCTTGCTGGAGCGGCGGATCTCGGCTATCTCCGATAGAGAGCCGATACACATTGGCTGGCATCTTGCCACCACCAAGCCGAAGGCCCGTGGCATCTCGTGTCCGGTGCCGGCCAGACCGACCACATCGGCCTTATCCGAAACGACCTGGGTATTCACCTGAACTTTCCCTTGTCGCGCCAGGTTGTCGCCTCAGGTGATTTATCCCCGTGGTCGCCCTGTCGAGCAAATGGGGTGGAGTGCTCGAGCCGTATTCACCAGCGTGGTGGTGGCTGGGGCGGGAGGTACGCGGGTGGGGGAGAGCTTTGTGGCATGAACTGGCTGAAGAACGAGAGCGGGCGCCCGACCGACTGGTTCATCTGGCCGACGTCGTGTCGCAGGTATCGCATGGAGTTGTCCATGCCCGTCATGGTCCGGGTGATGCCCCCCAGGTTCGTGGACAGCGCGGCGGTGTCACCCTGCAGTTGATCGATGCGATTGCTGATCACCCCCATCGACTGGTTGATATCCCGCATCGACTGGTTCATTGCCGTCATCGATTCGCTCATCGCCTGCATGTTGGCCTGCATCGACAGGGTCATGGCCGTGGTGTTCTCGGCGATCTGTTGCACGCTGCGGTCGAGGCTGGCCACGCTGCGGGTCAGGTTGTAGATGAGGTAAAAGCCGTACCCGGCCAGGACGATGAATGCCAGCAGGCCGACCCAGACGGTCAGCCTGAGTTGGCGATCGCGTGCGGTCTCTCGCTGCGTTTCGATGGTCGATTTGGGTTGTTGGTCGGTCACGGGGCTTCCTTGCGGTGATAGCGTGGGTTGTCGAGTGGGGTGGTGTTCCGCCCGTGCCAGCCGGGTCGGTTCGCCAGATGACATGGGCCGCGAGGTCCCGTGTCAAGCCGCTCACACTTTACCCCAAGGCTCGGCGTGAGTTAAGAAAGAGCATGGGCTCGCGTCGGGCCAACCACTCGTCGTCGCCGCTCGCCAGCCGGACGTGGTTGCGAGGGACGCCACGAACGGCGGCCGGCACCGGGTCTGACGTCACGGCGCTACTGGGCGCGGTGCCTCGGTCGTGCTACCTTTCCGGGTTCGAATCCACGCCGAAAGCCGATTGCCGAATGGACATTAGGGACGCCATCGCCCGCACCGTTGACCGCCATGACCTGAGCCGCGAGCAGATGTACGCGGTCATGCACCAGATCATGGCCGGCGAGGCCACGCCGGTGCAGGTCGCCGGCCTGATGGTCGCGCTGCGCATGAAGGGTGAGACCATCGACGAGATCACCGCCGCCGCCGAGGTGATGCGCGAGCTGGCGGTGGGCGTGCAGGTCGACGTGCCGCACCTGGTCGATATCGTCGGCACCGGCGGCGACGGCTCGGCGCTGTTCAATGTCTCGACCGCGTCGAGCTTCGTGGTCGCCGCGGCCGGCGGGCATGTCGCCAAGCACGGCAACCGCTCGGTCACCAGTCGGTCGGGCAGTGCCGACATGCTCGAGACCGCCGGGGTGAACCTCGAGGTCGACAGCGATTGCGTCGCCCGTTGTGTGCGCGAGTTGGGCATCGGCTTCATGTTCGCCCCGCGCCACCACGGCTCGATGCGCCACGCCGCCGTGCCGCGCAAGGAGCTGGGGGTGCGCACCCTGTTCAATGTCCTCGGGCCGCTGACCAACCCGGCCGGCGCGCCGGCGATGCTGCTGGGCGTTTACAGCAGCGACTGGCTCGAGCCGCTGGCCGAGGTGATGCAGCGCCTGGGCGCGCGCCATGTGCTGGTGGTGCACAGCCACGACGGTCTCGACGAGATCTCGCTGGCCGAGGCGACCGAGGTGGCCGAGCTGAAAGAGAACACGATCCGCCGCTATCGCATCGAGCCCGAGGACTTCGGGATCACGCGCCAGCCGCTCGATCGCCTGATCGTCGACGGCCCCGAGCAGAGCGTCGCCTGCGTGCGCGCCGCCCTCGGTGGCGAGCCCGGCCCGGTCGCCGACATGATCGCGCTCAATGCGGGTGCTGCCATCTATGCCGCGGACCTGGCCGAGGACCTGGTCGCTGGCGTGGCTATCGCCCGGCGCCTGCTGGCCGAGGGCCGGGCGCTGGACAAGCTCGAGCAGCTGGTCGCGATGACCCGCGCCTGCGAGTGATTCGACGCGCTCCTGCCGCTTTCCGAAAACGAGACCCGGTCGGGTCTCCTGCTAGCTCCACAAGTCCATGAGCGATACCCCCGATATCCTGAAGAAGATCATCGCGCGCAAGCGCGTCGAGGTAGCCGCGGCCAAGCAGGTTGTCCCGGCGAACGTGCTGGAGGACCAGCTTCGCTCCATGGATCCCGCGCGCGGCTTCGAGCGTGCGATCGTCTCGCGCGTCGAGCAGAAGCGTCCGGCGGTGATCGCCGAGATCAAGAAGGCCTCGCCCAGCCGCGGCGTGCTGCGCGACCCGTTCGATCCGGTCGCCATCGCCAAGAGCTACCAGAAGGGTGGGGCGGCCTGCCTGTCGGTGCTGACCGATCGCGACTTCTTCCAGGGTGATGCCGAGTACCTCAAGGCCGCCCGCGCCGCCTGCCGCCTGCCGGTGTTGCGCAAGGATTTCATCATCAAGCCCTACCAGGTCGACGAGGCGCGGGCGATGGGGGCCGACTGCATCCTGCTGATCGCCGCCGCGCTCGACGACGAGACCATGCACGAACTGCACGACCGGGCCCGTCACTGGGGCATGGACGTGCTGGTCGAGGTGCATGATCACGACGAGCTCTTGCGCGCGCTCACGCTGGACACCCGCCTGATCGGCATCAACAACCGTGACCTGCGCAGCTTCGATGTGAGTCTCGACGTTACCTTCAAGCTGCTACACGACATCCCGGACGACCGGATCGTGATCACCGAGAGCGGCATCCTCGGCGTCGAGGACGTGCGCCGCATGCGCGAACATGACGTGCATGCCTTCCTGGTGGGCGAGGCGTTCATGCGCGCCGAGGACCCGGGCGAGGCGCTGGCGGAACTGTTCGAACTCAACCAGCCATAGGGGGTCGTGATGAAGGCGCGAGTGAAATGGGTCGACGGCATGGCGTTCATGGCCGAGGCCGACAGCGGGCACGCCATCGTCATGGACGGTGCGCCGGAGATCGGTGGTCGCAATGCCGGGCCGCGGCCGATGGAGATGGTGCTGATGGGCCTGGGTGGCTGCACCGCCATCGACGTGATGATGATCCTCGGCAAGCAGCGCCAGCCGGTAGACGACTGCTGGATCGAGCTGTCCGCCGACCGGGCGGACGTGAAGGCGCCCAAGGTGTTCACCACCATCCACACCCATTACGTGGTGGTCGGCCGTGGGCTGGACCCGAAGAAGGTCGAGCGCGCGGTGGACCTGTCGGCAGAGAAGTACTGTTCCGTCTCCGCCATGCTGCGCGACTCGGTCGAGCTGACGCATGACTTCGAGGTGCGCGAGCCGGAGTAGCGGATCTCCAGGGCACCCGCCCGCCCCATCAATTTGCCGCGGTGGTGGGCCAACGGTTCGTGGCGCTGCGGCGACAGCAGGGCGGCGGTGAGCGGCCGATGGCGTGCGCGGTTGGTGACACGATTCCCGGCGCCGGTTTACACTTTGCGGCAATTACAGCGCGTCGTTGTCATTCGACGCACCGATACGCCCGGCCGGGAGGTCGGGCGCTTTGTTTCAGGGGGTAGTCATGGGTGAGCCGTCGGTCACCTTGCACGGGTTCAACAACCTCAGCAAGACGCTGAGCATGTCGATCTTCGACATCTGCTATGCCAAGACCCGCGCACAGGTCAACGAGTACATCGCCTACATCGACGAGGTCTACGACGCCGATCGGCTGACCCGGATCCTGACCGAGGTGACCGAGATGATCGGGGCGAACATCCTCAATGTCGCGCGCCAGGACTACGAGCCGCAAGGCGCCTCGGTGACGATCCTGATCTCCGAGGAGCCGGTGATTGCCGAGGGGATCGACTACCACGAGGAGCCCGGCCCGCTACCGGGGAGCGAACCGGCGCGCGACTCGGTGGTCGCCCACCTCGACAAGAGCCACATCACCGTGCACACCTACCCCGAGAGCCACCCTGAAAACGGCATCTCGACCTTCCGTGTCGACATCGACGTGTCCACCTGCGGGCGAATATCGCCGCTACGGGCGCTGAACTACCTGATCCACAGCTTCGACTCGGACATCGTCACGCTCGACTACCGCGTGCGCGGCTTCACTCGCGACGTGCACGGCAAGAAGCATTTCATCGACCACGAGATCAACTCGATCCAGAACTACATGTCCGAGGACACGCGCGAGCGCTACCAGATGATCGACGTGAACGTCTACCAGGAGAACATCTTTCACACCAAGATGCTCCTGAAGGACTTCGACCTCGACAACTACCTGTTCGGTCACGGCACCGACGACTACAGCCCGACGGTGTGCACTCGGATCGAGAAGGCGCTCAAGAAGGAAATGTACGAGATCTTCTACGGGCGCAATCTCGCCAACGCGGACGTGCCTTCCGGTTAAGGAACCTCTGCACGAATCGATAGCGTCTGAAGCGGGACCGCCAAGGGTTCAGATGCAAGGCGCGGTGCGCGGTGAATGGCCGTCGCCATTCGCCCACGCGGCAACGCCGCAGATGGGCCCTTGCAGATGGGCCCTTGCAGATGGGCTCTTGCAGATGGGCTCTTGCAGATGGGCCCTGGGCGGCCCGCCCGGACGGGGCTCGCGGGTTTGTCCGCACGCCGCAAAGCCGTCTCTCGATGGGCCCGAGTAATTGCACTTTGGCCCGTCGTCGAGCCGGCGCCAGAAAAGCGAACAAACCCGCGAGCCAGAGGCTCCATCGATTCGTGCAGAGTTTCCTTGATCATCACCTTGCCGCGAGGATCGATTCGGCCAGCAGTTCCACCGGCTGCCGGACCGTGAGATCCGCGCCCGCTGCCAGGTGGGTCGCGCAGCCGACGTTGGCGCTGACGACCGTGTCCGGCCGGATACGCGCAATCGAATCAAGCTTCGGTTCACGCAGGCGCTCCGCCTCGTCGGGGTAGAGCAGGGCCTGCAATCCCGCCGCCCCACAGCAGCGCTGGTTGCCGTCGATGGCGGTCAGCGAAAGCCCCGGTACGCGCTCGAGCAGCCGCCGCGTCGCCCCGGGGGAGGCGAGATGGTGGCGCTGGCTGCAGGGCGTATGGATGGCAATGTGCCGATCCAGGGTGCCGAGCGTCGGCCATTCCTCGGCCGGTCGATCGACGAGCCAGTCAGTGATCTCGCGCACCGCAATGCCGTGTTCGGTTTCCAGTCGACCCAGTTCCGAGGCACAGGCCGTGCCCACCACCACGATCGTCTCGATACCCCGTCGAGCGAACACGCGGGCGTTGCGCGCACGGAGGGCCTCCGCGCCTGCCGGCTCGCCGCCGTGGGCATGCATGGCCCCGCAGCAAACCTGCTCGCCGGGCGTGACTACGCGATACCCCAAGGCCCGGATCACGTCCGCGGCCGCCCGTGCCGCCGGGGCATTCATGGCCGCTCCGGTGCAGCCGATGAACAGGCCGACCGTCCCGCGACTCGGCTTGACGTGGGATGGTCGGCTCGTCGACGGGGCGGCGGGTTGGCGGGGCAGGGCCCGACCCAGCGGCCCGGCCAGGCGACGGGCCAGCCCACCCAGCCTCAGGCGTGCGGCAAGACGATAGAGGCCGTAGGCCCAGCCAAGCCGGCGTCGGCGAGTGAGCAGCTGGTCGCGCAGCAGGCGCCACTGCCGGGCCTGCGCGCGAGGGCGGGCATCGCCCGATTCCGATTGCGCCAGCCGGGCGCGGCCGTTGTCGATCAGCCGTCCGTACTGGACCCCGGAGGGACACACCGTCTCGCAGGCCCGGCAGGTCAGGCAGGTATCCAGATGCCGTCGGACGGCGGCGTCCGGTTCCAGGTCGCCCTGACTGATCCCCAGAAGCAGGCTGATCCGACCGCGCGGACCGTCGGCCTCGTTGTCGGTGAGCGCGAACGTCGGGCAATGGGGGACGCAGATTCCGCACATCACGCAATCGAGCGCGTCGCGGCGGATGGTCTCGTCGAGCGTGGCGGTCGAATCGATGTGCGAGGGCGTACGCGGCGGGTCGGCGATCATGTCGAGCAGATTGCAGCCGCGTGCCGGAACCGTCAAGCCGGGATGTCGGGCCGGGATGTCAGGCCGGGCGTCGAGCGGGGTGCCGGGCCGAAGCGCCAGGCCGAAGCGCCGGGCCAGAATAGGGGGTCGAGGCAGCCGTTAGAAAAAAATCAGTGAGGGGGTTGTCGTCCATGGAGGATTAGCATATCCTTATCTTGTGAATTGCTTATCCTCCTTTGGTGGTTCTTGTTGTTGCCGGCGCCTGCCGGCATTTTTTTTGTCCGTCGCATCGATCCCGATCGGTTTCTGACGCGAATCGCGCTTCTCTTTTGACGGCGGAGCGTTTTATACTCCGCGATTCTCCACGTTCGGGCCGGTTGAGAAATCGGTCTTGCGGGGCGCGTTGCCTTCGGGTAGACTTCGCGCCCTCTTGAAATCAATGTATCGCTTCTGGTTTGGGAGCTGTCG
>JAFGUH010000046.1 GCA_016938615.1 Halothiobacillaceae bacterium | reverse complement strand
GCCGTCGGGCAGGTCGGGCGGAAGCTGGCGCTCGGCGCCTTCCCCAACCGCCTCGATGATGGCGACATCGAGCAACTGGCTGCGCACGGCCAGCTCCTGTTCCAGCTCGACGCGCCAAGGCGCACCCTCGAAGACTTCGGTCAGGGCGATGCCAAACAGCCGATGCCATTGGCGCCGGCTGTCGTTGTGATCCGATGGCGAGGCGGAAGCAGTGCTCATGGGGCGAGTCTAGCTGATCGGCAGCGGGGGCGGGAGGGGGCTTCAAGCGTGTCCGCCGGCGGCAGTGCCCCGCCCCACTCACTCCACGGTCACGCTCTTGGCCAGGTTACGGGGCATATCGACGTCGTTGCCGAGGCGGATGGCGATTTCCATAGCCAGCAGTTGCACGACGACCAGCATTTCGAAGAATTCGAGCATCGGGTGGTCGTAGGCGCGGATGCGGATCAGGTCGTCGGCCAGGTCGAAGTCTTGGGTGCTGATGGCGATGAGGGTGGTGTCGCGGGCGGAGAGTTCTTCGACGTTGCTTTTGATCTTGTCGTAGAGGGTGCTGCGGGCCATGAGGGCGATGGTGAAGAGTTCGGCGTCGGCCAGGGCGATGGGGCCGTGTTTCATTTCGCCGGCGGGGTAGCCTTCGGCGTGGCGGTAGCTGATCTCTTTGAGCTTGAGGGCGCCTTCGAGGGCAAGCGGATAGAAGAGGTCGCGGCCGATGAAGAAGAAGCCGTGTCCGTGCAGGTAGCGTTTGGAGAGTCGGTGCAGGCGTTCGTGGACCTGGGGTTGGACGTGGACGACGTCGCGGGCGCGGCGCAGGGCGGTGATCTCTTCGCGCCGGCGTTCGGGGCTGAGTGTGTTGCGGGTCTGGGCCCAGTCGAGGGCGAGCAGCCACAGGGTCATGACTTGGGCGGAGAAGGCTTTGGTGGAGGCCACACCCTTTTCGATGCCGGCTCGCAGCAGCAGGCTGTGTTGAGCTTCGCGCACCATGGAGCTGTTGTCGACGTTGCACAGGGCGAGGGTGGCCAGGCCCTGGGCTTTGGCCAGTTTCAGGGCTTCGAGGGTGTCGGCGGTCTCGCCCGACTGGGAGATGACGATGAAGAGTCCGTGCGGGTCGAGCACCGGGTCGCGATAGCGGAATTCGCTGGCGATTTCGACCTTGGCTGGGACGCGGGCGAGGCGTTCGAGCAGGTAGCTGCCGGTGAGGGCGGCGTGGTAGCTGGTGCCGCAGGCGCAGAGTGTCACGGAGCTGAAGGCGCTCAGCCAGTCGGCGGGGAGTTCGTCGAGTGTGACGGCGTCGTCGCGCAGGCGGCCGGTGAGGATGTCGGCCAGAACCTGGGGTTGTTCGTAGATCTCTTTTTCCATGAAGTAGCGGAAGCCTTCCTTGCGGGCGGCCTGGCTGCTGGCCGGCAGGGGCTGGAGGCGGGGTTCGAGGCGCGCGCCGGTGGCGTCGAAGAGTTGGAGTTCGCTGGCGGTGGCTACGCCCCAGTGGCCGTCGTCCAGATAGACGGCGCTCGGGCAGAGGCCGACCATGGCGGCGTCGGAGGAGGCGAAGTGGCAGGCGTCGGCGGTCGGGCCGATCTGGAGCGGGGAGCCGTGGCGGGCGAAGAAGAGGTGTCCGGGGAG
>JAFGUH010000045.1 GCA_016938615.1 Halothiobacillaceae bacterium | reverse complement strand
GGCCCTGTTGATCCCGCCCGTCTACATCCTCACCACGCTGCTGTTCACCGACCTGTCGTCGCGGGCCCGGGCGTTCGGCCGGATCAGTGGGATGGGCGGCATCGGCGCCGCGACCGGCCCGTTGATCGGGGGGCTGATCACCACGGCCATCAGCTGGCGAGCCGCGTTCTTGTTCCAGACCGCGGTCATCGTCGTGATCGTGCTCCTCAGCCGCAAGCTGGTCGATCCCTTGCCGCCGGATCCGACCAGCCCCTTTGACACCGTCGGGGCGGTCCTGTCGGCCGTGGGCATGCTGTTGGTGGTGGTGGGGATCCTCCAGGCCGGCGACAACCGCCTGCTTATGGTCGCGCTGCTGGCACTGGGGGCCGCCTTCGTGTTCTGGTTCTTCCTCCACATCCGGGCCAGGGAACGGGCCGGGAAGGAACCGTTGTTGCCGACCGAGCTGTTCCGCAACCGCACCTCCAACCTCGGCCTGGTCACCCAGAACATCCAGTGGCTGCTGCTGTTGGGGATCTCGTTCGTGGTTTCGGTCTTCCTCCAGACCGTTCGGGGCTACAACGCCATCCAAACCGGCGTCATCTTCACCGCGGCGACCGTCGGCATCCTGGTCTCCTCCCTCGGGGCCGAGCGGTTCGCCGGCCGGCGCACCCAGAAGAGCTTGATCCTGGCCGGCTTCGTCACCACCATCGCCGGGATCGGCCTGTTGATCGGCCTGGTCGTCGCCTCCGATACCGTCCTGGCCTTCGTGCCCGGGCTGCTGCTGATCGGCCTGGGCGTGGGCGTGATGCTGACCCCGTCGGTCAACCTGGTGCAGTCGGCCTTCCCCGAGGACCAGCAGGGGGAGATCTCGGGGTTGTCGCGCAGCGTCTCCAACCTGGGCTCCTCGCTCGGCACCGCCATCGCCGGCACCATCCTGGTGTCCGACCTGGCATCGGGGAACCGGTCCTACGCGCTGGCGATGGCCTCCCTGGCCGTGATCGGGCTCATCGGCATGGGCGCCGCGCTGCTGCTCCCGTCCAATCCCGTGCCACAGCAGGCTTGACACCGGCGCCCCGGGCGAGCCATCCCAGACGGCCACCATGGGCTGGATCGACGCCCGACACACCGTACCGCCTTACCCAGCGCGACCTTCGAAGACGAGGGGAGGCGAATCCGATGGAGAATCGGATGCGCCTTGATCATCCATTTGATCATCCAGACGATCCTTCTGGATCCTTCAAGAGCCGTCTGGAGCGACAGCGCATCCAACGTGAGCAGGCTAGATCCGTCTGGAGCCGACCAGGCCGACGCGGAGCATCCGACTCGTAATCGGAAGGTCGTCGGCTCGAATCCGACCTCGGGCTCTATAACTGCAGGTCAGAGCACATGGGCAGTGATTCTGCCGCTCGCCCTGCTTGCCTCGGTGATCACCCTTGCGTGTGACCGGCCTGGGGAAGGTCGGCCCCGCTTCGCGCTTATGGTGAAACGTCGTCCTGATTCCAGTCCTCGGCGTCAGGCTGTTCGGCTCTAGATTGCTGGCTTTGCCGCCGGCGGTAGGAGCGCGCTGGCCGCAAGCGGCCGCTGACCGCTGCCAAGATGGCGCCGATGCCGCCGACGCCGACCACATGATCCACGATCTTGTCGAAGGCGATCGCACTGCCGGGCATCCCGAATTCTGTGGAGGTCGCCTGGTCCTGGGCGATGACCAGCCCACCCAGCCGTTTCACCGCAGCCGCGCCCGCGGTGCCGTCATGGCCGGCGCCGCTCAAGATCACCGCCACCGCATGCGCACCGCAGCTGAGCGCCATCGAGGTCAGCAATAGGTCCGCTGATGGCCGCCACGGCGGCATCTGTCCGGAGTTGATCAGGGCGACGGTCTGGTCCGGGCAGACTAGGATGTGGCGGCCCGCTGGCGCCACCAGCACCAGCCCGGGCTGGAGCCGGTCGCCATCCTGGGCCAGGGTGACCTTGAGGGCGGTCCGCCGGCTGAGGATCTCAGCCAGCTGGCTGGGATGGGTCGGGGTCGTGTGCTGCAACACCACGATCGCGCCGGGGTAGCTGGCCGGCAGCGTGGCCAGCACCTGGCTGATCGCGTCCAGCCCACCGATGGAGGCAACCAGCCCCACCACCCATGGGGCCCGCATGGCCCCATCTGCATCCGTCGCCTGGCGGTCCACCTGCCCACATCCTTGGCTGCGGCTGACCTGGCTGACCTACAGGCTCAGTGGACCACATTTGGGGTGTCCACGACCCGCGACGTAGGAGGCTGATGGCAGGACCAGCCGCCGGTGGAGCACGCCCTGCGAGATCGGCGATCAGATGCCGGACCCCGGACCCGGAGGTGCTCGCCTTGCCATCCGATTCTCTGTTGGAAGGTCCTGATCGATGATCAGGGGACGGCCGCGGTTGAGCGTCCGTGGAGTTGCTGCCTTCCGATCCCGATCGGAAGGCCGTCATGCTCGGGTGGGTCTCCCGTGGGTCGGCCTAGTCATTCTCTTGGTCATTCCCCCTGCCGTAACACGGCAGGTCAGGAACGGACTGGCTGGACGACCCCGCTGACGTGAGCAGCCAGAACGGGTCTGGGCGGCACGCGCTGGACGAATGCTCTTCGACTCGTCATCGGAAGGTCGTCGGTTCAAATCCGACCCGGGCTCCAAACCGCAGTTCAGAGGGCCCTTTCTGGCGTTGCTGGCCGCGCAGCGGCGACGGCCGGATCCTTCCTCGGGCTGGATCATCGCGCCCGCCGGCGCGCCGCCCCCGCTTCGCTACGTTGGAGTCCGTCCGACCGATCCAACGCCCGTCGATGGCCCTGCTTCGTCGGCCCACTCCGGCCAACTCCGGGCGACATCGTGGAGGACGGACGATCAGCGGCCTACGGACCGGGCGCGCATTCGCACGCATCCAAACCAGGTTGCGGCTGCGCCGCCCTTCCGACAGTGCCCCAAATGTCATG
>JAFGUH010000044.1 GCA_016938615.1 Halothiobacillaceae bacterium | reverse complement strand
CTCGCCATTGCCGCGGGCATGCCGTTGCAGCTCACCCAGGACGATGTCGAGTTCCGCGGCCACGCCATCGAGTGCCGCATCAATGCCGAAGACCCGGCGACCTTCGCGCCCAGCCCCGGCAAGATCACCAACCTGCATTTACCCGGCGGCCTGGGCGTGCGTGTCGACACGCATATTTACAACGGCTACTCGGTGCCGCCGTTCTACGATTCGATGATCGGCAAGCTGATCACCCACGCCGGCGACCGGGAGGCGACGATCCGCCGAATGCGCGGCGCGCTGGAGGAAATGCTGGTCGATGGCATCAAGACCAACATTCCGCTGCACCGAGACCTGATGGCCGACGCCAGCTTTGTCGCCGGCGGCATGGACATCCACTTCCTGCACAAGCGTCTCGGGATTTCCTGAGCAACCTCTGCACGAATCGATGGTGCCTCTTGTTCGCAATCAAGGCGCCGGTTCGAAGACCGCCGCACGAAACGGCCTTCCATCCCACTAGAAAGCGCGTAAACGGTCCGGCGGGGGCCGTCCTGGGGCCGTACATTTTCGCGAGGAACCCTGATGGCCGACGAATGGCAACACCTGTGGCTGGACGTGCCGCGCGACGACGTCGAGGCGGTCGAGGATGCCTTGCTGGCCGCCGGCGCGCTGTCGGTCACCCTGGAAGAACTGGGTGACGAGCCGGTGCTCGAACCGCAACCGGGCGAGGCGCCGCTATGGGCCGAAACCCGCGTGGTCGGCCTGTTCCCGGGCGACGTCTCGCCCGCCATGATCGTCGGCACCCTGCATGGGCTGCTGCGCCCTACCCTGCTCGACCGACTGGGCCACTCGGTGTTCGACGAGGACGACTGGGTGCGACGCACGCAGGCGGATTTTCAGGCCATGCCGATCGGCGAGCGGCTGGTGATCGAGCCGGCCTGGGAAGAGAGCTCGGGCGCGGGCGACCGCCTGCCGATTCGCCTCGACCCGGGCTTGGCTTTCGGCACGGGCAAGCACGAGACCACGCGCCTGTGCCTGGAATGGCTGGAATCGCAGGAGATTGCCGGGCAGCACTGGCTGGATGCCGGCTGCGGCTCGGGGATTCTGGCGATTGCCGCGCTGCGCCTCGGTGCCGGCCAGGTCGATGGCACCGACATCGACCCGCAGGCGCTCACCGCCAGCCGCGGCAACACCGAGCTCAACGATATCGAGCCGGCGCGCCTCTCGCTCTATCTGGCCCCGGACTACCCCGCCGACCGCCAGGTGGATGGGCTGCTGGCGAACATCCTCGCCCCGACCCTGATCGAACTCGCCCCGATGCTGAGCCAGCACATCAAGCCGGGCGCCCGCTTTGCGCTCTCCGGCATCCTCACGCACCAGGCCGATGCCGTGGCCGCGGCCTGGACGGCGGCCGGCAACGAAGTGACCACCTTCCGCGAGCTGGGCGACTGGGCGCTGGTGGCAGGGCACCGCCCGGCCTAAGCCCAGGCGACGCGGACCGGCTGCCCTACGACCGGTCGCGCGCTATTTCTCGTCGCCCCGTTGACCCTCGCTCGGCCGGTCGTGCCGCATGTCCTCGAGCAGGGACTCGATCCGATCGAGCCGCTCGATCATGTGGCGATCGACCTGCTCGTCTTCCTCGACGTTCGCCTCCATGCGCAAGCCGACCAGGAAGGCGGCGATCGAGGCGCTGATCAGGCTCATCCAGATCACCGCGATGGCGACGAACCCGAGCCCGATCATCCGACCGGTGTCGCTCACCGGCACGTAGTCGCCGTAGCCGACGGTCGCCAGCGTCACCAGCGTCCACCAGACCCCGTCGCTGAACTCGGGAAAGGTTTCCGGCTCGACCATCGGCATCAATGCCCCGCCCAGCACGATCAGAAAGGCGGTCATCAGGCTAATGGCGAAAAAGGCGTGCCGGCCGAGCTCGCGGAAGTAGCGTCGCCCGAGGCGCAGGGCGGTGATCAGTACCAGCAACCCGCGCAACAGGCGCAGACCGAGCAGCAATTCCACGGCCTCGAACAGGATCAGGGGCAGGCCGAGCAGCACCACCGCCACCATCAGCCAGTTGGTCTTGAGATAGAAGCCGCGGTCATGAACAGTGGAGAGCAGGATCATCTGCTCGACGAGAAAGAACCCCCAGATCAGCTGGTCGATCCAGAACCCGTCGGTCGGGTCCATGCGCCCGGTCTGCACCAGGTACCACTGGAACGGGATCCAGAAGGTGATCAGCAGCAGTGGCATTTCCAGCCGCGCACCCCAGCGGCGCGCGGTCTGACGCTCGAAATCCGCCACGCCGGCAATCCCGAGCACCCTAGTGAGCGCCAGCCCCCAGTGGATGAGGGCCCGGGCGCTGCGCTTCTCGAGGCTTTCCCTCACCGCCTCACGACCCCAGTCGGCTGCCGCCGGCCATGCGCGTCATCCAGCGGCGCAGCGGCGGCACGCCGGCGACCAGCTGGGTCGCGGCCGTGCGCGCGGCGACCGTCAACGGATCGACGCGGCGGTAACCCCAGTCGAAACCATCCATCAATGACTGGACCAGCTGGTTGTCCGCGCGCCGGCGACGCTCGTAGGCGCGGGCCAGCCGCGTGTCGCCGAGACCGCGATCGGCCATCTCCCGTACGATCTCGGCCAAGGCCTCGACGTCGGCAAAACCGAGGTTCGCCCCCTGCCCGGCCAGCGGGTGGATCGAATGGGCGGCGTCACCGACCAGCAGCACCCGATCGGCCCAGTAGCGATGCGCGTGCATCCGCCGGATGGGAAACCAGGCCTGGCCTGCCACCCGGGTGATCTCGCCGAGCTCGTCGGGAAACGCGGCCATCGCCGCCTCGCCGAGGACCTCGGGCGGGAGCGCATGCCGGGCCCGCACCCGCTCGGGGGCGTCGTACCACACCAGTGAGCCGCGATTGCCCGCGAGCGGCAGGAAGGCCTGCGGGCCCTCGGGGGTAAATCGCTGCCAGGTGATGTCCTGCTGCGGATAGGCGGTCTCGACCGAGAGGATCTGGGCGGCGACGGAGTAATCGTGACTGGCCGCACCGATGCCCGCGGTCTCGCGCACCCAGGATCGCTGCCCGTCGGCCCCGATGACCAGATCGGCGCGCAACTCGCGGCCGTCGGCGAGCGTCAGGGTGACGTCACGCTCACCGGCCTCAAGCCGCTGGGGCTGGCTGCCCGTGAAACAATCGACGTTGTCGAACTCGCGCAGCTGTTCCCACAGCGCCAGCTGCACGCGACGGTTCTCGACGATGTAACCGAGATAGGGTCGCCCCACCTCGGCGGCATCGAAGGTCAGGTCACCCGGCCCGGCGGCGTCGAAGACACGCATGCGTCGATAGAGCGCGGCCCGCTCGGCGCGGATGCTGGGCCAGGCGCCCAGCCGGTCAAGCAGCGCGATGCTCGCCGGGGCCAGCGCCGAGACCCGCAAATCGAAGGGATCATCGCCACCCAGCGGGGTCGGTGGCTCGCGCTCGATCAGGGCGACCTCAAGGTCCTCCTGCGCCAGCGCCACGGCCGTGGCGGCACCAACCATGCCGCCGCCGACCACGATCACATCCACGCGGTGTCGCCCTGTGCTCGAGGCCATCAGGCGATCCCCCGCGTGGCCCGCACCAGGCGGTTTTTCAGCGGCAGCAGGCCGTCGAAGAACGACAGTGTCCCGCCACGCAGGTGACCGAGACCGGGCAGGTCCAGCGAGAAGCCGCGCACCAGCCCGTCGGTCAGGCCGATGGTGCGTCGGTAGTCGGCCGCGCGCAGCGAGCGGTAGCACTCGAGCCGCACCGGATCACCCGGGTCGACCGGCGCACCGCGGTCGGCACGCAACACCCGGGCAAGATCGCGGATGTCCCGCAGGCAGAGGTTGAATCCCTGGCCGGCCACCGGGTGCAGGGCGTGGGCGGCGTTGCCCAGCACCACCAGCCGATCGGCGACCGGCTCGTTCGCGGTCACCAGGGTCAGCGGGTACTGGCCGCGCGGAGAGAGCCCCGAGAAGCCACCCAGGCGATGACCGAAGGCCTCGTCCACCGCCATGGCGAAGGCCGCGTCATCGAGTCCGACGAGCCGTTCGGCCTCGGCGCGCCGCGCCACCCAGACCAGCGACACCCGGCCGCCGGCCGCGGGCAACACCGCCAGCGGCCCGCCGGTGGTAAAGCACTCGTAGGCCACGCCACCATGGGCACGCGCGGGCATGGCCGTGGCCACCGTGGCGACCTGGTCGTATTCGCGATGCGTGACGGCCATGTCCGCCCGTTCGCGCACCGCCGACGCCGCGCCGTCTGCGGCCACCACGAGGCGCGCGCGCCGGGTGAATGTTTCGCACTTGTCGCGGTGAATCTCGACGCTCACGCCGTCGGCATCGGTTGCATGCTGGCGATAGCGTGCCGGGCGATGGTATCGAACGCTGCCCTCGCCCGCAGGCGGCTCGGTCAGCAGGGATTCGAGCCGCTCGCCCAGCGCCCGGTTGGGCATGACGTAGCCCAGCGCCTCGACGCCGGCCGACCGGGCGGTGATCCGGGTGAGACCGAAGTGACCGCGGTCGAATACCCGCACCTCGCGGATGCGCTCGGCGGCCGCCGCCAGCGGCGCATCGACCAGGCCGACCGTGTCGAGATACTGCCAGCCGGCATCGGCCACCGCGGTCAGGCGGCGGTCGAAGCTGGCCGACTCGTCGGGACGGCGCGGCTCGACCACCTCCACCGACCAACCGTCAGCGGCCAGGGCACGGGCCAGCACACCGCCGACCATGCCGCCACCGACGATCATCACGTCGGTATCGCACTCCTGGGGGCGGTCGGCCACGTCGCGGATCATGCGCGGATCACTCCCGTGCTACTCGATCGGCTCGCTGACCGGGTCGCGGTGTCCGGCGAACAGGGCCTCGATCGCGTCGATTTCCTTGGGTACCCCGCGGGTCAGCACATCATGGCCGTCATTGGTCACCAGCACGTCGTCCTCGATGCGGATGCCGATGCCGCGGTATTCCTCTGGCGCATCCGACTGCGGATCGACGTAGATGCCGGGCTCGACGGTCATCACCATGCCCGGCTCGAGCTCGCGCCAGTCACCGTCGACGCGATAGCCGCCCACGTCGTGGACGTCCGAGCCCAGCCAATGACCGGTGCGGTGCATGAAGTAGCTGCGGTAGCGGCCGGCCTCGATCGCCTCCTCGACCGGCCCTTCAATCAGGCCCAGTTCGATCAGCCCTTCCGTGATCACGCGCACGGCGGCCTGGTGCGGCGCGTCGAAGGAGACGCCGGGCCCGATCGTCTCGATCGCGGCGAGTTGCGCGTCGAGCACCAGTTGATAGAGGGCGCGCTGCGGCTTGCTGAAGGTGCCGCCAACCGGCCAGGTGCGGGTGATGTCGCCGGCGTAGTAGTCGACCTCCGCTCCGGCATCGATCAGCACCAGATCGCCATCCTTCAATTCCGCGGCATTGGCGCGGTAGTGGAGCACGCAGGCGTTTTCACCGCCGGCGACGATCGGCGCGAACGAGGGTTCACCGTGCGCGCTGGCGAACACCTTATGCAGGATCGCGGCGATCTCGTACTCGAACAGGCCGGCGTGCACGCCACGCGCGGCGGCCATGTGCGCCTCGACGGAGACGGCGGTCGCCCGACGCAGCCGATCGACCTCGTGGGCGGATTTCACCAGGCGCAGCTCGTGAAGAGGCACGCAGACATCCTTGAGCGTCTGCGGCGGTTCGATTCCCGCACGCGCTCCACGGCGCAACTCGTCGAACCATTCAAGCGCCTGCGTCACCCGCACTTGGTCGGCGAACGGCAGGTAGCATTTATCGTATCCGCACAGCAGGTCGGGCAATCGTTGGTCGATCTCCCCGATGGGAAAGGCCTGGTCGATGCCCAGCACCGTCGGTGCCCGTTCGGTGCCCAGTTGCGGGCCTTCCCAGCGTTCTCGCTCGGGGTCGCGCTGGTGGACAAAGGCGATCACCTCGCCCTCGGGGCGCTTTGGGCAGATCACCAGCAGGGCATCGGGTTCGGCCAGGCCGGTGAGGTAGTAGAAATCGCTCGATTGCCGGAATGGCCAGGGATTGTCGTGGTTGCGCTGCTGCTCCGCGGCGGCCGGCACGATCGCCACGCCACGCTTGCCGATGCGCTTGATCAACTGCTTGCGGCGGCGCTGGTACTCGCGCCGCTCGGTAGCGGAAGGACCGATCATCTGCATCTCGTCACTCGTCTGGGGTAGGTCGTCGGGGCGGCATTGGCAACGTCAGGGCGCCTTACTGCAACCGCCGCGACCCGGCCGTCTCCGGCACCGGGGGATGGAGTTGCAGGTACATCACCAGCAACGCCGAACTCAAGTATTCCTCGATCTGGTGGATGTCGAAGGCATCGTCCTGGTTGCCCTCGGCCACCGATTCCGGATCGAGCTGGGCGATATCGCCGAGGTCGTCGAACACCTCGCGCGTCTCGTCGCCCAGCGAGCGCCGGGCCGGGCCATTCTCGATCGCGTAACCGTAAAGCACGCCCTGAGCGAAATCGATCAACGCCTCGACCTGGCGATCCATGGGTTCATCCTCGCCCGGCAGGGCCAGTGCCAGCCCAAGATTGTCGGCCGTCGTTACCTGTTCGGCGAGATCGCGGTAAAGGCGCGACAGCTCCGCCGGCACTGCCTGAGGCGACTCGTCTTCCTCGACCAGTTCCGCCAGCCAGCGCAGCTCTTCCGTCGGCCCGCCACCGATCCACATGCCGATCAGCACCCCGTGTGCCTCGGCGGGATTGGCCAGCGCCCCGATCGAGTCGAGCGCCTGTTGGAGTCTTTGGTAGTCCGTCATTGGCTCCCCGTTGCCCTTTGACTGTTGCACGTTGCACGTTGCGTGATTCATGCACGCCGACATTGTCACCGCTATGCGGGGCAAATGATAGACTCCCGCGGGTCGGGCGACGCCCCACCCGTGATCAGCCCCGGGGCCCACACGCGGAGATTCGCAACCATGGCCGAACGGCTTGCCGACAAGATCGAACGCCTGATCGCCGCCGCCGAGCGGGCCCACGCCGAACGCCTCGCGCTGCACGAGCAGGTGGAGGCACTGACGAACGAGAACCGTGACCTGCGCCGGGTGATCGAACACAGTCACGCACGCGTCGAGGAACTTGCCGGCCAGTTGCGACGTCTGGAAGACGAAGCCGCCGAGACCCAACGCGAGGATTGACCCATGAACCAGCCGAACCGCCCCGTCACCGTCCGGGTGATGGAAAAGGACTATCGCATCGTTTGTCCGCCCGACGAGCAGGGCATGCTGCTCCGCACCGCCGAATACCTCAACGACGAGATGGCGACGATCCGACGCGACAGCAAGGTGCTGAGCACCGAACGCATCGCCGTGCTCGCAGCGCTCAACATCACGCGTCAGTTGCTCGAGGGCCGCGAGCTCGAACTGCCCGACGATCTCGGCGACGGCGAACTGGCCGGTCGGATCGACCGTGTGCTCGACGCCATCGAACCGGGCCAGGCCTGATCGTTCGTCACCCGGCCGCACGTCTCCCGGTGGCAGCGATCCACGCCCCTTGACCCCACAACTGGCAAAGCCCCGGGCGTCTCTTGGGGCCTCCCTCCAGGGGCCGCAGGTTGACATCACCCCATGCGAGCCGCTTAGGGCCCCTCCCCCTGCACAAGGCCCCCTGCACAACGGGATTGCTATTCCCGCGGAGGTTTCCTAGCATGAAGTCAGTCTTCTGGGGCGTGCGCCAGGTGGCGCTCAATCCCTTGAGCCTTAATTCGCGACACAGGGGGCGACAAAACGGTTCTGTGTGCATGTCCGCGCACTGCGCGGAAAGCCTGATGAGCCGGGCGTGGCCCCCGACTTGAACCTGTTTGGTTCAAGGTCGTAGCGTCGCCAGCGGCGCCCTGGAAGACACCTCATTCCCGATAGCCGGCAGGGTCGAGTGCGCCTTGCCGGCCATGACCCAGAAGCGACCCGCTGTCGACTCGGCCGCGGGATCGCTCGAACGGTTCGCCCGGACTCATGCTCAAGCCCGACAAAGCCGCCTTGAGAAACGCGCTTCGCGCTCGCCGCAAGGCGCTTGGCGGCTTTAGTCGACTCCAGGCGATCCGTCGACTTGAAGCGCGCCTCGAACGGCTCGCCCGTCGCCTCTCATTGCGCGCCGTTGCCGCCTACTGCGCCTTTGACGGCGAGCCCGAACTCGACGGCTGGCTCAAGCGCCACCGGGGCCAGATCTGGCTGCCGCGTGTGCTGCCGGACTACCGGCTGGCCTTCCATCATGCCGACCCACTGACCGCCTGCTCGCGGCGGCGCATGCCCCGCACCAACCGTTACGGCATCATCGAGTCCAGCGACCCGCGCCGACGAGGCATCAACGGCCTCGACGCCCTGCTGATCCCGCTGGTGGGTTTCGATGCGCAAGGCAACCGTCTCGGCATGGGCGCCGGCTTCTACGACCGGGCCCTGGCCCAACGTCACGGCCGTCGACCGCTGGCGATCGGCGTGGCCTTCGCCTGCCAGGAGGTCGACTCCTTGCCGGTCGACCCCTGGGACCAGCCGCTCGATTACGTGGTCACCGACACCGGCGTGATCGACGCCCGTCGATCGCCCGACTGACACCCGAATAGGAGACGTAATCCCATGGCCTACTGGCTGATGAAATCCGAGCCCGACGCCTTTTCCATCGACGATCTCAAGCGCGTCGGCACCGAACCCTGGGACGGCATCCGCAACTACCAGGTGCGCAACATGATCCGCGACGAGATGAAGCCGGGCGACCGGGCCTTCTTCTACCATTCCAACACCAAGGTACCGGGCATCGTCGGCATCATGGACATCGTCAGCGAGGCGCGCCCGGACCCCACCGCCTTCGACCCGGACGAGAAGTACTACGACCCGAAGTCCGACCCGGACAAACCGCGCTGGATGCTGGTGGACGTCAAGTACGTTCGCCACACCAAGCGCGTGATCCCGCTGCCCGAGCTCAAGGCCGACCCGGCCCTCGAGGAAATGCCGCTGGTCCGCCGCGGCAACCGCCTCTCGATCATGCCGGTGAGCGAGGATCAGTGGGATCACATCCTCTCGCTGGAGGATCCGGACTAAGGCACCTGCTCCCACGCCCTGGAAACGAAAAGAACCGCGCCGAGGCGCGGTTTTTTCATGACACCCGACAATCCGTTGCGGCCAGACCAGGAACAGCGGATGGACCGGATTGTCGCTTTCGTGCGCATTGGGGTAGCGCAAATGTTCTGTGTGATTGAGTGCACAAAGACCATAGCGCTTGCGTGCGTCGAACAGCCCTGGGGCACGGCATACCCCCTCAGGCAACCTAAGGCGCCCCAAGGCCAGATTTTTTATTAAAAACAAATGGAAACACAAGGTCACCTCGGTCCGCCCCCGCCGCCGACACCGATTCAGGCAGCATCCGATCTAGCAGTCATACCCGCTGGGTCAGTAATGTAAAAATCAGGCATCACTTAATCCATGTGATAACTGAAAAAGAAACCAATCCCCCGACAATTTGGGGAATCCAGAAGATCATAAATAAAACCCCGATCAGCCATGTAATAAAAACATACTCCTCTGTCAGACTGCTAGGCAACAGACGTCTTTCTACAACTTCGCACGGTTTCGGCATGGCACCCTCAGCTTCATAATTCCAACCACCCGGAAACTCCTTTGGCTTGAAACGAAACGCCACATACAACATCAGGGAGTAAACAAACAATGGGAAAATGACCCAGAAGCCAGTACCAAAGAAAAAGAAATGAACAGGCCGCAGAAACGGGGTCGAGAAAACGATCGTCCTCGCGAAGCCACTAAAAACGGGGCCGACGATAACGAAACCAACCCAGACGCAGGTAGCCATAAAAAAGTAAAGCCGATACCTGCAAACGAATTCCGCAACGGCAATGTAG
>JAFGUH010000043.1 GCA_016938615.1 Halothiobacillaceae bacterium | reverse complement strand
GTGCGGCCGCCTTCGCGGATGGCGAAGCGCAGCTTTTCTTCCATGGCGATCGGGGCGATCAGTTCGACGTTGAACTTCAGGTTGTCGCCCGGCATCACCATCTCGGTGCCTTCCGGCAGCTGCACCATCCCGGTCACGTCGGTCGTGCGGAAGTAGAACTGCGGACGGTAGTTGGCGAAGAACGGCGTGTGGCGGCCGCCTTCTTCCTTGGTCAGGATATAGGCTTCGGCCTCGAACTTGGTGTGCGGGTTCACCGACTTCGGCTTGCACAGCACCTGGCCACGTTCCACGCCTTCACGGTCGATGCCGCGCAGCAGAACGCCGACGTTGTCGCCCGCCTCGCCACGGTCCAAGAGCTTGCGGAACATTTCCACGCCGGTGCAGACCGACTTCTTGGTGTCGCGGATGCCGACGATTTCAACTTCGTCGCCGACGTTGATCACGCCACGCTCCACCCGGCCGGTCACAACCGTGCCGCGGCCCGAGATCGAGAACACGTCTTCGATCGGCATCAGGAACGGCTGGTCAATCGCGCGCGCAGGCGTCGGGATATACTCGTCCACCGCCTTCATCAGCGCCCGGATGCTGTCTTCGCCAATGTCCTTGCGCTCGCCGATCATCGCCTGGTGGGCCGAGCCCTTGATGATCGGAATGTCGTCGCCGGGATAGTCGTAGCTGGAGAACAGCTCGCGGATCTCCATCTCGACCAGCTCGATCAGTTCCTCGTCATCCACAAGGTCGACCTTGTTCATGTAGCACACCATGTAGGGGATACCCACCTGGCGACCCAACAAGATGTGCTCGCGCGTCTGAGGCATCGGGCCGTCCGAGGCCGCACAGACCAGAATGGCGCCGTCCATCTGCGCCGCACCGGTGATCATGTTCTTCACATAGTCGGCGTGGCCGGGGCAGTCGACGTGCGCATAGTGCCGCGCCTCGGTCTCATACTCCACATGCGCCGTCGAGATCGTGATCCCGCGCGCACGCTCTTCCGGCGCTCCGTCAATCTGGTCATAGGCGCGGAATTCGCCGAAATACTTCGTGATCGCCGCCGTCAGCGTCGTCTTGCCGTGGTCAACGTGGCCAATCGTGCCAATGTTGATATGCGGTTTGTTCCGTTCAAACTTTGCCTTTGCCAT
>JAFGUH010000042.1 GCA_016938615.1 Halothiobacillaceae bacterium | reverse complement strand
GATATCGTGACGGCGTCTGCCAAGGCCTACCTCAACGCCATCGAGCGCCTCGAGCATCCGCCCAAGCGCGCCCACCCGCAGATGGGTGACGTGTGACCCGGGTGACGGTCTGAGCATGGCCTTGCGGGTCGATCGGGAGGCTGCCCTGGGGTGGCTCGGCATCGAGGGCTTCCGCCCCAGTGGGCGCGTGCGCCCGGCCCGTTTGCGATCGCCCGTCGACGACGAAGAGCCGATCAGCGACGCGCCCGTCGAGGCCCGTGCTGAGGCTCGGGATGAGCCGCAGATTGACTCGCACGAAACCCCGATGGATGTCTCGGCGGATGTCCCGACCCCGGCACCCCACGGGGCAGATGACGAGCGGCCTCGGCAAGAGCCCGTTGCCGCTTCCGAGGCGGTCCCGGCTCAGGCCGAGCCGGCCGACGAGGTGCTGACCGACCGCCTGTGTCTCGCGGCCGACTCCCCCCACCGGGTGCTGGCCGAGGCGATTGCCCAGGTTGCCGGTCTCGCCTGCGAAACGGGCGAGGGTGGCGATACCGTGACCGTGAGGGGGCAAACCTGGGAACTGGCGTCTCTGGCCGGCGACGGGGCAGCCAAGCGTCGCTTGTGGCGGGCGCTGATCGCTCGTGATCGGCGGTCGCGCGGGTGAGGGCCGAGGCCGCCGTCATGCCGCCCTGGGACTGGGCGGCACTCGCCGGCGAGGACCTGCCGGAAATTCTCGCCATCGAGGAAGCCGCGCATCCGTACCCGTGGAGCGGGGCGGTGTTCGAGGACTGCCTGCGCGCCGGTTACCGGCTCGACGGGGCCTTCGACCGCGGCCAGCTGATCGGCTACTCGGTGGTGATGACGGTGCTCGACGAGTGGCACCTGCTCAACCTGTGCGTCGACCCGGCCGTGCAGCGGCGCGGGGCGGGCCGGTTCCTGCTCGAGCGTCTGCTCGACTCGGCGGTCGCCGCCGAGGCCAGCTGCCTGCTCCTCGAGGTGCGTGCCGGCAACCGGGCGGCCATTGCCCTGTACGAGTCGGCCGGCTTTGCCGATATCGGCCACCGAAAGGCGTATTATCCGGCCCCAAACGGACGCGAGGACGCGCGCGTGATGCGCCGCTCGCTGTCCTGAACCTGTTTTACCGGCCTGCCGCCGCATTGGCGGTGGGCCGAGCGATTTCCTAGCCGAGCATTCATGAGCACCACACCCGAAAACGATTACTCCAGCCGCCGGACGTTCGCGATCATCTCGCACCCGGACGCGGGCAAGACCACCATGACCGAAAAGCTGCTGTTGTTCGGCGGCGCGATCCAGCTCGCCGGCACGGTCAAGGGCAAGAAGTCCGGTCGCCACGCCACCTCCGACTGGATGGCGATGGAGAAGGAGCGGGGCATCTCGGTGACCTCCTCGGTGATGCAGTTCCCCTACCGGGAACGCATCGTCAACCTGCTCGATACCCCGGGCCACGAGGACTTCTCCGAGGACACCTACCGGGTTCTGACCGCGGTGGATTCGGCGCTGATGGTGATCGACGCGGCCAAGGGTGTGGAGGCACGCACTATCAAGCTGATGGAGGTCTGCCGCCTGCGGACCACGCCGATCATGACCTTCGTCAACAAGCTCGACCGCGAGGGGCGCGATCCGCTCGAACTGCTCGACGAGGTCGAGACGGTGCTCAATATTCGCTGCGCGCCGGTGACTTGGCCGATCGGCAGCGGCAAGCGTTTTCGCGGCATCTACCACATCGCCCAGGACACCACCTACCTCTACGGGGCCGCCGACGGCACGCGCGACCAGGCGGTCGAGGCGATCAAGGGACTGGACAACCCGGATCTCGACGCGCGCCTCGGCAGCCAGGCCGACGAATTGCGCGAGGAGATGGAGCTGGTGGCGGGCGCGGCCGACGAGTTCGACCTCGAGGCGTATCTCGCCGGCAAGCAGACGCCGGTGTACTTCGGCTCGGCGATGAACAACTTCGGCGTGCAATCCTTGCTCGATGACTTCGTCGAATACGCGCCGCCGCCGCAGCCGCGCGAGGCGACCGGTCGCACGGTCGAGCCATCGGAGGACACGTTCACCGGTTTTGTCTTCAAGATCCAGGCGAACATGGATCCGCAGCACCGCGACCGGATCGCGTTCCTGCGCATCTGTTCGGGCGAGTTCCGCCGCGGCATGAAGTCGCACCACGTGCGTCTGGGGCGTGACGTGAAGATCCCGGATGCCCTGACCTTCATGTCCTCCGACCGGGTGCGTCTCGAGACGGCCCAGGCCGGCGACATCATCGGCATCCACAACCACGGCACGGTCCGCATCGGCGACACCTTCACCGAGGGCGAGAAGCTCGCCTTCACCGGCATCCCGAACTTCGCCCCGGAACTGTTCCGCCGCGCGCAGTTGAAGGACCCGCTCAAGTCCAAGCAGCTGCTCAAGGGCCTGTCACAGCTGTGTGAGGAAGGGGCGACCCAGCTCTACCGGCCGATGACCAACAACGACCTGATCTTGGGCGCGGTGGGCGTGCTGCAGTTCGAGGTGGTCGCCCAGCGCCTGAAAGACGAATACAACGTCGACTGCCGCTTTGAGGCGGTGAACGTCAATACCGCCCGCTGGGTCGAGTGCGACGAGGCCAAGCGCTTCGAGGAATTCAAGAACAAGAACCAGCAGAACCTCGCGATCGATCACGCCGGCGAACTGGTCTACGTCGCCCCCACGCGGGTCAATCTGCAGATGACCCAGGAGCGCTGGCCCGAGGTGCGTTTCCTCGCCACCCGTGAGCACGGCGACTACCGTACCGAGTAGTACTTGGCCCCCGCCGTGCGGGGGGCTGGTGCCTACTGGCCGTCGGGTTTCCCGTCCGGCTTCCCGTCCGGCGCACCATCGAGCGTGCGGGCCACCAGCTGGTCGAATCGGCCGGGATTGATGTACTGGAACAACTCCGTGTCGTCGGGCTCGACGGTGATCGCCAGACCCTTGGCCGGGTAGAGCCACAACGTTGCCGACGGTGCGTCCTCGTCGCGCTCTGCGTGCGGCATTGCCCGCTTTTCTGCCGGCTCGCCGAACCGACGACGGATCAGGTCTTCCTCATAGTCCGCACTGGGCGCGTAACTGATCGAGCGGATCGGTTTCTCCTGTGCCTCCAGCAGCGCCTCGTCGGACAGCGTCAGCTTGCGCGCGCCGCTCGGGGTCGGATCGGCCGTGGACGACTGTTCGGCCCAGCGTTCCAACGTTGTCGTGTCGACGTCGGCGACCAGCACGACCTTCGCGGTCAGTGGCCCAATGGCCATTTGACCGAAGTAGGCCTCCATCGTCATCGGTTCGCCCGGTTGGGCGAACATCGCGAGATCGGCCTTCTGGTCATACAGCCGCTTGAAGTCGAGCAGGGTCGATTCACCCAGTGTCACCCCGAACACCGAGACCTGGTCGTTTTCGTTCACCTTGATGTCCCAGGGCAGGAAGGCGTGATCGGGCGGGCGGTTGTCGCAGCCCGCGAGCAAGAGCGAGGTGAGCAGGACGCCGAGCAGGGCAGGGAGGGTCGGGAGCGGTAAGGAGAATGGGAGATCGGCACGCATTATGGATTCCGGGAGTGATGGGCAAAGGGGCGACGGCCCGAGCCGGGATTTAATCAACCCCTCGGCGCCGGGGCAAGCCGGCGTGCCGATATTGTCTTGCGCTAGTCGAGAAAACGGCGTTATGTTGCGGGTTGACCAACATGAAAAGGAAATTACGGATGCCGATTTATGGGAAGGAAGCCATCCCGGCCGCGGGGCTCGCCAGACCAACACTGAATTCCCTTGGGTTCGCGGCCCTGCTGGGCCTGTCGTTTCTCTGCCAGGCTTCGCCCTCGCTTGCTGCGGACTTTCCTCTGCGCGACCAGTACCAGTCGGTCGGCCTCGAGCCGATCGAGACCAGCGAGCTCGCCCAGTCGCTCGATGCGGTGAGTGTTGTCGACGCCCGCTCGACCTACGAGTTCGAGACGTTGCATATCGAGGGCGCGCGATCGATCCCGTTGGCCTCGTCCGGCTTCGAAGACGAGGTGCGTGCGCTGGCCGAATCGTCGGGGCAGCCCTTGGTGTTCTACTGCAATGGGGTGACCTGCGCGGTGTCCTACAAGGCCGCACTCAAGGCCACGCAAGCGGGCATCCAGCGGGTCCGGGTCTACGATGCGGGCGTTTTCGCCTGGGCGAAGGCCCACCCCGGACACACCGTCTTGCTGGGTGAGCCGCTCGAGGATGCCGACCGGCTGATCGCCGACGCCGCCTTCAAGGAGCACCTGCTAGGCGAGGAGGCATTCTATACGCGCATCGAGACCAGCAAGAAACCGCTTATCGTGGATATCCGCAGCAACGATCAGCGCAAGGGGGTCTCCCTTTTCCAGATGCAGGACCGTCACGTGCCATTGACCAAGGACAATCGCGAACTTGGCGGGCTGGTCGAGGCGGCGGTAAAACAGAATCGGCCGCTGTTTTTCCTCGATGCCACCGGCAAGCAGGTCCGCTGGTTGCAGTATTACCTCGAGGCCCAGAACGTCGACACTTACTGGTTCCTCGAGGGGGGCGCCCGGCGCGTTTACGAGAGCATGGGCCTCAACAACTAGGGAGGCGCAGCAAGGAATGGTGGTGCCGGGGTGCGCCTGCGAGACGTGGTCCGCGTCGCGCATCTGCGGCCGGGCTCAGCTCGGCGATATCGACAGGGGATAGCGTCGCCCCCATTCCTCGCTCCAACCGGCCAGTCGGTCGTCGATCGAGCGGTCGTCGATCGAGCCTTGGCACGGCCCGGTCAGACCAAGCACCCTCGCCGCGGCATCGAGATTCTCCGGCGCCTTCGACGGGTCCAATGGCCGGGCGTGATTGGTCTTGCTCAGCTTGCGCCCGTCGGGCCCGTTGATCAGCGGCAGGTGGAGGTAGTTGGGGGTCGCCAGGCCCAGCGCCTCGGCCAGTTCGACGTGCAGCGGTGTCATGGGTGCGAGGTCCTCGCCACGAACCACCTGCGTGATGCCCATGTCGCCGTCGTCGACCACGTTGGCCAAGTGGTAGGCGATCGGCCCGTCGGCGCGGCGCAGAACCGGGTCGCCCACCTCTCTTGCAAGCGCCTGACGGATTGTCCCCAGCCGCCGATCGGCCACCCGCCGTTCCACGTCGCTTACCTTGAATCGCAGGGCGTGCCGCTCGGTCGCGGCCACGTCGATCTTGCGGCAAAAGCCCGGGTAGACCGGGCCGATCGCGCCCATCCTCTGGCCGTGTTCGGCCGCCCAGTCGCGCAATCGCGCACGCGTACATCGGCAGCGGTAGACCCGTCCGGCCGAGGCGAGTTGTTCGAGCGCCGCCTCGTAACGATCGCGCCGACGGCTTTGCAAGACCATCTCGTCATCCGACCACAGTCCATGGGCCTCGAGCTGCTCCATGATGGTGTCGATCGTCTCCGGCCGGCTCCGTGATCGATCGGTGTCGTCCATGCGTACCGACCAGCGACCCTCGTTGGCTCTGGCGTCGAGATAGCTTCCCAGCGCGGCGACTAGCGAGCCCAAGTGCAGCGGCCCCGAGGGCGTCGGGGCGAAACGCCCGTGGTAGGCGCCGGGCGAGGTCGGGGAGTGGGTCTTCATCTGTGTCAATTGGCGTGCTGTGTGCTTCGACGAACGAATACGGAGCTGGATAAGGAAACTCTGCACGAATGCCATACCGCTCTGCGCGCCTTGAGCCGGGCAGATGCAAGGCGCTCGTCCGCCGCGGAAGAGTCATTCTCTTTCCAAGGACGACAACGCAGCAGATGCTCGGCTCAAGGCGCGCCCTGCGGGGCTTGGCGAGTCGCCCGTGCTCCGCGTTGCGATGTCTTGACGTGGCCGCCGGCACGCCGGCGACATCGCGCCTTGATAACGAACGACTCGCCCAGCCAGAGTGGCATGGCATTCGTGCAGAGTTTCCATAAGGAACCTTTGCACGAATGCCATGCCGCTGAAGCGTGCCTTGAGCTGGGAAGATACAAGGCGCTCGTCCGCCGCGGAAGGGCCACTCCCGCGTCCTCGGACGACAATGCAGCAGGTGCCCGGCTCAAGGCGCGCCCTGCCGGGCTTGGCGAGTCGCCCGTGCTCCGCGGTGCGATGTCTTGACGTAGCCACCGGCACGCCGGCGTTCGAGCGCCTTGATCACGAATGTCTCGCCCAGCCAGAGCGACATGGCATTCGTGCAGAGTTTCCATAACGAACTCACGTCCGATTCGGGCATCCTACACGGGCGTCGTTCACCCAGAGGAAACGTTCCGCGAGACCCGATTGCCTTGGCGCCGAGAGGCGCGATGTGTGTTGGCGTCTCGAACACGATCGACCTCCCCATGCTCGAAAACAGACAACCGACAAGGCAAGCCCATGGTCGCCCCCCTGCCATTTTCGTCTTCGTTCTACCTGCCCGCACTGTTCCTGTTGGTGGTCGCGACCGCGGCTGCGGCAGTGGATAGCGCAGGCGCCGCCAGCCTCGACGATGAGCCGCCCGTCGGGCTCGAATTGGCGTTGACCGCGATCGATCACGATGACCCGGCCGGGTTCCGGCACGCGCTCGACCGGGTCGAGGAGACGCAACACGGCGAGGTGATTCGCCGCCACCTCCGCACGCTCTGGCTGCTCGACCGGGTCAACGAAGAACCGGCCGCGGTCGCCGCGCAGCTGCGCGAGTATCCCGAGGACCCCATGATGCCGCGCCTCAAGCGCCGCTACCTCGATTACCTGGCAGACCGCTCGGCCTGGGGCGAGTACCGGCTGGTCTTCGATCGCGCCCCCGAGATTACGCCGGGCGCCAAGCGCCAATGTGTCTACTGGCAGGCGGAGATCGAAATCGAGGGCACGCTTGCCGGAGAGCAACCCGAGGCGGCACTGGCCACCTGGGAGCGCGGGCGTAGCCAGCCAAAGGCCTGCGACCCCGTGTTTGACTGGCTCGAGGCCCACGACTACCTGGACGAGCAAGCCTACCGGGAGCGGATCCGTGCGGCGATCACGGCGGGGCAGGACGGCCTGGCGCGCTACCTGGTCGGCCGCGGTCCGGCCGGGCTGGCGACCTACCGTGATCGGTGGCTTGCCCTCCGCGATCAACCGGCGAGCGCGGTAGCCGAGCGGATCGACGTCGAGGGCGACGGCGAGGAAATCACTCAGGGTCTGCTGTGGCTGGCCAAGCAGGACCCTGCCCGGGCACGGTCATTGCGGCAACGCGCCTCCCGGCTGGAATTGATCGACGAGGCGCAGTCCGCGAGCGTCTCGCGGTTAGCCGCGCTGAAGGCCGCCTATCGGTACGAGCCGCAGGCCTTCGAGTGGTTGCAGGAGGTACCGGTCTCGGCGCGGGATCACGAGGTCTGGACTTGGACGGTGCGTTCGGCGTTGCGCCACCTCGACTGGTCGCGGGTCAAGCAGGCCATCGATGCCATGCCCGAGGAGATCGCGTCCGAGCGCGAATGGCGCTTCTGGCATGCCGAGGCTGAACAGCGACTGGGGCGTACGACCGCCGCGCGAGCGGTCTGGCGCACGCTTGCCGAAACGCCCGACTACCATGGTTTTCTCGCCGCCGACCGCCTCGGGATACGCTACCCGCTACCCGAAAACACGCGTCGACCCGACCCGCCGTCCGCGCAGACCCTCGCCGCACTCCAGGCACGTCCCTGGTTGTCGCTGGCGTTCGCGTTGCATCGCCTGGATCGGCCCGAAGACGCCCGCCGCCTGTTCAATCATGCGCTCGCGGACGTGCCGGAGGCCGAGCTCCCCGCGTTGGCTTGGCAGGCCGACCGCGCCGGCTGGCCCGACCGCGCCTCGGTGGTGCTCGCGCGCATGGAAGCGTTCCACGCTCCACAATGGCTCTCGACCCGCTTCGCCACACCCTATCGATCCCTGGTGGAGGCTCAGGCCGAGAGACAATCCATCCCACCGGCCTGGGTATACTCGATCATGCGTCGCGAGAGCCTGTTCATGCGAGATATCGGCTCGGGTGTCGGCGCGAGCGGCCTGATGCAGCTGATGCCGGCGACTGGTCGCTGGATCAACCGTCAGGCCGGTCTCGGACTGGCACCGCTTCGGTTCGACGACCCCGGCACGAACATCGCCCTGGGTGCCGCCTATCTGGCGCGGATGGCCGAGCGTTTCGGTAATCGCTACCCGTTGGCCATCGCCGCCTACAACGCCGGGCCGGGGCGCGCCCGTGACTGGTTGCCCGCGGTGCCGCTGCCCGGCGACGTCTGGGTGGACACCATCCTCTTCGACGAGACCCGTGACTACGCGCGGGCCGTACTGTCCGGCATGGTGATCTACCACTGGCGCCTGACCGGCAGCCCGCGGCGCCTGGAAACCCTCTTGCCGGTCATTCCGCCGCCGGATTGATACCACACACGCCAAGGAGTCGGCCGTGCCCGTCACCCGTCCCGCCCCGAGCTTTCTGTTCTTCGACCTCGAGACCACCGGGGCCGACCCGGCCTTCGATCGACCACTGCAATTCGCCGCCATCCGGACGGATCTCGCCTTCGAGCCGATCGACAAGCCGGTGGTCTGGTAC
This sequence comes from Halothiobacillaceae bacterium, assembly GCA_016938615.1. Classification (GTDB taxonomy): domain Bacteria; phylum Pseudomonadota; class Gammaproteobacteria; order Halothiobacillales; family Halothiobacillaceae; genus Guyparkeria. Next base: position 7,827 of record JAFGUH010000042.1, on the reverse strand, counting down.
GCACGTCCGCCGACCGACTGCCTGCCGCACCCGGCGGCGGTGATGACCACCGGCATGCTGCCGGATGCCCCGGAACTCGAAGGGGGCGACAGCGAGGCGACCCTGGCCAATCGGGTCCACCGGCTGGTCAGCCAGCCAAATACCTGTGTGGTCGGATTCAACAACCTGCGCTTCGATGCCCCCATGCTGCGATTCTTGTTCTGGCGCAACCTGCTCGACCCCTATCGCCACGAATGGGCCGACGGTAACAGCCGTTTCGATGTGCTCGAGGCCGCTCGCGCCTACCGGTTGCTCGCCCCCGGCGCGCTCGCCTGGCCCACCGACAACGACGGCCGACCCACCTTGCGCCTGGCCGAACTGTCGGCCGCCAATGGGTTGACACACGAGCGGGCCCACGACGCCCTTTCCGATGTCGAGGCGACGATCGATCTCGCTCGGCACCTGCACGCCGCGGACCCGGCATTGTGGGAACGCCTCCTTGCCGCCCGGGACAAGCGCCAGGTCGCCCGCCTGCTCGACGCCGCCGACCACGCGCCGTTCCTGCACGTCTCCTCGCGTCTGCCCGCCCGGGTCGCTTCGGCCTCCGTATTCGCGTCCTTTGGCCAGGTTGACGACAACCGCAATCGCCGCGAATGCTGGGATTTGCGGTTCGACCCGTTGCCGTGGCTCGACCTGGACGCCGATGCCTGGGCCGAGCGCCGGTTTCTCAAGAACCCGCCCGAGGATGCGGAGCGTGACTGGGACGACCTTCGCCTGCCGATCAAGTCCATCCACCTCAACCGCGTGCCGGTGGTGTTGCCGCTTGATGCCCTCGAGCGCGATGGGGTCGCGCAGCGGATGGTGATCGATCGCGAGCGGATCACGTTGCACGCCGAGCATTTCCGCACCCGTTTCGCGGCTCTCCGGGAGCGACTGGTCGGGGCACTTGAGCGAACAGAGGGTGACCTGCCGCCCCAACCGGTCGAGCAGGCCCTTTATGCCGGCTTCGTTCCGCCGGGCGACCGGCGACTGCTGGATGACTGGTGGGCGCGTGCCCGGTCGTTGGCCTCGCGTGTCGAGGCGATCGATCACGCCCGCGGGCTCATGACCATGCGTTTCGCGGACGACCGTCTGGCCGAGTTAGTAGAAGGGTTCGTGGCGCGCAACCTGCCCGAGGCGCTGGATGCCACGGCCCGTCGGCGATGGCAGGCGCGATTGCTCGAGCGGTTGCGCCCCGGCGAGGACGGGGACGACGAGTCGGCCGGCGGCCGGGATTTCCCCGGCCTGCGGGCCGAGATCGTGCGTCTGGAGCGAGATGAGCGGTGGTCGGGCGAACAGCGGGCCTTGCTCGCCCCGTATCGCGACTGGCTGGCGAGACGCGAACGGGAAGTGGTGTCGCTCGCCCGCGGATGAGTCGGCCCAGGCCTTTGCCAGGCCTTTGCCAGGCGCTTGCCAGGCATTTGCGTGGATCGCTACCGCGTGCGTCTCTCAAGGAAAGCGACCCACCTGCCGATAACCTCGGGGACACACGAGGAAACTGCCATGAGCTTTACGGTCTTCGGCCGTGGCGTGAGCGACCCGGTGACCATCGACGAGGCGACCTCCCCGGGGTTGCTGCGCCCGCCGATGAGCGTCGAGCCGATCCGCGCCGCAAGCGACGAACGGGGTCGGCCGCCACTCCGTCCCGGTCGCGGCGTCGCGCCCGCGTCAGAAGAGCCGCTGCGGGCCTATCGCGAGGCCTCGGGGGCCGTGCAACGCGAACCGGCACCGGTCTCGCTGGCCGAGCAGATCATGTCGAGACCGCCGATCACGGTCGGTATCCACGAGTCGATCGGTCGGGCACGCGACCTGATGTGGCATCGGGGTATCGGTCTGTTGCCCCTCATCGGGGATGACGGGCGGATCGAGGCGATCATCGCCCGAGGCGACATCACTCGTCAGCGGATACGCTACTCCGATCTCGCGAAGATGCCCGTGGGCGCGATCGCCCGGTTCGACGTCCTGACCGCCGGACCCAAGACCAACATCCGCGAACTGGCGCGTGTGTTGATCGAACAAGACATTCGTGGCATGCCGGTCGTCGACCAGGGTGAGGACCCGCCGGTGGTGATCGGAGTCGTGACGCGCAGCGACATCCTGCGCGCGCTGATCCACTACGCGCCGCTAGAACTCTGGCTCTAGCTCGTTTCGGCCGATCTCGCGCGCGAGCGCTCGCAAATGTCCGTGAAGACATCGCGCATGAGGTTGAAACAGGTGGCGAGAAAAAGGCTCTGCAATTCCACGAATTCGTCGAAGGCCTCCCGTTCCGCGTGAGCCCCGCCCTCGGCGCTGGTGATGAGCGTATCGGCGGCCTGATGCATTTTCACGTGCAGCTGGTGGACCTTGTCGAACTCGTCCTGGCGGCCGGGCGGTGAACCGTGCGTCTCCATGAACCGACCGAAACGGCACTCGTGTTCGCTCAATGCGGGGCGGGGACCGTTATAGAGCAGCACGGCCATGATCCGCGAGTACCAGTCGAAGTGCCAGTAGGTGACTTCTTCGAAACCATCGATGAAAGACGAGTAGTCGAATTGTTCGGACCCAGGCGGGAAAGACGCGTTCATGGCGATATCACTCGGGGTTGGTTGTGTCTCCAGTCTAGGGAAACTCTGCACGAATCGATAGTGTCTGAGCCGGGACCGCCAAGGGTCCAGATGCAAGGCGTGGCGAGCGGTGAATGGCCATCGCCATTCACACACGCGACAACGCCTCAGACGAGCCTTTGGTGGCACGCCCGTAAGAGGCTCGCGGGTTTTCCCGCACGCCGCAAAGCCGTCTCTCGACGGGCTCGAATTAGTGTCTTGGGCCCGTCTTCGGTCCGGCGCCATAAAAGCGAACAAACCCGCAAGCCAGAGACTCCATCGATTCGTACGGAGGTTTCCCCCAGGGGAACCTCCGTACGAATACCCAACGCCTTTGCGGGACCGACGAGGGGGAGCGAAACCGGGGACGCGAAACTGGGGGAGGCTGGTGGCTCGCCCTCAGCGCCCGATCAGGCCGGAGAGGTAGTCGAGGTCGACGAGGCCCTGGCTGGGCGCGGGACCGCGGAGCGTCTGGGCGGGGTCGTTTGCTTCGCCGAGATGGCTGAGGACGGCGATGGCGTCGTCAAAGTCGTGATCGGCGGTGTAATCGTTGACCGTCACCAACACCGGCACCTGCGCATCGCGGGCCGACCGCACGCCGTTGGCCGAGTCTTCCAGCGCGAGGGTCTCGCCGGCCGACAGACCCATCCGCTCGAGCGCGTAATGGTAGATATCCGGTGCGGGCTTTTTCGCGGGGACGATGTCGCCAGCGGCGATCAGTTCGAACCAGCCGGGGCTGTCCTCGCCGAGAGTCGCCTGCAGCAGTCCGGTCACGTTCTCCGGCGTGGTAGTGGTCGTGATCGCCAGACGCATACCGACCCGGCGGGCCTCCGCGATCAACCGCTCGACGCCGGGGCGCAGCGGGATCTCGCCCTGACGTAGCAGGGCGAGATAGTGAGCGGTCTTGGCCTTGTGCAGAGCGGCGATCCAGGCGGCCAGATCGCCGACTTCGGGTACGCGCGGGGCGTAACGGTCGATGAAGTGTCGGATGCGCTCCTTGCCCCCGGTGACGGCGAGCAGTTCGCCGTAGGTCGCCACGTTCCAGAGCCAGTCCAGGCCCGCCTCGCGGAAGGCCAGGTTGAAGGCGACGCGGTGACCGTCGCGCTCGGTGTCGGCCATGGTGCCGTCGACGTCGAAAAGAAGGGCTTTGAGCATGCGGGCGTCCACTTTTGGTTACCATTGGACCCGGCCCGGGGGACCGGGCGAATCGTCATGAATCGAAAATCGACAAAGAGTCTACTCAATGTGCAAACGACCGGCCAGTTCCGGTGCCCGCTGGATCGCGGGCGGTTGGCAGCTGCTAAAGACCCGCCCGGGTCTCGTGATCGGCAGCGTCCTGCTCATGTACCTGCTGATTTTCCTTACCAGCTTCGTGCCGCTGATCGGGATGGGGGCGGGCTACCTGATCGCGCCGCTTCTCGGTGGCGGCGTGATCATTATCTTCGCGCGTATCGCGGAGATACTGGAGCGCGTCGAGGATGAGCCTCTCGCGCGTGAACAACCGATCGGCTTCGACCTGCTGTTTTCGCAGTTCTCCGGACAGGCCCCCTGGCGGCCGTTGCTCGGGCTCGGCGGGGTGACCATCCTGGTAAACCTCGGGGTTCTGCTAGCGCTGGCGGCATACCTGAGCGCGGCGATGCCGGATGACGGCCTGGCGGTGTTGAGCCGCCCCGAGATGAGTGACAGCGAACGCCTTGCGGCGTTGTTGCCCTGGCTGACCTCCGGGGCCGCGATGGGGATGTGGTTGTTGGTCGTCGGCGTCTACGTTCTCTACCTCTCCGCGACGCTGTTCGCCATCCCCCGGGTGGTGCTGGCGGAGTCGTCTTTGCCAAACGCGCTAGCGATGAGTTTCCGCGCGGTCTGGGCCAACTGGTTGCCGATGCTGGTGTTCGGCTTGATCTGGCTTGCCCTGTTTATGACGGTGCCGCTCACTGCCGGGTTGAGCGCGATCCTCCTCGTTCCCTGGGGCTGGGCGTCCATGTATGCCGCCTACGTATCGATCTTCCCCTTGACCGAAGATGAGTCGACTCAGACGAACGTCCCAGCCGACTGAGGTGCGTTCGTCAGACCGGGGTAAGGCAAATCGGGTAGCGTCGATTTACGCTGGTTCGGGGCTGCTTGGGGTGGGCGCGTTTCAATGCTCCGCGACGGCATGCATGGTAAACATGCATGGTAAACGGGGGGCATTCACTGGCCGATCGCGTCTGCCTTCTCCGGTCGAGTCCGTTTTCTTTTTGGAACCTGCTGTTCGTTTACTCGTCGGAAGAACGCCATGGTCGATTGGCGTATTTAATTTGGCGCTTTTTGTCATTGGCCCGATTCGAAATACATAATGTTGACGCTCGTTATTTTATCGGCTAGATTTCCCCGAGATTGCGCAGGCGAGGGAATGCGTGTCCGTTCATAATCGGGAAGAGCGTTTTTCTAAACGATACGATTGCGTATTAAACCCAGACAAGCAGGTAGCCAAATGAGTCAATTTGACGTCAAGAACCTTTCCGCCGACGAACTGAAGAAACTGGTCAATGACGCCGAGCGGGCGTTGCGTGAACGCAGCAAACAGCGTGTCATGGAACTGCGGCGCGAGGCCGAGGCGCTCGCCAACGAACTCAATACCTCCGTGGCCGATATATTCGGTCTGGAGAAGGGCAGCAAGCAGGCGGGCAAGAAATTGCCTGCCAAGTACATGAACCCGGCGAACCCCTCGCAGACCTGGTCGGGGCGTGGCAAGCGCCCGAACTGGCTGGTCGACGAGTTGAACCAGGGCAAGAAGCTTGAGGATTTCCGTATCTGACATCCCCGGGTTGCCCAAGGTTACCCAGGGCCAACCAGGGCCAACCAGGGCCACTCCGGGTAATCTCGGCTAATCCCGGGTAACTCCCGGGTAACTCCCGGGTAACTCCCGGGTCGCCCGCTCAGGTGGTCCCTCCATTCGGATCCGCCCATAGTGCCAGTGACGACCGCGAAAGCCCCATCTTGATGATGGGGCTTTTTCATTGCCCGCGCGTGCTGCGAGTCTCTTGAATCGTGTTCGAGATAATCCGGGCGAGCAAGGATAGCCCGGCTTGCTCCAACGGTTTCTCGAGGCGATCCGCCGAACGGCGTGATCAACGCCCGTTCGATGCCCCGGGTTGAGTCGAGTGCTCGAGCAGCTTGATCAGCCACTCGGGCGGATGCTCGATCCGTGCGAGGCACTGTTCCGCGGCCCGTTCGATCACCCCCTGCTCGTGGTAGAGACCCTTGGTCTCGGCCCACTCGCGGACCTCCTCTTCCAGGATGCCGTGGTGCTTGGCGACACTGATCAGCTGGACCACGCCGTCACGGTGCCACTTGGCCTGCGTGGCGTTCCTCTCGTCCTGGGTTTCGGCGATGGCAACCGATGCCGCGGCGATCAACGGGGCGCTCTCGTCCCTACGAGAGGCGTCGCTGGCCAGCAGGCGCGCGGCGAGCGGGCACGCCGCCTCGGCCGGTGCACGCAAGGCGAGGGCGGCGGTGAAGGCGAGCAACAACGACTGCTCGTCGCCGCCGGCATCTCGGGAGACGTCATCGATCAGCCGGTTGAGCACGGTGTGATAGCCGCCGCAGTCGATCATCAAGGCCAGTCCGCGCTCGTGCATGGCCGGGTCCAGGTGTCTGCCGAGCCGGGTCAGCACGCGTTGCCACAGGCCTGTCCGTCGGTGGTCGAGCCAGGGGCTCAGGATCTCGACAGCCTCCTCGCCGCCGCCTTGTTCCACCAGTTGCTCGATCAGCGCGTCGGCAGCCTGTTCCAGCGGTGCCGGGTCCTCGATCTCGCCGGCGATCTCGACGGCCCGGGTCAGGGAGGGTATGGCCTTGAACAGGCTGCCCTGGCTCCGGTAGAGCGTGGCGAGGTCGAGGTGCACCTGGCTGGCCACCTCGGGCGGCAGCTCCGCGAAGGCCGTGCCACCGACCAGGTCGCGCAACAGATCGATGGCCGCCCGTGTCTCCCCGCGGGCCGCCCGGGCCAACGCCAGGGTGTGGGTAAGCCCGGGATCGGTCGACTCGTCAAGCAGCGTGCTCGCCAGCGAGATGGCCGCGTCTAGCCGACCCTCGCCGATTAGTGCGACGCACAGGCCATCGGCAATTTCAAAGCGGCGCGGGTCCTTGCAGAGGCGCATCCAGTCGAGCAGCCAGCCGAGTCGATCGCGATCGATGGTCTCCGTCTGCCACTCCTGCCGGTAGACCCAATCGATCACTTCCTTGGCGCGAGGACAGTCGACCGCTCGCTCGGCGGGGTCGCGCATCGCGGCGTGAAGGGGGTGCAGGGAGTCGGGAAGGGGGTTGCTCATGGCGGGTGTCGTGGGGTGTCCTGTGGTCGGATTGCGCGTGGGCAAGCCATCTCGGGCCATGCCGATGGACGTAGAGTGTACCGGAGCGACGTCGCTCGACGGTCCCAGCCTCCCGGGCACCTTGAACGCCGCGCTCGACACGCCGTCGTGCTTCGTTATACTCCGCCGCCGGAGTTGGCCAGGTTGTCGCGGCGTCCTTAGGAGACGTCGAGGAAAGTCCGGGCTCCACAGGGCACGGTGCCAGGTAACGCCTGGGCGGCGCGAGCCGACGGAAAGTGCAGCAGAGAGTAGACCGCCGATGGCCGCAGCGATGCGGCACAGGTAAGGGTGAAAGGGTGCGGTAAGAGCGCACCGCACGCGTGGCAACACGGCGTGGCACGGCAAACCCCACCGGGAGCAAGGCCAAATAGGGGAACGATGGCGTGGCCCGCGCTGTTCCCGGGTAGGCTGCTCGAGCGCGACGGCGACGTCGCGCCCAGATGAATGGCAACCCACGACAGAACCCGGCTTATCGGCCGACTCCACCCCATTGCGATGTGCCACGTTTCCGTGGTCGCGTCTTTCGGATGTTTCCGTCCGTTTCGTCCCGACCGTCATCCCCGACGGTCCGCGTGGCGATGATTCTCTCCCACTTTCCTCCACTGGCCCTCGGATGCCGCGCGGATGCGCCTTGTCGCATCCTCGTGCGCTTTATGACCTATCCGGTGTAACCCACTGTTTTTATCTACAAACAGTCGGCTTTCCCAGCGCGATTTGTAGCCTAACTCCTTGTGGGCAAAAGAAAAATTCCGCCATTCCCTTGAACGCCCCACGGGGTGGGGCTATAGTGCGCCCAGGTGTAGAAAAGTGGGAAAAAGTGGGAAAAAGTGTTCCGGGGCATCACCAACCTGAATCTCGACGCCAAAGGACGCCTGGCCATG
>JAFGUH010000041.1 GCA_016938615.1 Halothiobacillaceae bacterium | reverse complement strand
GTTGGCCACCACGAGGTATCGACGCACCGAGATCACCCCTCAGCGACGGGTCACACTGAGCATATAGGAAGCAGTCGGGCGACCGTGACGACCGCCGGGCTTGCAGCTCACGCCAGACCCCGCAGATCGGGCCGGCTGATGGCCAGGCCCACCACAATCGGCCCCTGTGCCCGTCTCGGCTTCCACGTCTTGACCGGCCACCAGCGGGCCCATCGGCTCAGTCAGCAGGACCGAGCGCGTGGTCCGGTGGCGGAGCAGGGCCCACGGTGGCGGTCGCCCAGCCGGTCGAGGTGACGACCCAGCACGCGGTCGACGAGAAGCAGAAGCTCAAGAAGAGCTACGCAATCGTGACGTGCGGCACAGACGCAACACATTCATCAGGATCAGGCAGCTCACACCGCGATGGCCGGGCCAGTGGTGTACTCCCTTGCCAGGAGGAAGTATCCAATACACCCCAACTATCGAGGGTAGAGCGAGCGCCGCAGCAGTCGAGTGAGCCGCGGCATGACGATCCAAGTCATCAGCGGCACAAGGACCCCGGCGAAGGCAAGAGGCCGAAACAGCAAGGGCCACGCCGCCGTCCGCGGCACCAGCACCACGTTGGCCAGCAACGCCAGAGGGTAGATCGCGGCAAAGGTCACGACCGCCATCTTCCACTTGGGAGGCGCCGGCGCCGTGCGTCCGGGGAGCGGAACCAGGTCTCCAAGCCGGAGACATGGGTCGCGCCGGTCTCGCAGGCAAACTCATCGGCCCGTGCCAGCCACGCCGCCCGCTCGGCTGAGGTCTCCCACGCCCGCTGCTTGTCCGCGTCGGCGAAGCGGTAGACCACATGCCACTCGCGACCCGCCTCGGGAGGGCGCAGGGCCCCGGCGCCAAGGAACCCCGGGAACTTCGCTGCCGCCTCCACGATCCCCTGCACCCACTCCTCGAAGTCTGCCTCGCGCCCCGGAGCAACCTTTCTGGCAACCGTCACCGTCACCGACGCATCCTCGGGCGACGGCGCCGGCTCGCCGTGCGGCAGGCGCGGACGCGGCATCACTGCACCAACTC
>JAFGUH010000040.1 GCA_016938615.1 Halothiobacillaceae bacterium | reverse complement strand
CGCCGATAGGCTTTCTTGAGTTCCGCGTCGGTTGCGGTGCGCTCCACACCCAACACTTCGTAAAAATCGCGTTTCGACATATGCGTACTGGAAACCCCGAGAGACATTATCGGGCGCTTCGCCGGCCAGCGGACGAAGCGAAGCGCCGCTTGTAGCGCCGACGATCAAACGACGGGGGCGGGATTCTGGCATCGCAACATCTATGCCGAACCACCACCCCCACCGGATCGCTTGGCAGCTGCCGAAGGCCAGCCGCCACGGCATGCTTACTTCTTGTTTTCCTTGACCTCTTCGAACTCGGCATCGACCACGTCGTCGTCCTGCTTGGAGTCGGATGCGCCGTGCGCAGAGGCATCAGCTCCGGCGGCACCTGCCGCATCCTGGCTGTAGAGCTTCTCGGCGATTTTGCCTGAAGCCTCGCCCAACGCCTGGGTTTTGGCCTCGATGGCCCCCTTGTCGTCGCTCTTGAGCGCCTCCTTGAGGTCGTTCACGGCCTGCTCGACTTCGGACTTTTCCTCGTCCGTAATCTTGTCGCCGTTTTCCTTGATCGACTTCTCGGTGGCATGGATCAGGTTGTCGGCCTGATTGCGCGCGGCCACCAGTTCCTGGAACTTCTTGTCCTCGTCGCGGTGCGCCTCGGCATCCTGGACCATCTTGTCGATTTCGTCGTCGGACAGCCCGGAGGAGGCCTTGATGACGATCGACTGCTGCTTGCCGGTGGCCTTGTCCTTGGCGGACACGTTGAGGATACCGTTGGCATCGATGTCGAAGGTCACCTCGATCTGCGGCACGCCGCGCGGCGCGGGCGGGATATCGGCCAAGTCGAAACGCCCCAGCGACTTGTTGCTCGCCGCCCGCTCGCGTTCGCCCTGGAGCACGTGTACCGTCACCGCGGTCTGGTTGTCGTCCGCAGTCGAAAACACCTGTGTGGCCTTGGTCGGGATCGTGGTGTTGCGCTCGATGAGCTTCGTCATCACGCCGCCCATGGTCTCGATACCCAGCGACAGCGGGGAGACGTCGAGCAGCAGCACGTCCTTGACGTCGCCGCCGAGCACACCGCCTTGGATCGCCGCACCGACGGCCACCGCCTCATCGGGATTGACGTCCTTGCGCGGCTCCTTGCCGAAGAAGTTCTTGACCGCTTCCTGCACCTTCGGCATGCGGGTCTGGCCGCCGACCAGGATGACGTCGTCGATCTCGGAGGTCGACAGCCCGGCATCCTTGAGCGCCAGCTTGCAGGGCTCGATGGAGCGCGTGATCAGCGCTTCGACCAGGGATTCGAGCTTGGCCCGCGTCACCTTGACGTTCAGGTGCTTGGGGCCGGTCTGGTCGGCGGTGATGTAGGGCAGATTGACTTCGGTCTGCTGCGCCGAGGACAGCTCGATCTTGGCCTTTTCAGCGGCCTCCTTGAGGCGCTGCATGGCCAGCGGGTCGCCGCGCAGGTCGATGCCCTGCTCTTTGTTGAATTCGTCGGCCAGATAGTCGATCAGGCGCGTGTCGAAATCCTCACCACCGAGGAAGGTGTCGCCATTGGTGGCCAGCACTTCGAACTGCATCTCGCCGTCGACATCGGCGATCTCGATGATGGAGATATCGAAGGTGCCGCCGCCCAGGTCGTAAACGGCCAGCTTGCGGTCGCCGCCCTTCTTGTCCATACCGAACGCCAGCGCTGCCGCCGTCGGTTCATTGATGATGCGCTTGACCTCGAGTCCGGCGATCTTGCCGGCGTCCTTGGTCGCTTGGCGCTGCGAATCG
>JAFGUH010000003.1 GCA_016938615.1 Halothiobacillaceae bacterium | reverse complement strand
GGTCCTGGCCACGCTGGGGCTGCACCTGCACCCCGACAAGACCAGGATCGTGGGGCTCACCAAGGGCCGGCAGGGGTTCGACTTCCTGGCTGCGACACGAGGTCGCATGGTTCGAGCGGGTTCGCTGAATGGAGGGTCGAGCGTGATGACAGCGTAGCCCCGGATGGGTGTCCACAGATCCGTCCCCGCCCTGACGTGCGTCGCCGGCGACGGCGAGGTTCGAAGCATCAGGGAAGAAGCCCAAGGGCGCCCGCTCCATCCGGGGGCTACAGGCAAGGGGAAGGCCGGACGGGTGAGCGCAAGCGAACCCTCGTTGATGCCTCGTCATCGAACCCCCCGGAGATGGGATGCGGCGCCGGGGGCAGGGCTGGCCGCTGGGAAGCGGCAGGCGGCGGCTGGTGACTAGGAGCCAGCCGCGAGGACACCGCCGCCCCGGGGTACAGAGGGCACCCACCCCGGTCGCATCTCGACCGTGTGGAACGTGACAACCCCGTCGGGGTCCGGACGCAGGTCCGGTAAGCCGACCGCAAGGAAGGCCCAACTCCCCGGCGGGCGCACGATGGTCCAACAAGCCAATGCCGGTGGCCGAAAGGCAGCAGGAACGCGAGGCAGCAGACCGCTCCCTCCAGCGGTCGTCGCGCCCAACTGACCGGATACAGGCATCGTGCCTGGCCCGAAAGGGAGCTGACGTGGACCAGGTGAGCCTTTGACGCTCTGATGCCAAGGCACCGGAACCGAAGGGCAAGTTAGGCGCGATGACGGCAGCGGGATTCGCGGAAGCGAAGCCATTGGCGGCCTTCGGAGTGAACGGACCGGAGGACGGGGTCCTCGACTGGGATGCCATCGGCTGGGACACCCACGAGGACAACGTACGGCGGCTACGGCAGAGGATCTTCAAGGCGACGCGGGAGGGGGACCTGAAACGGGTCCGCAACCTGCAGAAGCTGATGCTGCGAAGCCACAGCAACACGCTGGTGAGCGTGCGGCAGGTCACGCAGCGCAACGCTGGCCGCAAGACGGCGGGTATCGACGGGCAGGTCGCACTGACGGCCTGGGATCGGGCGGCGCTGGCAAGGCGCCTGCATCGCCACGGTCCCCTCCGGGGAGCCCGTCCCGTCAAGCGGGTTCACATCCCCAAGGCCGGCGGCAAGCAGCGCCCGCTCGGGATCCCGGTGATCGCCGATCGCGCACAGCAGGCGCGCGTGAAGCACGCACTGGAGCCCGAGTGGGAGGCCCGGTTCGAGCCGCGATCCTACGGGTTTCGGCCGGGTCGGGGCTGCCATGACGCGATCGAGGTCATCTTCAAGACGCTATGCGGCGATCGCAGCAAGCGTCGATGGATCTTGGACGCGGATCTGGCCGGGGCATTCGACTCGATCGACCACGAGCAGCTCCTCAGCCAGCTTGGGTCGTTTCCCGCGAGGGGAATGGTGCGCGAGTGGCTGCAGGCGGGCGTGATCGAGAAGGGCCGGTTCACGCCGACCGAGGAGGGAACCCCCCAAGGCGGCGTGATCAGCCCCCTGCTACTGAACGTCGCCTTGCATGGGATGGAACAGGCCGCAGGGGTCCGCTACCGCAACAGCGCCCGCAGTGACGCCGAAACGGTGAGTGGATCGCCGGTGCTGGTGCGATACGCCGACGACTACGTGGCGATGTGCGACAGCCGACAGCAGGCCGAACAGGTCAAAGCTCGGCTGGCGGCATGGCTGGAACCCAGAGGGCTCCGCTTCAACGAGGACAAGACCAACATCGTCCACGTCGAGGACGGGTTCTCGTTCCTGGGCTTCAGCATCCGCCGCTACGTCGACCGGCAGGGCAGCGGCAAGCTGCTCATCAAACCCAGCAACGAGTCGGTGATGCGGCTTCGGGAACGGCTCGCCGCCGAGGTGCGCTCGCTTCGTGGGGCGAACGCGGCGGCGGTGGTCTTCCACCTCAACCCCGTCATCCGGGGCTGGTCGGCCTACTACCGGAGCGTGGTGTCCAGCAAGGTGTTCACCAGGCTGGACCATTACGTGTGGCAGCTCACCTATCGGTGGGCGCGGCACACGCATCCGAACAAGTCGAGGAGTTGGGCTGCGGCCCGCTACTTCGGCGCGTTCAACAAGGCCAGGCAGGACCGGTGGGTGTTCGGCGACCGGGAATCCGGCGTCTACCTCACCAAGTTCGCCTGGACCAAGATCGTTCGTCGCGTGCCGGTCCACGGGCGAGCCTCACCCGACGATCCGGCCCTGGCCC
>JAFGUH010000039.1 GCA_016938615.1 Halothiobacillaceae bacterium | reverse complement strand
GGCATTGATGCGGCACTCGATGGCGTGGCCGCGGAACTCGACATCGTCCTGGGTGAGCTGCAACGGCATGCCCGCGGCAATGGCGAGTTGTTCCTTGACCAGATCAATGCCGGTGATCATCTCGGTGACCGGGTGCTCGACCTGCAGGCGGGTGTTCATCTCGATGAAGTAGAACTCGCCGTTCTCGTACAGGAACTCGAAGGTGCCGGCGCCGCGGTAGTTCATGCGTTTGCAGGCCGCGACGCAGACCGCGCCGATTCGTGCCCGCTGCTCGGGCGTGATGCCCGGTGCGGGTGCCTCCTCGATCACCTTCTGGTGACGACGCTGCATCGAGCAGTCGCGCTCGCCGAGATGAATGGCATTGCCCTGACCGTCGGAGAGCACCTGCACCTCGATGTGGCGCGGGTGTTCGAGGAACTTCTCCATGTACACGGCCGCGTTGCCGAAGGCCGCTCCCGCTTCACTCTTGGTCATCTCCACGGCATGGTGCAGGTGGGCCTCGGTGTGCACGACGCGCATGCCGCGGCCCCCGCCGCCACCGGCGGCCTTGATGATGACCGGGTAGCCGATCTCGCGGGCCAGCCGCTGATTCTCCTCCGCGTCGTCGGAGAGCGCCCCTTCCGAGCCGGGCACGCAGGGCACGCCGGCCAAGCGCATCGTCTCCTTGGCGGTGACCTTGTCGCCCATCAGACGGATGGAGTCGGCGGTGGGACCGATGAAGATGAAGCCGGACTGCTCGACGCGCTCGGCGAAATCGGGGTTTTCGGAAAGGAAACCGTAACCGGGGTGGATCGCGGAGGAATCGGTCAGCTCGGCGGCAGCGATCAGCGCCGGGATATTGAGATAGGACTCGTTGGAGCGCGGGCCGCCAATGCAGACCGACTCGTCGGCCAGGCGGACGTGCTTGAGATCGCGGTCGGCGGTGGAATGGACGGCCACCGTGCCGATCTCGAGTTCACGACACGCACGCAGGATGCGCAGCGCGATCTCGCCGCGGTTGGCGATCAGGACCTTGTTCAGCATCTTGGGAAAACTCCTGGGAAGACGATGTCGGCTGGACGTGATGGACGCGAGGTTGGCGTCACTCGATCACGAACAACGGCTGGTCGTATTCCACCGGTTGGCCATTCTCCACCAGGACGGTCTTGATGGTGCCGTCGACCTCGGCCTCGATCTGGTTGAACATCTTCATCGCCTCGATGATGCAGATGGTGTCGCCCTTCTTGACGCTGCTGCCCACCTCGACGAACGCGCTGGCCTCCGGGGAGGAGGCGCGATAGAAGGTGCCGACCATCGGCGAGTTGATGGTCTTGCCGCTGTCTTCCGACGACCCGGCGGGCGCGGCCGGCTCGCCGGAGGGCGCAGGCGCCTGGGGCGCGGCGGGTTGCATCATCGCCGGTTGTTGGACTGGCTGCTGGGGGTGGCGCGAAATGCGTACCGACTCCTCGCCCTCCTTGATCTCGATTTCGGCGACGCCCGACTCCTCGAGCAGTTCGATCAGCTTCTTGACCTTGCGGATATCCATGACGGGTTCTCTTGCGTTGTGCCTGCAAATCAGGCGGACGGTGCGTCCAGATGAGCGATCAGGGCGGTCAGGGCCAGTTCGTAGCCCAATGCCCCCAGCCCGACGATGCTGCCGACGGCGACATCCGAGAAATAGGAGTGCTGTCGGAACGACTCGCGGGCGTGAATGTTGGAGAGGTGAATCTCGATAAAGGGACGATCGATGGCGAGCAGGGCGTCGCGCAGCGCCACGCTGGTGTGGGTCCAGGCGCCGGGGTTGATCAACACCCCGTC
>JAFGUH010000038.1 GCA_016938615.1 Halothiobacillaceae bacterium | reverse complement strand
GTCGTCGAACTCGACGGCGACGAGATGACCCGCATCATCTGGGACTTCATCAAGCAGAAACTGATCCTGCCCTATCTCGATATCGACCTGAAATATTACGACCTCGGCATCGAAGAGCGCGACCGCACCGACGACCAGATCACCGTCGATGCGGCCGAGGCGATCAAGCAATACGGCGTCGGCGTCAAATGCGCGACGATCACCCCCGACGAGGCCCGCGTCGAGGAGTTCAACCTCAAGCGCATGTATCGCTCGCCCAACGGCACGATCCGCAACATCCTCGGCGGCGTGATCTTCCGCGAGCCGATCATCTGCCGCAACGTGCCGCGCCTCGTGCCGGGCTGGACCAAGCCGATCGTGGTCGGCCGTCACGCCTTTGGCGACCAATACAAGGCCACTGATTTCCGTTTCCCCGGCAAAGGCACGCTGACGCTGAAATTCGTCGGCGACGATGGCGAGGTGATCGAGAAGGAAATCTTCCAGGCGCCCGACGCGGGCGTCGTGATGGGGATGTATAACCTCGACAAGTCGATCATCGACTTCGCGCGGGCCTCGCTGAATTACGGGCTCGTCAAGGGCTGGCCGGTCTATCTCTCGACCAAGAACACGATCCTCAAGGCCTATGACGGGCGCTTCAAGGATCTGTTCCAGAAGGTCTACGAGGAAGAGTTCGCCGAGAAGTTCAAGGCGGCGGGAATCTGGTATGAGCATCGCCTGATCGACGACATGGTGGCCTCGGCGCTGAAATGGTCGGGCGGCTATGTTTGGGCCTGCAAGAACTACGATGGCGACGTGCAGTCGGACACCGTGGCGCAGGGTTTCGGCTCGCTCGGCCTGATGACCTCGATCCTGATGACGCCCGATGGCAAGACCGTCGAGGCCGAGGCGGCCCACGGCACCGTCACCCGTCACTATCGCCAGCATCAGCAGGGCAAGGCGACCTCGACGAACTCGATCGCCTCGATCTTCGCCTGGACCGGCGGGCTCAAGCACCGCGCCAAGCTCGACGGCAACGACCAGCTCAGAACCTTCGCCGAGACGCTCGAGAAAGTCTGCGTGCAATGTGTCGAGGACGGCCACATGACCAAGGACCTCGCGCTGCTCGTGGGCCCGGATCAGAAATGGCTGACCACGATGGGCTTCCTCGAGAAGATC
>JAFGUH010000037.1 GCA_016938615.1 Halothiobacillaceae bacterium | reverse complement strand
GATCACCGACGCCGAGTGGAACCGCATCCCGATGGTGAACCCCTTGGCGAGGTGCTGGTGGGTCGCCGCGCCGGTAAGCGACGAGGGCGCGTAGCGGGTGGCGACGCCGGCGGTGTACCGGCCCCACCGCACGAAATACTCCTGCAGCTCGGCCGGGTCGACGCCGCCGGCGGCGGGGTTGGCCGGGTCCTTGGCCGGCGAGGCCATGATTGCCGACCACTCCTTGTCGAAGTCGATCAGCTCTTGGGCGATCGCCTGGCGTTCGGCCGAGTAGCTATGCAGCAGCGACTCGGGGCTGCGGCCCTCCAACACGGCGGCGAGCTTCCAGCCGAGGTTGAACGTGTCCTGCATCGACACGTTCATGCCCTGGCCGGCCTTGGCGCTGTGCGTGTGGCACGCGTCGCCGGCGATGAAGACGCGCGGGGCGCGGGCGCCGACGAGCTCGGCCGGCACGTCGTCGAACTTGTCGGTGAGCCGCTGGCCGACCTCGTAGATCGAGAACCAGGCGATCTCCTTCACGTCGAGCGTGTACGGGTGCAGCACGCGCCGGGCGATCGCGATGACCTGGTCGGGCTGCATGCCGCGCACGGCGGCCCGGTCGTTGGGGTCGACCTCGCCGAGGTCGACGTACAGACGCACGAGGTAGCCACCCTCGCGGGGGATGACGAGGATGTTGCCGCGGCTGCCGGACTGGATCGCCGCCTTGAGGCGGATGTCGGGGAAGTCGGTCACGGCGAGGATGTCCATCACGCCCCAGGCATGGTTGGCGGTGTCGCCGTGGAGCTCGCGCCCGATCGATTGCCGCACGGCGCTGCGCGCGCCGTCGCAGCCGACCACGTACTTCGCGCGCACCGTGACCTCGGTGCCTACGCGGGCGGTATCGGTGCGGCGCAGGGTGACGGTGACGGGGCGATCGCCCGAGTCGCCGACCGCGACGTCCACGACCTCGAGGTCGTAGTCGGGTTCGAGCCGGCTCGGTGAGCGGCGCATCGAGCTGAGGAGGTGGTCGTGGATGCGCGCCTGGTTGACGATCACGTGCGGGAACTCGGACAGGCCGTCCTCTACGTCCTGCACCCGCCCCGTGCGCACGATGCGCGACCGGTCGTGCGGGTCGGGTCCCCAGAACACCGTCTCGTTCACCCAGTAGGCCTCGGCGACGAGCTGCTCGCTGAGCCCGAACGCCTCGAACATCTCCACCGTGCGGCAGGCGACACCGTCGGCCTGGCCGAGCTCGAGCGGACCGGACTTTCGCTCGACAATGCGCGTTGCGATCGTCGGGAACTCGGCGAGTTGGGCGGCGAGCACCAGTCCCGCCGGACCACATCCAACGATCAGCACGTCGACCTCGTCCGGCAAGGCCGCGGGCCGTGCAGCTGCGGCCGGATCGGCCGGCCGGACGCGCGGGTCGCCAGCCCGGAATCCGTCCACGTGGAACTGCATCGTCAAGCTCCTTCGTGCTCTCGGCGCACCGACGCTACGGCCATTCTCACGTCCTTCGAGTATCCCTGACG
>JAFGUH010000036.1 GCA_016938615.1 Halothiobacillaceae bacterium | reverse complement strand
GTGCCGTGGCCCAGATCGACCTCCACCGATTGCGAGATCGCGGCATAGTCCAGCGTGTCGGAGCCTTCGCCGCCCCAATAGCTGTCGCGCCCGTCGTCTTCGGTCGCGATGACCATGTCGTCGCCGGCATCGGCAAAGACCATGTCGTCGCCCTTGCCGGCCTCGATCACGTCATTGCCCTCGCCGCCGAAGATCCGGTCCGCGCCGCCATCGCCGAAGATCATGTCGTCGCCTTCGTTGCCAAGTGCGTTATCGGCGCCGCCACCGGCGAAGATGATGTCGTTACCGGCCGCGCCGATGAAGGTCTCGCTGGTGTCGTCGCCCACGAGCACCAGCCCCTCGGGCATGGCGCTTTCGTCGCCATCGGGGCTGTCGGGATCGGTGCTGCCCGGCGCGCTGCCATGGCGCGCATCGACCAGCACGTCCTGCGAACGCGCGCCGCCCACGAGGACGTTGTCGCCGCCGCCGCCCCGGAAGACGATCCGGTGATCGGAGGTCAGCTGCGAGATGTCCACGGTGTCGTCGCCATCGTCGCCGTTCACGGTGATCGTCGAATAGTTCAGACTGGTGCCCGAGAAGTCACCGACAACCGAGACATTGTCGCCGAAGAACCCGCCGGTCGTGCCGCCATCGGGCACGCCATTGCCGTTATCGGCGGTCACGTCGAGCGTGTTGATGGTGATTTCCTCGATATTGGCGAGTTCCGCGATCACGTCCCCGTTGCGGGTGATGACGATCTCGGCGGCTGCGTTCTGCACGCTCAGCCCCGCCGCGATCGCCGCCGCGACCGTGTAGATCACGAAGTTTTCGCGGGTGTTGTTGCCGGTCACGATGAACCGGTCGCCCACCGCGCCATTGGCCCCGCCATCGACGAAGTCGCGCCCGTCGGGCCGTGCCGGATTGAAGCGGTTGCCATTGGTCACGTTCCAGACGATCGAGTCATTGCCCGCGCCGCCGGTGATCGTGTCATTGCCCTCGCGGCCATAGACCGTGGTGTCGTTGGTGGACGCGCTCAGGTCGATCACCTGATCGGTGGCATCGCCGGTGACGATGTCGAAGGTCTCGGTGACCTGCGTGCCCGAGGGATCGCTCGCCCGGATCGTGGTGCTCAGCGCCTCGTTGTCGCCAAGCCCCCCCGCCACGCGCACCTGATCCTGGCTGAACCCGCCGAGATAGACGCGGGGATCGCCCGCGACGACCTCGAAGTTCGCCTGCCCGCCGAAGGGCACATCCGCGTCGAGACGCGCGATCGTGCTGCCGCCGCCGAAGCCGCTACCGCTGCTGCCGGTCGCGT
>JAFGUH010000035.1 GCA_016938615.1 Halothiobacillaceae bacterium | reverse complement strand
CCTCGCACTGCATCAGCACGAAGCGGCTGGCGTTCCAGAGCTTGTTGCAGAAGTTGCGGTAGCCCTTGACCCGCTCGAGGTCGAAGCTGATGTCCCGCCCGGTGGTTGCCTGGGCGGCAAAGGTGAAGCGCAGCGCATCGGTGCCGTGCTCCTCGATGCCGTCGGGGAATTCCTCGCGGGTGTGCTTCTCGATCTGTTTTGCCTTCTTCGGCTGCATCAGGCCGGTGGTGCGCTTGTCCACCAGCGACTCGAGATCGATGCCGTCGATGATGTCGATCGGGTCGAGCACGTTGCCCTTGGACTTCGACATCTTCTGGCCGTGGGCGTCGCGCACCAGGCCGTGGACGTAGACCTCGTGGAACGGCACGTCGCGGCCAAAGTACTTGCCCATCATCACCATCCGGGCGACCCAGAAGAAGATGATGTCGAAGCCGGTGACCAGCACGCTGGTGGGGTAGAAGCGCTCGAGCTCGGCGGTCTGCTCGGGCCAGCCCAGCGTGGAGAACGGCCACAGCGCCGAGGAGAACCAGGTGTCGAGCACGTCCTCGTCCTGGTTCAATGCGACGTCGGCGGCGATGTCGTACTTCTTGCGCACCTCGTCCTCGTCGCGACCGACGAAGATGTTGCCGTCGGCGTCGAACCAGGCCGGGATGCGGTGGCCCCACCACAGCTGGCGGCTGATGCACCAGTCCTGGATGTTCTCCAGCCACTGGAAGTAGGTGTTCTCCCAGTTGCCGGGCACGAAGCGGATGTCGCCCGAACGCACTGCCTCGATGGCGGGTTCGGTAATCGCCTTCTTCCCGCCCGGGGTGCCCTTGGCCGTCTCGTCGCGGGTCAGGTCGACGAACCACTGGTCGGTCAGCAGTGGCTCGATCACCGTGCCGCTGCGATCCCCGCGCGGCACCATCAGCTTGTGGTCGTCGATCTGCACCAGCAGCCCCTCGGCCTCGAGATCCGCCACGATCTGCCGGCGCGCCTCGTAGCGGTCGAGACCGCGGTAGCGCTCGGGCAGATGCGTGTCGGCGTTTTCCGCCGCCTTGCCCACGCACTCGGCCGCCTCGCGGATGGTGGCGGTCTCGGTGAGTACGTTGAGCATCGGCAGGTCATGGCGCTGGCCGATGGCGTAGTCGTTGAAGTCGTGCGCCGGGGTGATCTTCACGCAGCCGGAGCCGAACTCCGGGTCGACGTAGTCGTCGCCGATGATCGGGATCTTGCGCCCGACCAGCGGCAGGGTGATGGTCTGGCCGATCAGGCCGTTGTAACGCTCGTCCTCCGGGTGGACGGCCACGGCGGTGTCGCCGAGCATGGTCTCCGGGCGGGTGGTGGCGACGGTCAGGTGGCCGCTGCCGTCGGAGAGCGGGTAGCGCATGTGCCACAGGTGGCCGGCCTCTTCCTCGCTGACCACCTCGAGGTCGGAGACGGCGGTGCGCAGCACCGGGTCCCAGTTGACCAGGCGCTTGCCGCGGTAGATCAGGCCGTCCTCGTAAAGGCGGACGAAGACCTCGCGGACCGCCTCGGACAGGCCGTCGTCCATGGTGAAGCGCTCGCGCGACCAGTCGCAGGAGGCGCCCAGGCGCTTCATCTGCTCGGTGATG
>JAFGUH010000034.1 GCA_016938615.1 Halothiobacillaceae bacterium | reverse complement strand
GGCCGGGGGTAATGGCCGGGGGTAATGGCCGGGGGTAATGGCCGGGGATGCGGATAACTCCCGCCATCATCAGAGTGGGCCGGCAGGGTCCACTGTGTGGTGGATTGGCGCGTACGCGAAGCGAGTGCCATTACCGATGTGGCTCGCCTCGTGGCGGTCCCGCGTCATCCGAGATCGATAATCAGCGTGACTCCACGCGCCATCAGGCGAAGTGGTTTTCGATTATTCCCTTCAACTGTCGTGCGACGCGTTTGTCTTCCATGGCCATGAAATGGCCGCTATCAATCTCGATCTTGTCGCTGTTCTCGATGTGAGCGCAAGCCTCGTCAACGGAACGCGATGAGGTGTATCGGTCTTTTCTGCCATTGATGAATAGGGTTTCGGTTTCAATTTTGGCAATGGCTTGAATGGCTTCGTCCTTGTCGATGGAAAGAGTTCGTTGAAAATGCTCGCGCAAGTAGGACACTTCACCAGCGGTCAATGCCGACAGGTATTTCTTGTTGGCGGTCTTGAGCCGATCAGGGAGGAATTCCCCCAAGGTTTCGTTCACCAGGTCGGAAAATCCCTGCATTTCTCCAGCATTCAGGCGACGGGTCATCCCGTTGATCAGTGTTTTCATGTCGTTCGAGACACCGAAAGAAAACGCCCCGATAATGGACTTATTGACCGCGGTAGGTCGATTCGCCAACGCGAGCAAGGTCGCGGCGCCGCCCCATGACATGGAGCAGAGGTATTCCGGTCGGAAATGTTCGCAAAGATCCAGCAGCATGGCCGATTCGGTTTCTTGAGTCGGATAGTCGGCTCCGGCATTGTATTGGCGCGAACGACCCACGCAGGGAGAGTCGAATAGGATCAGGTTGAAGTTGTCGAGCGCGGAAATGGCCCACGAGAAAGAGGCCGTGGTCGACATGGCTCCGTTCACCATCAGGATGGTTTTGCTCGCGCCGGGAACGCGTTGAACCTGGGTGACGTGGATCGTGTAGCCACAGGACGCGAAGGTCCTGTTGGTCATCACTCGTTGTCTTTTCATCGGTGCATTCGTCCTTGAATTCAGTTGGATGCCTTGAAAACACGGCGGGGCCTCAAAACCGAGTCCCGACGGATTTAAAGACATGCCGAACTCGCCGTCCATGATTGGCAAGTGCTTGTCGTTTTGAGGATCAAACCCGATCCGGTGGCGGATACTACAAAAGGAACCGCATGCGCGCAATGTCACGGGGTCGCCGGAACCCACGAGCTCGTGGGTGGGGGCGCGGAGGCTTTGGAAGGGCGGCTGGCGTCGATCTGACGCGGCCAGGGAGTAGGGCAAAGAGAGCGCTACCCGCGTGATTACGCGGCGGCGCGTTCGGCGGCGAGCTGACGAATCTTTTCGATCATGTTGGAGAGCCCCGTCGCCCGGTTGGCCGACAGGTGGCCGGACAGACCGAGATCGTCGATGAATCCACCGTCGGTGGCGAGGATCTCGTCGGCGGTACGGCCTGAATAGACGCGAAACAGCAGAGCGATCAGCCCCTTGACGATCATGGCATCACTGGTGCCGACCAACTCGAGGCGATTCCCGTCCCAATAATGGTCAAACCAGACTTGGGACTGGCAGCCGTGGAACTTGTGGGCCTCGTCCTGTTTTTCCGCCGGGAAGGCGGGCATCTGCTTGCCCATATCCATAATGTACTGGTAACGCTCGGTCCAGTCGCCCAGAAAGGCGAATTCATCCTGCAACGCCTGGACTTCCGCATCGATGGTGGGCGCCTTGTCGGTCATTGATGCCTCCGGTGTGCGCGTTCGGTTGGCTCAGGCCTCGTCGCGGACGGTGAAACTCTCGCCGCAACCACAGCTGTCTTCAATGTTGGGATTCTCGACGTGCAGCATGCGGGTCAGCCCCTCGACCACGTAGTCGAGTGTCGAGCCACGCAGGGCGTCAAAACTGGTCGTATCGGTGATCACCGCGATGCCGTCGCCGCAATCGAACCAGAGATCGTCGTCCTCGACCGAGCGAGCGACATCCATGACGTAGGCGAAACCGGAGCAGCCCGATTTCTTGATGCCGAGACGCAAGCCGAGCGCGGTGTCATCACCCTCGAAGGCCTTGCTCAGGTGGGCTCGGGCGGCTCCGGTGGCCGACAGGCGATGGGCAGCCGGCAGTTTTCCGGCGCGCTCGCGGGCCGCTTCGATGCGGGTCGGATCGACAGTGGTCGGGGTCGGTGTTGCCGGTTGGGCGCTGTGTACCATGGTGGTCATGGGCCTTCCTCCAGCGTGGGTGTCAGCCCGCCTCGCGAGGCGTGCTGGCAACGTAAATGGTGTCGTTTTCGACACGAACATCGTAGCAGTCGATAGGCTCGTAGGCCGGCGCCGACATTGCTTCCCCGTCGCGCAGGCAAAACTGAGCGTCGTGCCAGGGGCAGGTGATGATGTCACCATCGAGCGGACCCTCGGAGATCGGCAGCTCCTGGTGACTGCACTCGTCGATCACCGCCAGTATCACGCCATCGGCATTCACCACGAGAATGTCAGCGTCCGGTCCCTCGACCACGCGGCGCTCGCCCGGGGCAAGCTCGCGCTGCTCGCAGACGCGGATCCAGGTGTCGTCGATCGGCTGATTGGCGGTATCGGTCATCGTCGTGTCTGTCTCTTTGTGCTTACGTTCGGGGAATGTCGATCCGAGCAGGCCGGGGCGATCAGAACATGCCTGTCGCCAGCTGAGCCTCTTCGGACATCATCTCCTTGCTCCAGGGTGGGTCGAAGACCAGTTCGACGGCGGCCTCTTCGATGGTGGGGATCTCCATGATGCGCTGATGTGCGTCAGAGGCGATCACGCCCCCCATCCCGCACCCTGGGGCCGTCAAAGTCATGTCGACCTCAACCCGGCGGCCGGAGACAGGCAGCGATTCCACCTTGACCTTATAGACCAGCCCGAGGTCGACGATGTTGATCGGGATCTCGGGGTCAAATACGCCACGAAGCTGCTCCCAGACCATATCTTCGACCTCCTTGTCGGAGGCGTTTTCGGGGAGCTCCGGCTGCGGGGGTGGCTCCTTCCCCAGTGCGTCTGCATCCTTGCCCTCGACCCGCAGCAGGTGGCCGCGCGCCTTGATGGTGAAACTGCCGCCCAGGGCCTGCATCAGCTCGACGGGCGTGTCCTTGGAGGCAAGCACCTTCTGTCCCGAGGGCACCATGGTGCAGACCACGTCGCGACTGAGTCGAATGCGTTCCATCGGTTCCACGATTCGTTCTCCCGGTTCAGACGAGCATGTCGCGCACGCGGGCGACCGCGGCGACGAACTGGTCGATCTCGTCGAGTGTGTTGTAGAAGGCCGCGGAGGCACGCACGGTCCCCGCTGGGGCCCCGACGCACTGCATCAATGGCATCGCACAATGATGGCCCGTGCGCACGGCGATGCCCATGGAATCGAGCAGGGTGCCGATGTCGTGCGGGTGCGCGCCGTCGATCAAAAACGAGACCACCGGCACCTTGTGCGCCGCCTGGCCGATGATCCGCAGCCCGGGAATCTCGGCGAGCCCCGTGGTCATGCGCTCGAGCAGGGCGGCCTCATGGCGCTCGATTGCCAGCCAGTCGAGACCGTCCATCCACTCGAGGGCCGCAGCGAAACCGATTGCACCCTCGATATTGGGCGTGCCGGCCTCGAATTTCGATGGCGGCGGGGCGAAACGCACGCCATCGAAGCGCACTTCCTCGATCATGTCGCCCCCACCCATAAACGGCGGGAGCCTGTCGAGCCAGTCGCCCCGGGCGTAGAGCGCCCCGACGCCACTTGGGCCGAACACCTTGTGACTCGAGCAGGCATAGAAATCGCAACCGAGCGCCTGGACGTCAACCGGGCCGTGCGGCAGACCCTGGGCGCCATCGACGAGCACCGGCACCGATCGGTCACGGGCAATCGCCACGACCCGGTCGACCGGGTTGATCGTGCCCAGGGCGTTCGAGACATGGTTGATCGCCACCAGACGCGTCCGATCGTTGATCAGTCCGGGCAGGGCGTCGATCTTGAGCTCGCCGCGATCGGTGATCGGCACGGTGCGTATCGTCAGCCCCATCCGTTCCCCGAGCATCAGCCACGGCACGATGTTCGCGTGGTGTTCGAGCTCGGTCAGAATCACCTCGTCGCCGGCCTGCCAGTCCGCCGACAACGAGTGGGCGAGGAGGTTGATGGCCTCGGTGACACCGCGGACGAAGACGATTTCCCGCTCGTTGTCGGCATTCAGCGAGCGCGCAATGCGAGCTCGAGCGTTCTCGAAACGCTCGCTCGCCCGCGCGGAAAGCGCGTGTACGCCGCGATGCACGTTAGCGTTGTCACGCTCGTAGAAGGTACGGATCGCGTCGATCACCACCCGCGGTTTCTGTGTGGTGGCGGCGTTGTCGAGATACACCAACGGCTTGCCGTTCACCGCTTGGTCGAGCGCCGGGAACTGCTCCCGGATAGCGTCGACGGAGAAGGCCTCGAACTGCGCCTTGGCGGTCATCTCGGCCATCACGCGTCCGAATCGACCGGAAGGGAACGATCATTCAGGCGTTGCTCGACGCGGGTAGTCAGCCAGTCGCGCAGCGCCGGTATCGGCAGTTCGTCGATCACTTCCTGGGCGAATCCGGCGATCAACAGCCCGCGGGCCTCGTCCAGCGCAATTCCGCGGGTACGCAGATAGAACAGCGCCTCCTGGTCGAGACGGCCGATGGTCGCGCCGTGCGAGCAACTGACGTCGTCGGCGTAAATCTCGAGTTCGGGTTTGGCGTCGATTTCGGCGTCGTCTGACAGGATCAGGTTGTTGCTCGACTGGTACGCCTCGATCCGCTGGGCGTCCTGCTCGATCAGAATGCGACCCTTGAACACCCCGCGCCCGGCATCGTCGGCGATGGTGCGGTAGTGCTCGTTGCTGGTGGTGTCCGCCGCGGCATGCGTGATACGCGTATGGGTATCAAGCAATTGCTTTCCGTGCGGCATCATCAAGCCGATCAGATCGGTGTGGGCACCGGTTCCGCCAACGTGGACGTCGTACTCGCGGCGGATCATCCTGCCACCGAGCTGGACGTTGTGGCTATGATAACGGGCATCGCGCTCGAGCGCGGCGAAGGTGCGGGTCGTCGACAGGCGCGACTCGCCATCGAGGCCCAGTGCGATATGCGTGAGTGCGGCGTTCGCGGCGATCGACGAGACGATCACGCTGTTCCGCCAGGCCGGCTTTTCGCCGACGGTCTCGACGTGTTCGATCAGCGTGGCGGAGGCGCTCTCACCCAACCGGATCAGCACGCGCGGGTGGCTCATCGTCGACTCGGTCGCCCCGTCGAGCCACTCGATCACGATGGGTCGCTCCACGATCGCGTTGGCCGCGACATCCACGACCACGCCCTCGCGGGCCATGGCGGTGTTCAGCGTGACCAACGCATCGTTGGGGTTCTCGACACTCGGCGCCGGCTTGGGCGAGAAGGCCGCCGCGCGGGTTGCCTCGTCGGCATCGGCCAGCGCAGTGATGGCGACGCCTTCTGGAAGGTCGTCCGGCACGCCCTGGAACGCACCGTCGACAAAACGAAGCCGAAGTGGGTTATCGAGTGGCAGTCGCGTACTTGGCTCGACGTCCGCGCCGACGCCGGAGGGGGCATGGAACCGCCCGCGCTGGATGGCGCGCAGGTTGGTCCAGCGCCATTCCTCGTCACGCAGGCCCGGCAGGCCGATCGTCTCGACCTGGTGACGGGCGGCCTCGGCAATCTCGGTGGGGGCGGCGGCCCGTTCGGGCAGCGCGTCGCTCAGCCAATCGGGAAGACCGGTTCGGTTCATGATGCCTCCTGGAGGATTTCCTGGTAGCCCTCGGCCTCGAGCCGATGGGCGAGCGTCTTGTCACCGGATTTGATTATCTTGCCCTTGTACAGGACGTGGACCATGTCCGGTTCGACGTAATTCAGCAGACGCTGGTAGTGGGTTACCAGAATGATGCCGCGCGCCTCGCCGCGCATACGGTTGATGCCGTCTGACACGACTTTGAGCGCGTCGATGTCGAGGCCCGAATCGGTCTCGTCGAGCAGGGCGAGCTTCGGCTCGAGCAGCAGCATCTGCAGGATCTCGTTGCGCTTCTTCTCGCCGCCGGAGAAGCCCGCGTTCACGCCCCGATGCAGGAAGGCATCGTCCATGTCCATGGAGGCGACCAGTTCACGCACCTGCTTCATGAAGGTAAAGGTGTCGATCTCCTCGAGCCCCTGCGCCTCGCGCTTGGCGTTCAGCGCCTCCTTCAAGAGATAGATGTTCTTCACGCCGGGGATTTCGACCGGGTGCTGGAAGCCGAGCAGCATTCCGGCGATGGCACGCTCTTCGGTCTCCATTTCCAGAAGATCATGCCCGTCGAAGGTGATGGTGCCTTGCGTGACCTCGTAGCCGTCACGGCCGCCCAGTACGTGGCAGAGCGTGCTCTTGCCCGAGCCGTTCGGCCCCATGATGGCGTGGACTTCGCCGGCATTCACGGTCAGGTCAATCCCCTTGAGGATCTCCGACCCATCGATCTCGGCGTGCAGGTTCTTGATTTCGAGAAGCGCCATGTTGATAAGCCTCAATAAATTGTTCGGGTAACTGGTTGGTAATTCGCCGTTTTGCCGTGGATCAGCCCACGGATCCTTCGAGCGACACGGCCAGCAGGGCCTGCGCCTCGACGGCGAATTCCATCGGCAGTTCGTTGAATACGTCCTTGCAGAAGCCGCTGACCACCATGTTCATCGCGTCTTCCTCAGACAGCCCGCGCGAGCGCAGATAGAACATCTGGTCGTCGCTGACCTTGGAGGTGGTCGCCTCGTGCTCGACCTGCGCGCTGGCGTTCTTCGCCTCGATGTAGGGGAAGGTGTGCGCGCCACAGCGGTCGCCGATCAGCAGCGAGTCGCACTGGGTGAAGTTGCGGGCATCCGTCGCGGTCTTGCCGATGTGCACCAGCCCGCGGTAGGCGTTCTCCGCGTGGCCGGCGGAAATGCCCTTGGAGACGATCGTCGAGCGGGTGCGCTTGCCGAGATGGATCATCTTGGTGCCCGAGTCAATCTGCTGGTAATTGTTGCCCACCGCGACCGAGTAGAACTCGCCGACCGAGTCGTCGCCCTTTAGCACGCAGCTGGGGTACTTCCAGGTGATTGCCGAGCCGGCCTCGACCTGGGTCCAGGTGATCTTTGAACGATCGCCACGGCACTCGCCGCGCTTGGTGACGAAGTTGTAGATGCCGCCTTTGCCTTCCTCGTCGCCCGGGTACCAGTTCTGGACGGTGGAGTACTTGATCTCGGCATCGTCGAGAGCGACCAGCTCGACCACGGCCGCGTGCAGCTGGTTTTCGTCACGTTGCGGGGCAGTGCAGCCTTCGAGGTAGCTGACCGAGGCGCCTTCCTCGGCGATGATCAGCGTGCGCTCGAACTGGCCGGTGTTCTTCGCGTTGATGCGGAAATATGTGGACAGCTCCATCGGACACTTCACGCCCTTGGGAACGTAGACGAACGAGCCGTCGGAAAACACCGCCGAGTTCAGCGCGGCGAAGAAGTTGTCGCCCTGCGGCACGACGGTGCCGAGGTACTTCTTGACCAGCTCCGGGTGGTTCTCGACCGCCTCGGAGAACGAGCAGAAGATCACGCCGGCCTCGGCGAGCTTCTCCTTGAAGGTGGTGGTCACCGAGACGGAATCGAATACCGCGTCGACCGCCACGTTCGCACCCTTGACGCCGGCCAGCGCGGCGCGCTCGTGCAGCGGGATGCCGAGCTTCTCGTAGGTCTCCAGGAGCTTCGGGTCGACGTCATCGAGCGACTCGGGGGCCTCGGCGTCGAGCTCTTCCTGGCTCTTGGGCGCGGCGTAGTAGGAAAGCGCCTGATAGTCGATCCTCGGGTAGTGGACGTGCGCCCATTCCGGCTCGGTCATGGTCTGCCAATGGCGGAAGGCCGAAAGGCGCCATTCGAGCATGAATTCCGGCTCTTTCTTCTTGGCCGAGATCATGCGGACCACGTCTTCGTCGAGGCCCGGCGGGATGATCTCCTGCTCGATGTCGGTCGTGAAACCGTACTTGTACTCGCGTTTGACGAGCTGTTCGAGTTCCTGAGTTTCGGTCATGTCGATGTCACCTGGTCTTAGGCTGGGGCTCGGGCGGCTGGTGCGCCCGGCAATGTTCGTGGTTTTCCTTTCCTCAAGGGGCGCCGCTGCGTGAGCGCGCGTCGAGGTCAAGGAGCTCTCCACCTCGGGCGCGTTCGTACCAGACGGGCACCTGATCCGCGACCCGATCGGCGACCGGCCGAGTCATGTCGGCCAATGTCGTGGCGTCGAGCAAGGCGTGTACGCCGCGGTTGATCGCCTCCCAATGCGGACGGACCGCGCAGTCTCCTTCCATCGAGCAGTCGTGGTCGGGACGGAAGCAATCGGTCATCGCAATCGGGCCGTCGATGGCCTCGATGATCTGTGCGAGGGTGATTTTCGAGGCCGGGCGCGCGAGGAAATACCCGCCACTGCGTCCCTGCCGCGATTCGACGATGCCCTCGCCGTTGAGCAGCTTCAAGAGCTTGCCGACCGTCGGCATGTTGATGCCGGTGTGCTCCGCGAGCGCCCGCGCGTTGGCACGCTGAGAGCGAGGCTCCTCGCGCGGGTCGCCCGCAAGGGCGGTCAGAAGCACGATGGCGTAGTCGCTCAATCGGCTGATCTTCAACATGCCTGCCTCCGCGATTGCCGGTATCTGTCCCGTCCCGGGGTGCCGACGGACACGGCCCGCGGGAGCCGGGGATCAAGCTATAAAAGTACTAAACCGGTACGGTTTTTTCAAGCCTTGCGACGCCACGTGGCAAGGGCGCTTCCGCCCGCGGGGCTACTCGCCGCTCGTCCGTGTTGTCGCGCTTTCCGACGCCCTCGACGAGGCTCACGTTTGGCAGGGGTCGAATAGGCAGGGTGTGGCTCTGGAGGCTGGGGAGGCCCTGCACGAATGGGTGGTGCTTCTGGCTCGCGGGTTTGTTCGCTTTTCTGTCATTGAATCGAATGACGGGCACAAGGCGATAATCCTGCCCCGTCGTAGAGATGGCTTTGTGGGTCGCGCAACGCCCGCGAGCCCGCTGGGAGGGGGCCGCCAAGGGGCTATCTAGACGTTGCCGCGTGGGCGAGGCGTTGCCGCGTGGGCGAGCAGGGTCGGCCATTCATTGCGCACCGCGCCTTGCATCTGGACCCTTGTCGGTCCTGCTTCAGGCACCGTTATCGTTTCGTGCAGCATTTCATCTGGGCGTTGCAGTGGTCCTGCCCTTGGTATTCGCCTGTTCCGTGGCCGGGAACGCGCCGCTTTCCTCTCTGGCTTAAGCCCTTGTCCCCGCTTCGATTTGCCAAGGTTTTCTGCTATCTTTCGCCCTCATTTTCCAACGCCGGAATGACGAGGATTTCCTTCACGTGACGACGACAGCCACGCCCAAGCCTTCCACCCCTGTCGACCAGGCCGGCAAGCGGCTCTACATCAAGACCTGGGGTTGCCAGATGAACGAGTACGATTCGGCGAAGATGGCCGATGTGCTCGGGGTTTCGCGTGGGTTCGAGCCCGTGAGCGATCCGGCCGAGGCCGACGTGATCCTGCTCAACACCTGCTCGATCCGCGAGAAGGCTCAGGAAAAGGTGTTCTCCCAGCTGGGCCAGTGGCGTCCGCTCAAGGAAAAGAACCCCGACCTGATCATCGGCGTCGGCGGGTGCGTAGCGAGCCAGGAAGGCGAGGCGATTCGCGATCGTGCCCCTTACGTCGACATCGTTTTCGGCCCGCAGACGCTGCATCGTCTGCCCGAAATGGTTGCGGTTGTCGAGGCCGAACGCACACCGGTGGTCGACATCTCTTTCCCCGAGATCGAGAAGTTCGACAACCTGCCGGACCCGCGTGCCGACGGCCCGGTGGCGTTCGTCTCGATCATGGAAGGCTGCTCGAAGTACTGCACCTTCTGCGTGGTGCCCTATACCCGCGGCGAGGAGATCTCCCGGCCGTTCGACGACGTGGTGGCCGAGGTGGCTGATCTTGCCGACCAGGGCGTGCGCGAGGTCAATCTGCTCGGTCAGAACGTCAACGCCTACCAGGGGGCGATGCACGACGGGCAGATGGCCGATCTGGCGTTGCTGATCGAGGTGGTCGCGCAGATCGACGGCATCGATCGGATTCGTTTCACCACCTCGCACCCGGTCGAATTCACCGACCGACTGGTCGATGCATACCGCAATGTGCCCGAGCTGGCGAGCTTCCTCCACCTGCCCGTGCAGTCCGGTTCCGACCGGGTGCTGGCCTTGATGAAGCGCGGTCACATGGCGATGGAATACAAATCGAAGATCCGCAAGCTGCGCGAGGCCCGCCCGGGCATCTCGATCTCCTCGGACTTCATTGTCGGGTTCCCGGGCGAGACCGAGCACGACTTCGAGCAGACCATGAAACTGATCGAAGACATCGGCTTCGATCATTCCTTCTCGTTCATCTATAGCGCCCGACCGGGCACGCCGGCCTCCAACCTGCCGGACGATCAGCCCGAGGCGGTCAAGAAGGCACGCCTCAAGCGGTTGCAGACGCGCATCACCGAGTTCGAGCAGGCCATCTCCCGCTCGATGCTCGGCACGACCCAGACGGTGCTGGTGCAGGGGCCGTCGAAGAAGGACCCCGACGAACTGATGGGCAAGACCGAGAACAACCGCAGCGTGATTTTCCGCGGGCGTCCGGGGTTGATCGGTCTGTTCGTCGATCTCGAGATCACCCAGGTGAATCCGAATTCGCTGCGCGGCGAGTTCCTCGACATTCATCCCACGGATCGTGAGCGGGCCAGGGCACGTAGTCTGGTGGCCGCGTAATGGTGGATACCCAAGCCGAACGCCTCGAATTCGCCCTGGAGCCGGCGGACAACGAGCGACTCGCCAATCTCGCCGGGACGTTCGACGAGCATCTGCGCATGATTGAGCGGCGGCTCGGGGTGGAGATCAACCACCGCGGCAACCTGTTCGCCGTGATCGGTCCCGACGCGATCACCGCCCAGGTCGAGACATTGCTCGCCGATCTCTACAAGCTCAGCGAGACCCAGGTGATCGACCCGGAGCGGGTCAACCTTGGCATGCAGGAAGCCGGCATGCAGGACGTGCCGCCGCCGGGCGACGAGGTGCTGATCAAGACGCTGCGCGGCATTGTTCGTGGCCGTGGCAACCGGCAGGTCAGTTACCTGAAGGCGATCCGTGAAGCGGACCTGAACTTCGGCATCGGGCCGGCTGGAACCGGCAAGACCTACCTTGCCGTCGCCAGCGCCATCGATGCCTTCGAGCGGGGACAGGTCCAACGCATCGTGCTGGTCCGCCCAGCGGTGGAGGCGGGCGAGAAGCTCGGCTTCCTCCCGGGCGACCTCGCGCAGAAGATCGATCCGTACCTGCGACCGATGTACGACGCGCTCTACGAGATGATGGGTTTTGACAAGGTCAATCGCCTGATCGAGCGCAACGTCATCGAGGTCGCGCCGCTGGCCTTCATGCGCGGTCGAACGCTCAACGAGTCGTTCGTGATTCTTGACGAGGCGCAGAACACCAGCATCGAGCAGATGAAGATGTTCCTGACGCGCATCGGTTTTGGCACCACTGCGGTTGTCACGGGCGATATCACCCAGGTCGACTTGCCGAAGGGAGCGATCTCGGGGCTTCGCCATGCGATTGACATGCTCAGTGACGTCGAAGGGGTGCAGTTCACCTTTTTCCAGAGTCGCGACGTGGTGCGCCATCCGCTGGTCAAGCGCATCATCGACGCATACGAGCGCCGGAGCGGAGTGAATTGATTCGACCAGTGGCCCCGCAGTCGATTCTCCTCGTCGAGGAACCGAGGGCGGCGAGGGTAGTGGTTGATCGGCAGCGCGTCTGCGAGCAGCGCTGCCCCTCGCGCAAGAGCCTTGAATCGTGGGTTTCCCTGGCACTGGCCCAGTCGCAGGACGGCCCAGAGGAGGGGGAGGTGACCGTGCGTTATGTCTCCGCGGAGGAGAGCCGAGCGTTGAACGCGCGGTTTCGAGACAGGCATCGCCCGACCAATGTCCTGTCCTTTCCGGCGAGTGACCCGGGTGATCTCGGCAACTCGGGCTTCGACTCGGGCGGCGATCCATCAGGGGTGCCGGGTTCGTCGCCAGCCTACCTCGGTGACCTGGTGATCTGCCCGACGGTCGTCGAGGCCGAGGCGGATGAGCAGGGCAAGTCTCGGCGCGCCCACCACACCCACATGGTTGTGCATGGGATTTTGCACCTGTTGGGCTATGATCACCTCAGCCTAGTGGAGGCCGAGCAGATGGAGTCGATCGAGATTCACGTGCTCGCCTTGCTGGGCCTTCCCGATCCCTACGCTTGATCCGTCGAAACGCCCAAGGTTATGCAATGCATGAACCGAACGACCCAACCGACGGATCGAAAACGCTTTTTCACTTCCTAAAAGAGCCTCATGGAAGACGAACCTCCTAGTCCGGACTCGCTTTGCCAGTCCTGGTGGCAGTGTCTGAAACAGCGCCTCTGTCCCTGCCAAATCCGCTCGGTCGAGCAGATGAAATCCCTGGTGCGCCAGGCGACCGAGTCGGAGATCTTTCCGGTATCGACAGGTGGCCTCATCGACTCGGTGCTCGACTTTCACGACCTCCGCGTGCGCGATGTCATGGTCCCGCGTGGACAGATGGACGTGATCGACGAGGGCACGACGTTGCCGGAACTGTTGTCCTCGGCCGTGGAGACCGGGCATTCGCGCTACCCGGTGATTCGGAGCAACCGCGACGAGGTTATCGGGATCCTGCTGGTCAAGGAGCTGTTGCGCTTCTACGCCAGTTCCCAGGAAATGGGCGATAACCATCCCGATTTCGATTTGCTCGCGCTGGTGCGCACGCCGATGTTCGTGCCCGAGAGCAAACGTCTGGACGCCTTGCTGGCCGAGTTCCGACTTACCCGGACGCACATGGCCATCGTGCTGGACGAGTTCGGTGGCGTGGCAGGGCTGGTGACGATCGAGGACGTGCTCGAGGAAATCGTGGGCGATATCGACGATGAGTTCGATGTCGAGGAACGGATCAACATCCGCCAGCAGGCACCGCGGCGGCATACCGTGCGGGCGTTGACGCCAATCGGCGAGTTCAACGAGGCGTTCGGTACCGATTTCTCGGACGACGAGTACGACACCATCGGTGGGTTGGTTTCCAACACTCTTGGCCACCTGCCGCGCCGTGGCGAGGTGGCAAGGCTGGGCCAGTACGAGTTCAAGGTGCTCGGTGCCGACCGTCGACGCCTTCACCTGTTGCTGGTCACGAAACTCGACTTCGATCCCAACGAAGACGCCGACGGTGACGAGAAAGACGCGCGCTAACCCGGTCGAATCTCGGTTCGTCGGGTGGCGCGGCAGTCTGGTCGCGCTGCTCGCCGGGGCCACATTGGTCCTGGCGTTCGCCCCGTTCGCCGTCTGGCCGGCTGGCATCCTCGCCCCGGCCATCCTGCTCGCACTGATTTTCGGTCGCTCGCCCGGCCGGGCATTCCGGCTCGGATGGTGGTTTGGGCTCGGCCAGTTCGGTCTGGGGGTGAGCTGGGTCTACGAGAGTTTCACGCTCTTCGGCGGTATCGTCGGCCCCTTGGCGGCCCTGGTGACTGCACTATTCGTCATGGGGCTCGCGTTCTACCCGGCGGTTGCTGCCTGGCTTGCCGCTCGTGTCGCCGGCCGGTCAAGGCCGATGGGGTGGGCAGCGGCGTTCGTCGCCAGCTGGGTGCTGCTCGAGGCCGGGCGCGCCTGGCTGTTCGGCGGATTCCCCTGGCTCAATCTCGGAATCAGTCAGGTCGACGGGCCGCTCGCCGGCTGGCTGCCACTGGTCGGTGAGTACGGGGTCACTGCCTTGCTGTTGCTGCTCGCCGCGCTCTCCTGGCAGGCGTTAAGGGCCATGGTCGTTTTCGGGGTAGGGGAGTGGCGAGCCTGGTTGCCGTCCGTCGTCACGATCGCCGCCGTGCTTTCCCTCTCCCTGCCGCTTCACGGGATCAAATGGAGCGTGCCCACGGGTAAACCGCTCGCCGTCGGCCTCGTTCAGGGCAATGTCGCCCAGATGCAGAAATTCGATCCGGACTTCTTCGACCGGACCATCGATATCTACCGGTCCCTGACCGACCGAATGCCCGACGTGGACCTCGTGGTCTGGCCGGAGACGGCCATTCCGCGTGTCATCGACAGCGTACCGACGGTGCGCGATTCATTGGAGCAGCTTGCCAGCGAGCGTGATTTCTCCATGCTGGTGGGGACGTTCACCCAAGACGAGTCCGGCCGCTACTACAACACGCTTCTCGGTGTGCCCCGTTCGCTGGGCAGTTATCGAAAGCACCACCTGGTGCCCTTCGGCGAATACTTTCCCATGCGCTGGCTGATCGAGAGGATGCCTTGGCTGTTCGAGGTGCCCATGTCGGATCTGAGTGCCGGCCCAGCCACGCAACCGCCCCTTGTGGTCGGTGGTCGACGATTGGGTGCGTCGATCTGTTTCGAGGCAGACTTCTCGCGAGACATCCGCCGCTCCCTGCCGGAGGCAGAGATGTTCGTGACTGTTTCCAACGATTCGTGGTTCGGCGAGAGCTTCTCGCCCCACCAGCATCTGCAAATGGCCCGGGCGAGGGCGATCGAGTTCCAGCGGCCGATGATCCGGGCCACCAACACCGGCATCTCCGCCGTGATCGACACCAAAGGCCGGGTACAACAGGTGCTGGGTACCGGGGAACGAGGAACATTGGTCGCCGACCTCACCCCGCGGCGAGGCTCGACCCCTTTGGCGCGCTGGGGTGCTTGGCCGACGCTTGCCGCGATGCTGCTTCTGCTGGTCGCCGTCGGCATGGCATCCCGGCGCCGGGGAACCTCCCTTTCTTGACCCGAGGCAGCTAACCACCCACGGTTCGTGAAGATGAACGACTCGCGGAAACGAAAAAGCCCCGCCGAAAAACGGCAGGGCTTTCGTGATATCGGGAACCCTCGGGGACCCGATATCGGACCTGGTGGCTATGGGTGGATTCGAACCACCGACTCCGGCATTATGAG
>JAFGUH010000002.1 GCA_016938615.1 Halothiobacillaceae bacterium | reverse complement strand
CGATCGCGGAGATCGATCAGACCAGTGACATTGCCCTGGGCGATACCACGGTCAATCTCAGTTACCGCTTGTTGCCGGAGACGGCCAGCCGACCCGACGTGGTGCTCACCGGTAGCGTGATCGCGCCCACCGGCCGCGAGCCCTATGGTATCGACCGGCGAGTAATCCAGAGGGACGACGACGATTTCATTACGTTTTCGGTACCCGAGGAACAGGCGACGGGCAACGGCCTCTGGGGCGTGGGCGCCTCTGTGTCCGCGGTCAAGACGCTCGACCCGGCATTGCTGTTCGCCAACCTAGGCTACACGCACTACATTCCGAAGGACTTCGACGATCTCGACAGCGATCCCGACACGGTCAATCCCGGCGAGGTGAGCCTCGGCGATAGCTGGAACTGGGGGCTGGGCCTCGCCTTCGCGCTGAACGACCGGGCCAGCCTGTCGATGTCGTACTCCCAGCAGATCAATGGCAAGGCCAGTACCAAGTACGACACCGGGGAACGGCTCGACCTGATCGGAAGCGATGGCAACTCGGCCATGTTCAACCTCGGCCTGACCTACGCCCTGAGCAAGAAGACCACCCTGGTCACGACGCTCGGAATAGGTCTGACACCTGACGCCCCCGACTTCACGCTCGGTATTCGCTTGCCCTACGCGCTCTGATTCGCGCCGGCCGCCGCCGGTAGCCATCGCTTCTCCTGCGGTCCTTCCCCCGCCACCCGGTCACGCCGGGTGCGGGGATTTTTTGTCCAGCGACGGGGTCGGAGAGGAAATCAACCCTATCGCCCCTATCGCCCGGTGTGGGTATAGTCCGGGTTTCCCCTCGAGGAATGACGATGGACGATTTTCGCACCTGGCATTGGCTCGAGACGGTGATCGAGCTCCGCGGTCTTAAACCCGCCTCTGAGCGGCTACACCGAACGCCCTCGACAATCAGCCACGCGATCAAGCAACTCGAACGCCGGATCGGCGTGACCCTGGTTGAAACGCGATCCCGGCGGATTGCGCTCACCGAGGCCGGCGCGATCCTGCTCGAACACATGCGCCCCCTGATTCGCGAGCTCGAGGGCTTGCAGGGGGTGGTCGATCAGTTCCGAGATACCGGGGTGTCGGTGCTCCGGCTCGCGGTAGACCAGGTGTTCCCGCACGATCGACTCATTCGGGCGATGGAGCGATTCGCCGCGACCTATCCCCATACTCGTATCGAGCTGTTCGAAACGGTGCTCGGTGGCGGGCCGGCGATGTTCCGGGACGGCGAGGTGGGCGTCTATCTCGGTCTCGAGCCGGTGGGCGATCATGTCGGCGCGCAGGTGGCACGGATTCGGTTCGTTCCCTGCGCCGGGCCGGACCACCCGCTCGTCGAGCGGATCGAGGGATCGGCGGGCCAGTCGCTCACCGATGGTCAACTGCGCCAATACCGGCAAGTCGTGCTGCGTGACTCGCACCCGGAGGGCAGCGCAAACGCTGGCTGGCTGGGCGCGGCGCAGCGTGTGACCGTGGATCATATTCACACGGCAGTGGAGCTGATCCGCTCGGGGCTGGGATTCGGCTGGCTCCCGGAACACCAGGTCCGCGAGGAGCCGGACCTGGTGACGTTGCCGGTCGACGAGGGACTGTGCCCGGAAACCGCTGTCCGACTGTTTCGCCAGCGGAACCTCAAGGCCAGCCCGGCGCACCAGTGCATGATGGAAGCGTTGATCGCGACCGAACCGGTCCGCTGAAGCGGCGCGTCCCAACACGACAGGCGGCGCCATTTTCCGTGAACACGTTCGCCCGATTCCTGCCAGGGACACTGGCTGTGGACCGATCGTCTCTGGCTTGCAGATTCATTCGCTGTTCTGGCCTGAGGTCGAAGGAGAGCCGGCATTAATGGTATCGGCCGGGGGTAATGGCCGGGGGTAATGGCCGGGGGTAATGGCCGGGG
>JAFGUH010000033.1 GCA_016938615.1 Halothiobacillaceae bacterium | reverse complement strand
CAACGACCAGATCACCATCCGGGAAGTCCGGCTCGTCGACGAAAACGGCGAACAGGTTGGCGTCGTCGACACGGACGATGCCAAGGAACGCGCAGCCACCGCCGGCATGGATCTCGTCGAGGTCTCGCCAACGGCCAAGCCGCCGGTCTGCAAGATCATGGACTTCGGCAAGTTCAAGTACCAGCAGAGCAAGAAGGCGGCCGAGGCGCGCAAGAAGCAGAAGCAGATCGAGGTAAAGGAAGTGAAGTTCCGTCCCGGTACGGAAGATCATGACTACCAGGTCAAGCTGCGCAACGCGACCCGCTTCCTGGAATCCGGCGACAAGGTCAAGGTCACCCTGCGCTTCCGCGGTCGAGAGATGGCCCACCGGGACCTCGGTGCCGAATTGCTCTCCCGCATCGAGGAAGACCTGTCGGATCTGGCCACCGTCGAGCAGAAGCCGCGCATGGAGGGTCGCCAGGCCACCATGGTGATGGCCCCGCGAGCCGGTAAGTAGATCGCGCCCGGCAAGAGCGGTTCGACCCATAATCGATTGTTCGACCGACCCGCCCTCGCCGGCGGGTCTTTTTTCAGGAACCTCTGCACCAATCGATAGTGTCTGAAGCGGGACCACCACGGGTCCAGAGGCAAGGCGCGACGCGCGGTGAATGGCAGCCGTCATTCGCAAGCGCCGAACCGGCCCGAAGGGCGTGATTCATGGATGAACCCCGCAACGCCACAGATGGGCCCTTGGCGGCCCGCCCGTGCGAGGCTCGCGGGTTTGCCCGCACTGGTCGTTGCCGGCTCTCTACGGGCCGGAGTTAATGCCCTGGGCCCGCCATCGGTCCGGCGCCAGAAAAGCGAACAAACCCGCGAGCCAGAGGCACCATCGATTCGTGCAGAGGTTCCTTCGTGGACCCACCGCGACCGTCGCATTGCCACGGCTCACGGACTCCGGTATGCTTATGCGCCGTTTTGCCGCACCGGCCGGTTCCGTGGCGCGTTTGCCCTTGGAACCGGCGGCTGGCAACGGTGAACTCGTCCGCGCACGTTAACCACTCCGACGTGGCCGGATATCCAAAAACAAATCGGAACTGGAGTTGATCATGCCCAAGATCAAGACGAATCGCGGGGCCGCAAAGCGGTTCAAGATTACCGCGGGCGGCATCAAGCGCCGTCAGTCGCACCTGCGTCACATCCTCACGAAGAAATCGTCGAAGCGGAAGCGTCAGCTCGGTTCGCCGGCCTACGTTCACGAGGCCGACGTCCAGCTCGTCGAGCGCATGATGCCCTACGGCAAGAAGTGAGGAGATAGACCATGGCACGAGTCAAGCGTGGCGTAACCGCCCATGCCAAGCACAAGAAGGTCCTGAACAAGGCCAAGGGTTACTACGGTGCCCGTTCGCGTACCTACCGCTCCGCGAAGCAGGCGGTCATCAAGGCGGGT
>JAFGUH010000032.1 GCA_016938615.1 Halothiobacillaceae bacterium | reverse complement strand
TCGATGGGCATCCCGTCGGACGGCTCCTACGGCATCGAGCCGGGCATCATCTACGGCTACCCCGTGACCTGCAAGGACGGCAAGTACGAGATCGTCCAGGGCCTGGAGATCAACGAATTCTCCCGTGCCCGCATGGACGCGACCGCCCAGGAACTGCGCGAGGAGCGCAGCGCGGTGGAAGGCTTGTTCGCCAAGTAAGGCCGTCGCCAACGCGTGTAAAGAGAAGGGCGGCCGGCGGCCGCCCTTCTTCGTTTCACGTCACGTGCCGCCCCGGCTCAGGAACTACCGGCTCCGGCAAAGCGGACCGTTGCAGCTCAGGGTATTGAAGTCGTACACGATTGAGTGGCCGGGGTTGCCGGACGGCGCCGGCACTCCCTTGGCGATGAAGAACGTAGCCGAATGGGCGCCGTAAAGCCCGGCCGGGTAGGTGAACGCCTTCAACACGACGTAGGCGTTGCGCAGGCGGGGCAGGCGCGGCTTGGGCATGCCCTGACCCGCAATGGGGGGCTCGTCCATGGCGGACGGTTTTGCCGACACCGCCTTGACCCACGCATCCGCGTCGCGCGACGTCGCCCGGCGGATCAGGCCTTTCGCCATCGCGGCATCGAGCCCCGCCTGTCCCGCCAGCGGGGTCGACGGATCGCGGAACGACTCCGGCGAACTGTCCGCCGCCGTTACGAGCTTCGTGCCGGCGTCGATCGGTTTGCCGAGCACTAGCCGTCCGGACTTGTCGCCGATGTAGACCAGCTCGACCGACTTGCCGAACAGCTTTCTGGACGTTGGATTGAGCACGGTGTTTCGGCTGTTCCGAATGTAGAAGTAACCGCACGGCCCGCGGTTGTCGTAGGTGCTTATCAGCGTCGGGGTTTCTTTCCCCAGCCCGGTAATGACCTGCCGGTGATAGCCGGACACCAGCACCGCGACGATCTTCGTGCCCTCGCTCCAGCCCATGTTCCAAATCGTCGGCTCATAGGAGGCCAGGATC
The DNA here is from genome assembly GCA_016938615.1 of Halothiobacillaceae bacterium. Taxonomy (GTDB): domain Bacteria; phylum Pseudomonadota; class Gammaproteobacteria; order Halothiobacillales; family Halothiobacillaceae; genus Guyparkeria. The sequence continues at coordinate 287 of JAFGUH010000032.1, read as the reverse complement.
AGGATCACCGGCCGGCCAGGGCTGTTCACCGCGACATCGAACTGCCGCGCGGCGTGACCGCTCTGATCGATCTGAAAGCCTGTGTCGCGGCCCGCATAGGCACCGGCGGCATAGACAACGGCGCTGTCCGGCACCACCAGTCCCCCGAAGCCGCACTCTGTCTTCGACGCTCTTAGCTGCTCGGACTTGGGAGGAACCTTGAAGTCGAAAGGCTTCAGGGCCTCGGCATTCGCAGTCAAAGAAAAGACCGTCGCCAGAATCGTCGCCAACAGCTTCATTGTATTTTC
>JAFGUH010000031.1 GCA_016938615.1 Halothiobacillaceae bacterium | reverse complement strand
GGCGGGAAGGGGAGTGGCTCATGAAGGACGGCACGTTCGTTCTGGACGCCCACACCGGCTTCTGGGACGCGAGTGCGGAGAACGTCAAGAACCGCTTCGGCGACGCGTTCATCGAGACCTTCTACGCGTTCCACACCGGCCTGAACCCGCCCGACCCGCAGTGGACCATGGACTACGAGCGGGAGTTCCGCAAGGTCGACCCCGACTGGTACCTGGACCACATGTTCGTCAGGGGCGGCGCCGACATGTCGGTGCTGTCGACCCAGGTGCTGATGGACTTCTACCACACCGGGTTCGTCAACCCCGAGCGCAACGCCCAGCTCGCGGCCAGGGCGCCCGAGCGCATCATCCCGCTCGGCGGGGTCGACCCGCGCATGCCCAACGCCGTCGACGAGGTCGAGCGGCAGATCAGCGAGCTCGGCATGCGGGGCTTCAAGTGGTACACGGCCGAGTGGCGGGGCGAGTCGCGGGGCTGGAAGGCCAACGACCCCATGGTCTACCCCTGCTACGAGAAGGCCCTCGAGCTCGGCGTCACCAACCACTTCTTCCACAAGGGCCCGGCGGTGGAGCCGCTGTCGATGGAGAAGTTCGACGTCCGCGACATCGACGAGCCGGCCTGGCTGTACCCGGAGATGAACCTGATCATCGACCACTGCGGCGCGCCGCGGGTCGAGGAGTTCTGCTGGATCGCGACCCGCTGCCCCAACGTGTACGCCGGCCTGGCGGTGGTGCTCGCCTTCATCGCCAACCGGCCGCGCTGGTTCGCCGAGGTGATGGCGAACCTGCTCTTCTGGCTGGGGCCCGACCGGATCACCTACGGCAGCGACTTCCCGATCTGGTACCCGCACTGGCAGCTGGACATGTTCCTGGACTTCGAGCTGCCCGAGGACCTCAAGCAGCAGTACGGCGTCGACCTGACCCCCGAGATCAAGCAGCAGATCGTCGGCGGCAACATCGCCCGGCTGTACGGCATCGACGTCCCGGCCAAGCTCGAGGCGATCAAGGACGACGAGTTCGCCCAGCGCCGCAACGAGTACCTGGCCGGCCAGCCGGCCGTCGAGGTGACCGACGCCCCCGGCACCGAGCAGCCGGCGGTCGACACCGGGGTCGCCGGAACCGAATCGCGGTGACCACGGTCGACCTGGAGGGGTCCGGGGAACCCCAGGGGGGTTCCCCGGTGGATCTGGACCGGGTCCGTCGCGTCGCCGGGGCGGTGAAGGACCCGGAGGTCCGGACGTCCATCGCCGAGCTCGGCCTGCTCGACGAGGTCGAGGTGGACGGC
>JAFGUH010000267.1 GCA_016938615.1 Halothiobacillaceae bacterium | reverse complement strand
CGCCGGCGACCTCGCGGGCGGTGGTATGCCCCGACAGCAGGCACAGCTCGGCGTTGCGGAACAGCCGCGCGGCCGCCACCGCCGGCGGCATCCCCTCGGGGTCGCCGACCGACAGGATCCCCATGTGGGTGTGCAGGTCGATCAGGCCCGGCAGCACGGTGAGCCCGGTTACCTCCAGCGGCTCGCCACCGCGCGGCCGCTGGCCACCGACCGAGACGATCCGCTCACCCTCCACCACCACCCGCGTGCCGGCGGCCGGGTCACGGCCGCTGCCGTCGACCAGCGTGCCACCCTCCAGCACCAATGCCATCGGGTCCTCCTCGCATCCAGGCTCGGCTGCCGCGACACAGCCAGCCTACCCACATCCACTGTCAGCGGCCGGTTCGCGAGCCTGACTGTGAGTAGCCTTCGGTCGATTGCCGGCGCCAAGTGCGGACATGGGTCGAGAAGACGAGGGAATGGCGGCCAACCGCCAGACCCGTAGTCGCTTCCCAGACGTCTGTGGCGCCTCGCCCAGTGCCGTCCTCCCAGGTCAGGTCCAGTGTGCCGTCCGGCTGATACCGTCCCGTCCTGCGGAGTGGCGCGTGGTGGAACGACCAACAGAATGACCGTCGGCGCTGCCTTCGGCCACGGCCAGCACCCAACCACCGGAGGAACTCATGGAGCGAGTCACCGGCATCGGCGGCATGTTCTTTCGCGCCCGAGGTATCGCATATGAGCCGCGTTGAGGTCCGCGACCTCGGCGAGCCCGAGGCAGTCGTGAGCCATCCGCTGGGCGCCACGTACCAGGTTCGCCTGGCCCAAACGGTGATCAGCCGCCACATCCTCCAGCCTGGTTGGAGTTGGGAGGAGCACGCCCAGCCCTCGGTCGGAACCTCCTCATGCGAGCTCTACCATCGCGGCGTGGTCCTCAGCGGACGGATGGGCATTCGGACCGATGAGGGCGAGGAGCTCATCATCGGTCCGAACCAGGTGTTCGACCTACCACCCGGCCACGTGACGTGGGTGGAGGGCGAGGACGTGTTGGAGATGGTCGACTGGGCCGGCGGCGCCGGATTCGACCCGCAGCCCGGCGGGGAAGCGCGTGCGATGGCGACCATCCTGTTCACCGACATCGTCGACTCCACAGTTCTTGCCCGCGAGGCCGGCGACGCGTCGTGGAAGCGGACGGTGGCCATGCACGAGGATGTCGTCCGTAGTGTGCTCGCCGGTTTCGCCGGCCGCGAGATCCAGACCGCCGGCGACTCGTTCCTCGTCGTGTTCGACAGTGTCGAGGGCGCCATCCGCTGTGGACTGGCACTGGTCG
>JAFGUH010000266.1 GCA_016938615.1 Halothiobacillaceae bacterium | reverse complement strand
GGAATGGAGCCCGCCCTGCCGGCGATCTTCCACGACGACGACGGCAACAAGTGGGAGCGAAACCCCGTCACCGGCGAGATGCAGCGCATCATCGACGAAGACGACATGCGCTGATTACATCTCCATGCCCTGATCGCGATCGCGCTTCGGCTGGTCCATGTCGCCCATGTCGCGCATCGCCGCCTGTTCGCGCTCCTGCGCCGCTTGACGGCCTTGCGCGACCCCGCGCCGTAGCTCTTGGCCGATCCGCCCTGGCACCGCTTTGATGATGTCGGTCGCGCCCGGCAGCTTCGATGCCGCGTAGCCGATGGCGCCGATGGCCTTGCTGGCCTTGCTGATCTCGTCGGCGTAGGCGTCGCGCTCGGCGCGTTTCGCATCCGCCTCGCCCTCGGCCTCACGGGCCTCCGTGATCGCGCTCATGCGCCGTTTCTCGGCCTTCTCCGCGCCGCGCTCAAGCATCTGCACCCGTGACTCGCGCTCGTCCAGCAGTTCGGCCCGCTGGTCGGCCTCCTGCCGCAGCCGGTCGCCTGCGGCCGTCAGAGCCTGCTTGAAGGCTTTCGGCAGGTACGCCTTCACCCGGTCGGTCTCAATCCGCTCTCCGAGCCCCAGAGCGCCTTTCTCGCGCTTTTTCACGCGCTCGACCGTCACCGGCTCCGGCACCTGCTCGAACATCGCCAGAGCGGCTTTCTCGCGCTTCTGGTAGGTCTCCAGGCGCTTTTCGAGCTTCGCCAGGTCTCCCGTCCCGGCCTCGATCTTCGCCTGCGTCTGCTCGATCAGGCGGCGGTTCTTCTCGGCCTTCGCCCGCGCCTTCGCGATCTCCGCTGGCAGGTCGTCGTGCAGCTCGCGCACCGATCGATGCACCCAGCGCGAAGCGTCCTCGCCCCTCGCTTGGCGTTCGACCTTCGGCGTCCCTCGGCTGATCCCGAGATCCGCGAAGGCCTGCGCGGCCACGTCCTGCATGGCGCTCGTCCCCTGCCGGTCGAGGCGCTTGCTCACCGGGTGGCCGTCGCGGCGGATCGCCGGCATCTGGAAGTGCGCGTGCAACGCGCTCTCGTCCCGATGCACCACCAGCCCGGTCAGCGTCGTGCCCATGTGCTCCGCCGCGGCCTCGGCGGCAGCGTGGATGCGCCGGTCCTGCTCGTCAGGCGTCAGGCCGTCGAGCACCCGTTGCGCCTCGTGGCCGAAGGTCAGGACGCCAGTGGTGGCAATCGCCGCGTCGGATCGCATCGCCCGGAGGCCGGGCCGCTGGCTTCTCCTGGCCTCGCACTCGTCGCGCAACGCGGCCTCCTTCATCGGCTCGACGATCACGCTGTTCTGGCTGCTCCGGCTCGCGTCGACGTAGGCCGGTTGCGGGCCGGTTCTCGTGTCGTGTCGGCGCTGCCCGGCGGCCTTGCCTTTGCCCCGATGCGCCACCCTGATGCTGACTGCTTTCATGGTCTCCATGATAGCAGGCGGCGGCGGTGGGGCTTAACCTACTAGCCCAAACTTAGTTTGGTCGTAGGCAAAGGGGGCGAAACGCCCCCTTTTGAAACCCCCACGGCTTCGCCTGGGCGAGCCGAAATTCGATGACCAGGTGCCGGGGATCATTCGATCGGCATATCGCCGATCGAGCCTCACCACCTGCCCGCCGAGCGAAGCTCGACGGTCAGCCGGCGAGGGGGTCTTATGCGCGGTGGGTTGTTGTTTCACTCACTGGCACGCGAAGCGCCGGAGTGCATGGATGCACGACGGCCCAGCGGTCAGCGAGCAAGAGACCATGGATCGGTCGCGTACCGCAGCAGGTCGAAGGGCAGGCGACGGCACGGCGGTTAGTGCGCCGCTGCACTGATCGCAGCCAGTACCCAGCCGCTCGCGCCCGCCGAACCATCGCCAGGGCTGCCAGCCGCCGCCGATCCAGCAGGGATCGAGCACGGCGGCGGCCGCTGGCAATCCATCAACTAGCTGCCGCCTCTGGCGGCTCATCGTTAAGGCGGCCGAAGGCCGGGCGGAGGGAGCGAAGCGACCGGAGGGTAGGCGCGTCGAGGTCCGAAATTTTGGTGCCAAACGGTAGGCAGAGAAGAACATAGAGGGCCGAACCACAGAATGCTTGAAAATCAAGCACTTAATGGGGGGGGGTACCGCACCAGCTGCGCAGGGGGGGTACCGCACCAGCTATGCATGAGGTTCGCTCGAAAATGAAGCAAATATGCTTCGTTTTTCAGCAGGAATGCAGTAGGGTAATGCGTAGATACACTGCAAACGTGCTGCGGATTTATGCAGGAATGCGGCAGGGGTGCTGCACCTGGTGCGGTAGGGGGAAGCATGGGACAGAAGCTCGGAACAACGACAGATCGAAACCAGTGGGTTCAGACGGAGAGGCGGAGCCATGAAGCGTGGGGGCGTCTCACGGCAAGGGCTCCACGAGCCGGACAGCTACTGCATATCTTGGTGGCACGGATGGAGCGCCAGAACGCCGTTGTGGCGAGCCAGCGGCTGCTGGGCGAAATGATGGGGTGCAGCGTCGATACCGTCCGCCGTGCATTGCGCGTGCTGATCGACGAGAAGTGGGTCCAGATGGTCCGCATCGGTCGCGGCCGTGAAGCGGCATACATCGTCAACGATCGGGTTGCCTGGGGGCAGCGTCGAGCGCTGATGCCCCATGTGTCGGTGTTTTCGGCCCAGGTGCTTGCCGATTCCCGGGATCAGGAACCGGAGACACTGGAGGGGCCAGAGCTAAGGCGCATACCCGTGCTGCACCACCCTGGAGAGCAGCAACTCCCGAGCGGGCCGAGCGATGAACCACCAACGCAACCGAGTTTCGACGGAATGGAGCCCGCCCTGCCGGCGATCTTCCACGACGACGACGGCAACAAGTGGGAGCGAAACCCCGTCACCGGCGAGATGCAGCGC
>JAFGUH010000265.1 GCA_016938615.1 Halothiobacillaceae bacterium | reverse complement strand
TGCGGGAGCAGGATTCGAACCTGCGACCTTCGGGTTATGAGCCCGACGAGCTACCGGACTGCTCCATCCCGCGAGACGCATTATACATAACTTGGCGTCGACGTCACGCCTTCGTCATCCAGACATGGCTATCACTTCACCCGCGTGCCCGGTGTGGCCCCCTCGTCGGGTGACAGGATGTGCAAGTCCGAGCCGCCCGAGCCCGCGGCCAGCACCATGCCCTCCGAGAGACCGAACTTCATCTTGCGCGGGGCGAGGTTGGCGACCATGACGGTGTGACGACCCACCAGGGTGGCCGGGTCGTAGGCGGCCTTGATGCCCGCGAACACCTGGCGGGGCTTGTCCTCGCCGATGTCGAGCGACAGGCGCAGCAGTTTGTCCGCGCCCTCGACGTGGTCGGCCTCGAGGATTTTCGCAATACGCAGGTCGACCGCGCCGAACTGCTGGATGTCGATGGTCTCGGCGATCGGCTCGATCTCGCGTTTCTCGGTCTTCCTCGGGGCGTTGTTCCCGGCCTTGGTCCTGGCTTCGTCGGCGGCGTCCTGCTTGGCTGCCTCGAGCAGGGCCTCGAGCGAGGACTCCTCGATCCGCTGCATCATCGGCTTGAACTTGTTGACCGGGTGGTCGAGCAGCGGCTCGTTCAGTCCCTGCCAGGTCAATGCCTCGACATTGAGGAACTCGGCGGCCTTGGCGGCAAGCTTGGGCAGCACCGGCGAGAGGTAGGTCATCAGCACGGCGAAGGCATTGATCCCGTCTGTGCAGATGGCCTGTACCTCAGCGCGGGTGGCCTCGTCCTTGGCCAGCACCCAGGGCTTGCGCTCGTCGATGTACTGGTTGGCCCGGTCGGCCAGCGCCATGATCTCGCGCATGGCAGCCGAGTATTCGCGGCGTTCGTAGCGCTCGGCGATGCCGGCGGCGGCCTGCGTCATCTCGCGGTGGAGTTCCGGGCGCTCCAGTTCCGCAGCCAGCCGGCCGTCAAAATGCTTCTTGATAAAGCCCGCGCAGCGGCTGGCGATATTGACCACCTTGCCGACCAGATCCGCATTGACGCGGTAGCGGAAGTCCTCGAGGTTGAGGTCGATGTCGTCGATGCCCGAACCGAGCTTGGCCGCGAAGTAGTAACGCAGGGCTTCCGGATCGAGGTGCTCGAGGTAGGTCTTCGCCTTGATGAAGGTGCCGCGCGACTTGCTCATCTTCTCGCCGTTCAGGGTAAGAAAGCCGTGGGCGTGGATCGCATCCGGGGTGCGCATGCCCGCGCCCATCAGGGTCGCCGGCCAGAACAGGGTGTGGAAGTAGGCGATGTCCTTGCCGATGAAGTGCACCAGCTCGGTGTCGGCATCCTTGCCCCAGAACGCGTCGAAATCGAGCCCCTCGCGACGCGCCAGCTCGATGAACGACCCGATGTAGCCGATCGGTGCGTCCAGCCAGACGTAGAAGAACTTGCCGGGCGCGCCCGGGATCTCGAATCCGAAGTAGGGGGCGTCACGGGAGATGTCCCAGGACTGCAGGCCCGACTCGAACCATTCGTTGAGCTTGGCCTTGATCGAAGGCTGCACCTGGGCGTTGTCGAGCCAGGCCTTGAGCCGGTCGCCGATCTTGGGCAGGTCGAAGAAGTAGTGCTCGGAGTCGCGCTCGACCGGGGTGGTCCCAGAGAGTACCGACTTCGGGTGCTTCAGCTCGGTGGGCGAATAGGTCGCGCCGCAGGCCTCGCAGTTGTCGCCGTACTGGTCATCCGCGCCGCACTTGGGGCAGGTACCCTTTATGAACCGGTCCGGCAGGAACATCTGTTCGGTCTCGTCGAATGCCTGCTTGATGGTCTTGCGACTGATCAGCCCGGCGGCGTCCAGCTTGCCGAAGATCTCCTCGGCCATCTTGCGGTTGTCGTCGGTGTGCGTGGAGCCGAAGTTGTCGAAACCGATGCCGAAGCCCTGGAAGTCGGCCTCGTGGAGCTGATGGATCTTGGCGATCAGCTGCTCGGGCGTGATGCCTTCCTGCTTGGCGCGCAGCATGATCGGGGTGCCGTGGGTATCGTCGGCGCAGACGTAGCGGCAGTCGTTGCCGACGAGCTTCTGTGCGCGCACCCAGATATCGGTCTGGATCGTCTCGATCACATGGCCGAGGTGCAGCGGGCCATTGGCGTAGGGCAGGGCGGAGGTGACGAGAATCCGGCGTTGATTTTCCATGCGGGTCCGAGTGGCTTGTGGTGGTTGGGGAACGATGTCGCTGATCGGAATGTTCTGGCTGCGAGGTAACGATGCGACCGGGCCAGCGTTCCGGGCAACATTCGGGGCAACAGTGGTGATGATTGGTTATTCAGGGCGCGGCAGTTTAGCATGCAGCCTTGCCCCGGATTCCGACACCTCGACCATCCGCCTGTCCCCCGGCGGCTGGGCGGCAGGCAACGTCAATCGCTTTCACTTCAGGACGTCCGACCGCATGCGTATCGCGATAGTCGCCCCCGATCTCCCGGACGAGGTCATTCCCACCTTCCCGGCCCTGACGGATGCGGTCCGCGGCCGTCCCGGCCTCGCGTTCAGCGTGATCACCGGCCCGGCGGCCGCGCCGTGGTTCCGTCGCCACCCGGCGGTGGACGACGTGGTGGTCTTCGATCCCGCCCATTTGGCCGCATCGCGTCTGACGCCCTCGGGCTGGCGTACCGCCCGTGCCTGGAAACGGATACTGGCCGGCGATCCACGGCTGGGGGAGATCGACTACGTCGTCGATCCCTTCGGTCTGCCGGGAACCCTCGCCGCCAGCAGACGCCTGCCGGGCAGGACCGTTGGAATCGCCCGTCCGTCGCGAGGGAAACTGCCCGTTCGCCAACCCTATGACTCGCAGTACCCGATCCCGGACGATCTGCACCGGGTCCAGTCCGTGCGTGTTTTGTTGGCGGCAGTGCTCGAGTATTCCCTGCACGATCTCAATCCCGACTACGGTCTCTCGATCGAGGCCGAACCGGTAGTCACCGACTTGCTCATCGATCCCGACTCCCTGCCGTTCGCGGCCGAGGATATCGACATGATCCGCCGTCGGCTCCAGCAGACTGGCGTGAGCATCGACGACGTATCGGCCTGCCCGCCGGCCGATGCCGATGAATGGCAGCGGCGGGTCACCCAGAGCCGCTACGTGCTCGCGGGCAATCACTTGAGTGGGTGGTTGGCCGCCGCGCTGGGTATTCCCGGGGTATGCGTCTGCAGGCCCGACGAGGCAAAAACACTGGGTGTGATCACGACCCGGCGCTCCAAGCAGAAACTGATCAATGTCGACCATCCCCCGATGAACCAGCCGGAGATCGTGGTCGAATCGATCATCCAGGTAATCACGCACGGCGAGGCACCGATCGAACTACCGAAAGAAGCTGACGCGGCGGACGATTCCTCACCGCAGTCGCAACCCGGCGCCGGCATCGGTGCATGAACCGGTCGGCAACGGATAGCCCGTCACCCGGCTGGCGATGGCGCGAGCACATGCCGCTGGTCAACACCCTGCGGTTGCCGGCCAGGTCCGGGGCCGCGCTGATCCTCGATCGTCTCGATGCCGATGTGTTCGACCAGCCTGCAGTCACGGATTGGCTCGCCGAACCGACAACGCGCGTGTTGGGCGGGGGCTCCAACGTGGTATTCGTCCAGCCGTTCGTCGAGCGCAGCGCGCATCTCGCCGCGGACGCCTGGTGGCTCGAGACACAAACGGCCGATCGCGTTGATCTGGTCGCCGAGGGCGGAATGGGTCTCGATCGGTTGGTGCGCGAGACGTCGGGGCGCGGTTGGTATGGGCTGGAGGCATTGGCCGAGATCCCCGGCACGGTCGCTGCCGCGCCCATGCAGAACGTCGGCGCCTACGGGGTCGAGCTGGGTGATCGCGTGCGTTGGGTGGATGCCTGGGATCGACGAGAGCGTCGCCTGCGACGGCTCGACCGGAACGATTGTGACTTCGGGTACCGACGCAGCCGATTCAAGGACGAGGCAGGTCGCTGGCTGATCCTGCGGGTGGGTCTGACGCTCGCGACCCGGCCGCCGGCGGACTGGCCGCCGGTCGACTACCCTGGGCTTTCGGCCGCTCTCGAGGCGTGGCAGGCGGCGACCGGTCGGCCGCCCGTCGCGATGACGCCGCTGGCCTACGCGGATATGATCACCCGCGTTCGGCTCGCCAAGCTCCCCGATTGGCGGGGCGGCTTGCCGGGCAGCGCCGGGAGCTTCTTCCATAACCCGGTCGTCTCGCCGTCGCGCGCCGAGACGCTCGCCCGGCATTGGCCGGAGATGCCGCAATACCCGGTGAGTGACGGCATCAAGATCCCTGCCGGCTGGTTGATCGAACGTTGCGGGTTGAGGGGATGGCGCGAGGGCGGCGTCGGTGTTTCGGCGCGGCACGCGCTGGTGCTCCTGCATTACGGGGGAGCCAGTGGCGAGGGGTTCGTTGGATTCGCCCGCGAGGTGCGCGACCGGGTGTTCGAGGCGTTCGGGATCGCGTTGGTGGTCGAGCCGGAATGCCTGGGTGAGGAATGTGGTCCGATCTTTCCTCAGAGCAAATGATTGATAGATTATTCCTATCGTCCAGAAAGAAACATTTAATTAGATATATTGATCCAGCATAAGCTAGAGTCTGTTGTGTCGGGCGGGGTTCCCGCTCGCTGCGTCCATCATCCAAAACCGGAGGTTCAACAGACCATGACCGATACGCAGGCAACCCAGGATCAAGTAACCCAGAATCAGCCGCGGCTCGCGATGCCGCGCCTCAACGAGCGTGCCCCTGACTTCAAGGCGAACACCACGCACGGGATGAAGCAGCTTTCGGACTACGACGGACGCTGGCTGGTACTGTTCTCGCACCCGGCCGACTTCACGCCGGTCTGCACCACCGAGTTCATGGCGTTTGCGCGAGCATTCGACAAATTCCAGGAACGCAACTGCGATCTGCTCGGCCTGTCGATCGACAGCATCCACGCCCACCTGGCCTGGGTGCAGAACATCAAGGAGAAGTTCGGCCAGGAGATTCCGTTCCCGATCATCGAAGACATCTCGATGCAGGTATCCAACGCCTACGGAATGGTCCACCCGGGTGTGTCTGACACCTCGGCGGTTCGCGCGACCTTCGTGATCGACCCGAAAGGCACTCTGCGGGCGATGCTCTACTACCCGAAGACCAATGGTCGCTCGATCGACGAGATCGTTCGACTGGTCGACTCGCTGCAGACCTCCACCGAGCACGGCGTGGCAACGCCCGAAGGCTGGAAACCCGGCGACAAGGTCATCGTCCCGCCGCCGAACACGGTCGCAGAGGCCGAGAAGCGCAAGAACGAAGGCTACGAGTGCACCGATTGGTATTTCTGCACCAAGTCGCTCTAAGCGCCAGAGTCGATCCCTGAAACGAACACCCCGGCATTGGCCGGGGTTTTTTTGGTTAGACGATTTGATGACGCCTGACGCCTGACGCCTGACGCCTGACGCCCGAGGTGGGCACGCCAAGGGCCCAGAGACATGATGCTGTCCGCCGTGACGAGGCCTTGGCGCTTTTCTAGCGCGGCAATTGCGCCGATGGGGCCTTGGCGGCCTGTCCGGTCCGGCGCCCCACTGGCTTGCCCGCAGCTGCAACGCGAACTCTCGACGGGCGATGGGCCAGTGTTCCGATCCATCATCGAGACTGCGGACCAGGCGGCGAGACAGCGATGCTGCCGGATCGTGCAGATCTTCCTTAGTCGGGCTTGCCGTGTTTCTTGGCGATCTCGGCGTCGAGCAACGCGTCGATGTCGTCGAGGTCGAACGTCTCGGCCGATGTCTCCTGCGTGTCCTGGTCATCGTCGGGAATCTCGACCTCGTCGAGATCGATCACGCCGTTCTCTTCCGCCTCTTCGTCGGTTTCACGGCGTGTTTCGCTTGCCCCGGGCGACCGGTCAGCGGAAGGATCTTGGGAGGTCGCCGCATCGGTAGCCAAACGCGTCGGCGTGTCTGCGCCGGTTGCTCCGTCTGTTCGTTTCTCGCCGTCGGCCTCGTCAGGCCCCTCCGCCTGTCGAGGGTCCGTTCGATCTGCCGGGGTGACTGCCGGGGTGACTGCCGGGGTGACTGCCGGGCGGTCGGCAGCAGCGCGGTCGACATCATTGTCGGCGGCGTTCCCGGCCGGGGGTTGTCCAACCGGTGAATCCTCGATCGGGGGCGCGCTGGGGCGAGAGACTGGTTGGGAAGACGTGGCTTCCCGTGCCTCGGCGATCAATGCATCGATGTCGTCGACGTCGGTGTCGGAAGCGTCTTTCTCCGATGAGGAGCGCCCGTTGGTTGGGTCGGCGGGGGATGCAGCCGTTTTCGCGGCTGGCCTGGTCCCAGGGCCGACATCCCCAGGGCGCTCGTCGCCAACGACGGATGCCTCGGCGGGGGCCTTGGGGGAGGCCGCCGTCGGGATGTCGGTCGCCACGGACTCAGGGGGCGCGTCAACTCGATCCAAAGCCCCAGCCACCTGGTCTCCGGGCTGGGCCTCGGTAGTGGGTTCCCGGCCGCTTGCCTGATCGAGTGACGGTTCACGACCCGGGGGCGCCGGGGGCGCATCCTCGGCGGCTTCCCCGGAATGACCTCCGCTCCCTGCTGGCCCTGTTGGCTCGCGTGACGATGCAGCCGGTTCGCGGACTGGGGCGGTCGACGCGACCAGGTCTTCACTGAAGACGTCGTCGGCCCGTTTCTTCGCGGTCTCGCAGTCCGCGCCGGCATCCATTTCCTCGATCATGACGATCGCCTTGAGCACCGTGGCGACGTGCGGTTCCTTGTCGTAGTCAAACTTACGGCCGTACTCGCGAACCATGACGTTGACGGTCTCGATCGACTCGTTGAGTTGCTTGGCCTGGCGGTCGCGTTGTTCGCGCAGATCGGCGATACCTGCCTCGAGTTCGGTCAGGCGGGTGTCCTCCTTGGCTTGTCGCTCGATTTCGGCACACGCCAGGTTGAGCATCTGCTCGAGATCGGCCTGGCGCACCTGCAGAAAACGGCGGGCCACCGCCGACAGGTCGTGACGCCCGGGTTCAAGCCAAGGGGCAACCATCGCTTCGATCGCGTCGACGCCGCGTTCGGTGTATTCCACGCGTTGTTCGTCGTCGAGCTGGATCCTCGGCCCGGCCCGCTGGAACTGTCGATCGACCATTTCCTCGGTGGCCCGCCTGATCGGGTCCCGATCGTCGAGCAGGCGCTCGGCCGCTGTCGTGTGACGGCGTTGTCCATGCCAGACGAGGGCGGCGAGGACCAGGGAGATGACCACAAAGCCTGCCAGCAATTCGGTGGCGATGATGGCCCAGCCTGGGCTAAGAAGGTAATCGAACATCGGTCGGTTCCCGTGATGAATCGGTTAGGCGTAAGGGCGCGGGGTCAATGCCGCGCCGCCTCGATCAGTTGTTTACGGCGTCGTCGGACAAGCGCCCCCCAGATGAGGCCGAACACTGTCAGAGCGGCGAGCCCGGCCAGACCGATCAGGATGGCCGTCACCGTGGGACCGCCCGGTTCACCTGGTTCACGCGGCTTTGCCTCGTCATCCGGCTGGTCGGTGGCCGGAGCGTCGACCAGCTTCGGGACCGGGGGCGCCGGGATCGACGCGTCGAGCGGCAGGCTCACCTCGCGCCCATCCCGAGTCGTGCCGATGACCTCCCCGACGACGCGGCAGTCGCCCGCCCCGGTCGGCGGGAGTGCGACGCGGTTCCTGGCCCGATCGAGCGGGACCTCTACACCCGTCGGCTCGTCGTTGCGGCATTCGACTCGTGCAACCAACCGCGAGTCGCGAGGGTCGAGCAGGGCGACGTCCTGCTCGATGATCAACTGGGCGTTCGGCTCGGAGGTTTCCTCACCGCTGTCGGCGTCATAAGCGGCGAGGTGCGGACGCACCACGCGCGCTTCGAAAGGCGCCAGCCGGGCCAGTGCGATCTTCCTTCTAATGACTCGTTCGAAGGTTGGGCCGCTTGCCCGGCCCTCTAGGGTGTAGATGCCCGTATCGCCATCGAGGCGCAGTCGGAAATCGTAGCGGCTGTCGCCACCGAGCACGTCCGGGTCGGCACCGATATCGTTGAGTTCGAGCGCCTCGATCACCGTGTCTTGAGGATCATGGGCGGCCACATTGGCCTCAATGTCCCGGGTCAGCCGTGGCTCGACGATCGGCTCACCATGATTGGTCAGAACAAGGGTGCCGTCGACCACCTCGCCCGGGAATATCCGGCTGGGCACCCCCGACATGGCGAGCTTGAGGTCGGTGATGACCAGCGCCCGGTTGTCGGGGTCTTCGGCTGCAAGGATGCGCCAGCTGCCCGCTGGTGGATCGCGCACGGTAATCAGGTCGCGACCGGCGCTGTCGTCCCAACGCCAGTCCGCGAGGGTGCCGGCGATCTCGATATCGATCTCCCCACCGTCGGGGATCTGGATGCGGGTGGGGTCGGCGTCCTCGGCCCGGAACACGACCAGCGTAAGCTCGCTGATGCTCCCATCGACACGAAAACGGTTATCCACCAACGGCACGCCCGTACGGGGAGCGGTCGCCTCGAACAGGGCGAGAAACACGCGTTGCAGGTCCTCGTTGCTGCGCGCGCTCAGTGCCAATCCACCGGTGCGTTCGGCGATCTCGGTGAGGATGGCCTGGTCCGCACCCTCGGAGAGGGCGACGGTGTGCACCTGGACCTCGGCATCGATCAGCGCCGGGATCACCTCAGCGCGCAGGCGCGCGGTAGCGCGAGCGTTGACGGCCTCGTCCGGGGAGATGTCGACCTTGCCGTCGGAGAGCAGGATGACGTTGCGCGCCGTCTCCTCGCCCCAGTCACCGTTCGCGGCGTCCAGGGCGGCCGGGATGTCGGTGTACGGCTCGTCGGAACGGACGCGGGCGGCGGCCTGTCGCATCGCCCGCTTGGTCTCGGGCGTGGCCTCGGAGGCCGGCAGCACCGAGGTGATCCGGCTGCCGAACAGGTCGAGCCGCACCCGGCTCTCCTCGGGGACCAGATCGCCGAGCAGGCGCAAGGCCGGTTCGCGCAGGTTTTCCGGGTCGGTTTTCTTCATGCTTCCCGAGACATCGATCAACACGTGAAGCTCGGGTCGTTCGGCGGCAGGCGCCGGCATGGCCAGCAAGGTCAGCAGGACGGCCCATGCCAGCAGGCTAGCGAGCCGCGGGATCGCCAGATGACGGGCACATGGGTATCCGCAAGGCACGGACCACCGCCTGGATGAGCGGGCGAGCGGCTGAGTGGGGCGCGGGGCATCAAGTCGCGGCACAGTGCTGGTATCCTTGTGATCAAACGCGGCGGCTAACCTGAGAAAACCCTGGGCAAAATCCTGAGAAAAATCCTGGGCAAAGTTCTGGGCAAAGTTCTGGGCAGATTCGCTTCCGCTATTCCGGGGAAGTGCGCTGCGGGCAGGGGAAACCCACTGAGGGGGATCCTGGCCCGCCGGGCCGTCCCTGCGGGATAGTGCCGCTTCATTTCGTTTGCAACAACACAAAGTCTCGGACCCTATGGCTCAATACATCTTTACCATGAACGGCGTGGGCAAGGTCGTCCCGCCGAAAAAGCACATCCTCAAGGACATCAACCTCAACTTCTTTCCCGGTGCGAAGATCGGCGTGCTCGGTTACAACGGTGCCGGCAAGTCGACCCTGCTGCGCATCATGGCCGGCGTCGACACCGACATCATCGGCGAGGCGCGCCCGCAACCGGGCATCAAGATCGGTTACCTCAAGCAGGAACCGGACCTCGACCCGGACAAGGACGTGCGCGGCAACGTCATGGATGGTGTCGGCGAGATGGCCGAATTACTTGAGCGCTTCAACAAGGTTTCCGAGCAGTTCGCCGACCCGGACGCCGATTTCGAGGCGCTGATGGAAGAGCAGGGCAAGCTGCAGGACCAGATCGAGGCCGGCGGCGGCTGGGATCTCGACCGCAAGCTCGAGGTGGCCGCCGACGCGCTGCGCCTGCCGCCCTGGGATGCCGACGTTACCAATCTCTCCGGTGGTGAGCGTCGCCGCGTGGCGCTGTGCCGCCTACTGCTGTCCAACCCGGACATGCTGATCCTCGACGAGCCGACCAACCACCTCGATGCCGAATCCGTTGCATGGCTGGAGCGGTTCCTGCAGCAATTCTCCGGCACCGTGGTTGCGGTCACCCACGATCGCTATTTCCTCGACAATGTCGCCGGCTGGATCCTCGAGCTCGACCGAGGTCAGGGCATCCCGTTCGAAGGCAATTACTCGCAGTGGCTGGAGGCGAAGGAAAAGCGCCTCAAGCAGGAGGAAAAGGCCGAGTCCGCGCACCAGAAGGCCATGAAGGAGGAACTCGAGTGGGTGCGCCAGAACCCCAAGGGCCGTCAGGCCAAGTCCAAGGCGCGCATGAAGCGCTTCGAGGAACTCCAGTCCGAGGAATACCAGAAGCGCTCGGAGACCAACGAGATCTACATCCCGCCCGGTCCGCGCCTGGGCGACAAGGTCATCGAGGCGGAGAATCTCAGCAAGGCCTTCGGCGACCGCGAGCTCTACCAGGGGCTGTCGTTCTCGGTGCCCAAGGGCGGGATCGTCGGCATCATCGGCCCGAACGGCGTCGGCAAGTCGACCCTGTTCCGCATGCTGATCGGCGAGGAGCAGCCGGATGACGGCAACATCGAGATCGGTGAGAGCGTCGAGCTGGCCTACGTCTCGCAGTCGCGCGAAGACATTGACGATACCAAGACGGTCTGGCAGGAGATCTCCGACGGCCACGATTTCATCACGGTCGGCAAGTTCGAAATGCCGTCGCGCGCCTACCTGGGCCGGTTCAACTTCAAGGGCCAGGATCAGCAGAAGTTCATGAAGGATCTGTCGGGCGGTGAGCGCAACCGGGTGCATCTCGCCAAGTTGTTGAAGTCCGGTGGCAACGTGCTCCTACTCGACGAGCCGACCAACGATCTCGACGTCGAGACCTTGCGGGCGCTGGAAACCGCTTTGCTGGATTTTCCCGGTTCGGCCCTGGTGATCTCGCACGATCGCTGGTTCCTCGACCGGATCGCCACGCACATCCTCGCCTTCGAGGACGACGGCTCGGTGATGTTCTTCGAGGGCAATTTCCAGGAATACGAGGCTGACCGGAAGAAGCGGCTTGGCGACGACGCCGACCTGCCCAAGCGCGTGAAATACGCGCGGCTCGCCCACTGATATCGAGGCCGCTGTCGCCCTTGTCTGGCAGCGGTTTCAGGGAGAAGAAAACGTGGCCAATCCGGCTCTCGAACAGGCGATCATCAACAAGATCCGCGACAAGGGCATCGCCTTGCCGGTCCTTCCGGACGTTGCGCTGCGGGCCCGTCGGATCATCGACGACCCCAACAGCTCCGCCAGTGACCTGGTGGACGTGATCTCGCAGGATCCGGCTATCGCCGCGCGCCTGATCCAGGTGGCGAACAGCCCGCTGTACCGGGGTGCGCAACACATCGACAACCTCACCCAGATCGTTTCGCGGCTAGGGATGCGCACGGTGAGCCAGCTGATCGTGTCGCTCTCCACCCAGCAACTGTTTCGGGCCGAAACGGCGACCATCAAGCGGGTGATGCGTGATCACTGGGCCTTCGCGACGCAGGTCGCGGCACTGTCCAATCACATCGCCAGGCGTTATACACGGCTGGATCCCGACCAGGCATTGCTGGCCGGGCTACTGCATAGCGTGGGCGGCATTCCGGTTATCGTGGTTGCCGAGGACATCCCCAAGCTGCTGGAGGCGCCCGCGGTGCTTACCGAGCTGGTCGAGAACCTGCAATCGAGGTTGGGCGGAAACATCGTCAAGGCCTGGGATTTTCCCGACATGTTCGCCGAGGTGATCGAGCACTGCGGCGATCTCGGTTACCAGCATGATGGTGACCCGAACTACAGCGACGTGGTCATTTGCGCGATCGCTCAGGCGCGCGGCATCGACCGAACGCCAGACGACCGGCCGATCATGGCTGCCCAGAAGCTGGGCGTAGATCTGGAGTCGAGCCTGATCGACGACGAGCTTGACGAGGCAATCCGCGCTTTAGGCGGGTAGTTTTACCGCGGTATGGCGTGACGGTCAGGAACCCGCGTGCACGATCCTGGTCTCCCAGGGAACCTCTGCACGACTGCCATGCCACTGAAGGCTGGGCGAGTCGTTCGTGATCAAGGCGCTTGAACGCCGGGGTGCCGGTGGCCACGTCAAGACAGCGTAACGCGGAGCAGGGGCGGGCTCGCCAAGCTGCAGGGCGCGTCTTGCGCCGGGCAGATGCAAGGCGTTCGTCTACCGCGGACGAGTTATTCTCTTTCCAAGGACGACAACGCAGCAGATGCCCGGCTCAAGGCGCGCTTCAGCGATATGGCATTCGTGCCGAGTTTCCCTAGCCAGGGTGTTGTCATTGTTTCCCCTGTTCATTGAAATCCTGATTTATCGAAACCCGGTTCGAGCACGCCCCGGGATATTCGACTCCGCGAAATGAGGTTGCCTGCCATGCGTTTTCCGCTCGTCGTTTCCTTGTTGGCCGTCGTCACGGTCGTGGCGGGTTGCACGACGCACCCGGTCACCGGTCGTAACCAGCTGATGATCGTGCCCGAAGGACAGGCCAACCAGATGGCGTACCAGGCCTACACCGAGATGTCGCGCCAGAAGGAAACACTGCCGGCCTCGTCGTCGATGAGTCGCCGCGTGACCAGTATCACCCAGCGGCTCGTGCCGGAGGCGACCCGCATCTACCCCGAGGCCGCCGATTGGCGCTGGGAGGCACGCGTGTTCCGCGACGAATCGATCAACGCC
Organism: Halothiobacillaceae bacterium; assembly: GCA_016938615.1. Taxonomy (GTDB): domain Bacteria; phylum Pseudomonadota; class Gammaproteobacteria; order Halothiobacillales; family Halothiobacillaceae; genus Guyparkeria. Next base: position 38,092 of record JAFGUH010000265.1, on the reverse strand, counting down.
TTCGCCATGGCCGGCGGCAAGATCGGGATCAACACCGGGATGCTCGAGAAGCTGCAGCCGACCGATGACGAACTGGCACAGGTGATCAGCCACGAGATCGCCCACGCGCTCTCGGGTCACACCCGTGAAAAGATGTCCATGGCGATGAGCCAGCAGATGGGCCTGTCGGTCGCCTCGGCACTGGGCGGGCTCGACAGTCGTACGGCCGCAATGGCGCAGCAGGTGGCGACCGTGGCGATCGACCTGCCGTTCAGTCGGCGGATGGAATACGAGGCCGACGAGGTGGGTCTGCTGCTCGCTGCGCGGGCCGGCTACGATCCGCGGGCCGCGGTCTCGCTGTGGCAGAAGATGCAGGCGCACGGTGGCGGGGGCGGGCCGGAATGGCTCAGCACCCACCCGGCGAGCGGCAATCGCATCCAGGCACTCGAGCAGGCGATTCCTTCGGTGATGCCGGCTTACCGTCAGGCCATCGGTCGCTGAATTCCCGTTCAGGATCGATCCACGGCTACTGTCAGGGCCATCGCCAGGGGCAAGCCGGGCCGCGTCTGTCGACCGTGCTCGGCGGCCTGTGCTGGCCGAGCGGTGGTGAGTTCCAGGCGTACCTCGTGGGGGTGAAAGGGCTTGTGGCGATGGACGAGGAGGCTGTCTGTTTCGCGTCGAATGGCGAGTTGCAAGCCGGCGGGGCTGGCCGCGTTACCCGATTGCCCCGATTGACATGATGGCCCGGGGTAGGGGGTAACCAGGCAGGCTCGACCCGATTCGGCGGCGAGTTTCAGCCGACGGCGCAGGGCGAACCCCAACGGCGGCATCCAGCTCACCACCAGGGGATGCACGCCGGCCTGCAACACTTCCTCCGTGGCCCAACCCAGTTCGCGCAGGTCCCGCGGCCTGACCAGCAACAGGTTCTCGAGCGAGACGCCTTCCTCACGCCAGCGCTCGACGCAGGGGCGGGCCGGCGGATTGATCAGCGCTACCCGCCCGGCCCGGGACAGGGCGGCGATCCAGGGGAGCAACAGGTCGGTGAGGCCGTGGCCCAGGGAGGCCTGGAACCAGTCGCGAAACTCGAGCAGCGGCCTGCGTTCGAGTCGGTCGAGGGGGCGTCGGTCTGACCGGGCCGACGGGGTGTCGGCATACAATTCAACCAAACCCTCGCGCGGCCAACCGCCGCCCAGCAATCCATCGAGTTCGGACCAGCCGCTGGGAAAGCCGTCGCCGGCGCGCGCCGTGCCTGGCTGAATCTGCCGTCCACGCCAGATATCCTGTCGTGCCAGCAGGGCAGTGAGGGCTTGTCCTTTCGGTTGCCGTTCTCCCATGGCCGCTGGTCTCCGTCAGTCGAAGGTGCGCAGCACGCCGACGACCCGCCCCTCGACGATCAATTCCTCGCGTTTCAGGTCGACCTCGATCGGCGTCATTTCGCTGTTCTCAGGGATCAGCCAGACCTTGGCGCCGCGCCGACGATAGCGCTTGACCGTGACCTCATCGGCCAGCCGGGCAACCACGATCTGGCCATTTTGGACATCCTCGGTGCGATGCACGGCGAGAAGATCGCCGTCCATAATCCCGGCATCGCGCATGCTCATGCCGCGCACGCGCAGGAGGTAATCGGCCCGGGGGCGGAACAAGGCGGGATTGACCGGCACCTGGGCCTCGACATGCTCGGCGGCCAGTACGGGACTACCCGCGGCGATCCGCCCGATGACGGCCAGCTCCTCGCGGTGACCGTCGTCGGTCAGGCGGATGCCGCGGGAACGACCGCCCAGCAGCTCAATCGCCCCTTTTTTCGCCAGGGCCTTGAGATGGCTCTCCGCCGCGTTGGGCGAACGAAAGCCCAGGGCGGTGTTGATCTCCGCCCGGGTCGGCGGCATGCCGGTCTCGTGGATTGTGTCGCGGATGAACGCGAGGATCTCGGCCTGGCGGGGCGTGAGCGGTCGGTTGGGGGGCGATTCGGTCATAGGGCTGGCGGTGGTGGAAACGAGGGCGCAGTATACTGTAAAAAAGAACAGTATTCACATCACGGAGCCGTCATGTCCACCTCCCAGCGATCGGTTCGGGGCGAGTCCTTCTGGTTGGCATTGCGTTTTCCCGAGGCCTGGTTCGAATGCCGTTGTCCAGAAGACGACCGTCACCATCGGCCACCGGCAGTCTTGTTGATCGACAAGGCCGGTCGCTCCCGGGTCGTCGCCGCGAATCGCCCGGCGCAAGAGCTGGGCATTGCGCCGGGCCAGAGCCTGGCCATCGCCCGATCCCGCCACCGGGACGCTGCCTCGACGGGCGTGGCACCGCTGCGTTGCCTGTCGCTGGACGAAGCGGCCATCGCGGATTGGCTGGCCCAATGGGGTGAGTGGAGCGGCCAGTTCACCTCGCGCGTGACGTGTCCACCGGGTGAAGGCATGCCGGGGTTGTTGCTGGAGCTAGGGGGCAGTGCGGCATTATTCGGCGGATTGTCGGCCTTGACGAAGACTGTGGTGCAAGCGCTCGCCGAGCGTCACCTCGTGGTCCGGGCGGCCGGGGCCCCGCATCCGCGGATCGCCTGGGCCCTGGCAGCCGTCGCGGACGAGTCACGAGCCTGGCTGTGTGATCGTCGCCACCAGGTAACGGCGGTCGGTGGCTTGTCGCTTGCCGCGCTTGAGCGGTCTGGAGACTGGCCCGAAGACTGGATTCGGCGCTTTAAAGAACTGGGCCTGGAGCGGCTGGCCGAGGTGCGGCGTCTGCCGCGAGACGGGCTGGCCATGCGCGCCGAATCGGCCCTGCTCGTCGATCTGGACCGCCTGTTTGCCGAACGGGACTGGCCCTTGCCGGACCTGGAACTGCCGACTCGGTATGCCCGGGAAGTGAGTCTCTGGGACCCGGCGGGGCAGGTCGACCGCCTGCTGCTGATCGCTCGCGCACCGATGGTCGGCCTGGTCGACTTTCTTCGCCTCCGAGGGCTGGCGACGGCTTGGTTCCGTGTGGTGCTGGGCCATGAGGTCGTCCCGCCCACCGAGGTGGCGATCGCCACCGCCGAGCCAGGGCGCGACGAACGACTCTGGCTGGCGCAGTTGCGCTTGCGGCTAGAGTCGATCGACGGAATGAGACCGGTCACCTGGCTGCGAGTCGAGGCCGATCGCTTCGTGACGCCTGCGTCGGGGCAGGGCAGCCTGTTTGCCGATGGCGCCGAGCGCGCCCGGGACGAACAGGCCTTGTGGCATCGCCTTCAGGCGCGGCTTGGCGAGGCGGGTGTCGGTCGATTGCAGTGGGCAACGGGCCTGGTGCCGCCGTCGTGTTCGCGGATCGGACCGATCGGCTCGGTTCGATCCAGCGGTGGTCCGGTCTCGCTCGGTATCGGACCCTTTCGCCCGCTGTGGTGGCTGGAGAAGGCCAGGCGACCCGAGGCCCCGATCCGACACCGCGGGGAAGCCGAGCGGGTGGAGACGGGTTGGTGGTCGGTGGCCGAGGAGACGGCCGATTACTGTGCCGGCGAGTTGGCCGGAGGGCGAGCCGTCTGTCTGCGCCGCGAGCACGGCAGGGACGAGTGGGACATGATCGGCCTCGATGGCTGAGCCTGGCGTTTCGATGCTTGGCGTTGCCGTCGTTTTGCGCAATCTCTGTACGGATCCGATACTACCGAAGGCTTGGCGAGTCGTTCCTGATCAAGGCGCGCAGCGCGGTATCGGGTTCGTGCAGAAATGCCCTTAGCGGCTTTGGGTCCGATGGGTCGGCCATATCCCGCCCCAGCGCCACCAGGTGGTGGCGGCCACCAACAGCCCGCTGCCGCCGAACAGCAGGAAGAAGGTCGGCAGGTCGATCGCGACGACGGCAAACAACAGGATGCCCAGCCCGCTGCTCACCACCATCGCCAGCGCATTCTGCACGTTGAGTGCCGCGATCAGCCGGGCTCGTTGAGCGGGCCGGGAGGCGCGTTGCAGGTGGCTGTAGAGCGGCACGACCAGGCCACCGGCGCAAAGACCGGTCAATGCCACGTCGATTCCGATCCGCCAAAGCGCCGGATTCGGGGCACAGGCGACCCGATACCAGTCGATGGCGATCAGTGCCACGCCCAGCGCCATGAACGGCGCCAGTATCCGCGGGGGACGACTCCCGCCTAAGTAGCCCACGGCCAGGCCTCCGGCGCCGATGCTCAGGGCGAACAACGCGAGCAGGCCAGTGGCCCCGTCGGCCGGCAGGTCGAGCACGTTCTCGGCAAAGCGGGGAAACTGCGTGAGATATCCCGCGCCCACGAACCAGAACCAGCTGATCAGCCACATCGACTGGCGCAGGCTGCTTGGCTGCGCAAGCAACAGGCGCCAGGTAGCGGCCCAGCTTTCGAGCGGGCCGACATGGTTCGGCAGGCGCCCCGGTGGCGGCGCGGCCGGGATGAGACGCGAGGCCACCACGCCGGCGACGGCCACGCCGATGACGAGCGCGCTTGCGATCAGGGTGGCGCGTTCCCCGGTGGCCGCGAGCAGCCCACCCGTCAGCGTGCCCAGCAGGATCGCGGCGAAGGTGCTCGCAGTGACCCAGCCGTTGGCGCGCATCAACATGTCGGCAGGCAGGTGACGCGGGACGATCGCGTACTTCAAGGGACCGAACCAGGCCGATTGCGTCCCCATCAGAAAGACCAACAACATCAGCAATGGGACGCTTTGCCACCAGAACGCCACGGCGGCCACGAGCATGAGTCCGAGTTCGGTCCATTTTAACCACCGAGCCAGGCGCGCCTGATCGAGCCGATCGGTCCAGTGCCCGGCCATGGGAGAGAAAATCAGTCCCGGCAGGATGAACAGCCCGGCGGCAACATTCATCAGTACGTCGATCTCGCCGCTGCCCGACTCGCTGATTCGGTAGGTGATCAGGAACATCACCGAAAACCGGAAGGCGTTATCGTTGAACGCCCCCAGCGCCTGGGTGAAGAAATAAGGCAGGAAGCGGCGCGACAGCAGGCGGGCCGAACGAGGGCTGGGCATGTGGGACGGGACCCTTCCGGTGTGTGTCGGCATTGGAACATGCCGGGTGAGGCCCGCCAAGCGGACTGGGCGGAGAACGTGCTAGGGTTTGCCCGGCATACCGGACACGACAGGAGGAGCGCCCATGCCCGAGACGGTCGATATCCGCGAGCTACTCGAATACTGCGAGCAGCTTCTCGAACCTGAGCGCTACCGGGATTACGCCCCCAACGGTCTTCAGGTGGAAGGGCGGCGCGAAGTCCGGCGCCTGGTGACTGGCGTGACCGCGTGTCAGGCCCTGCTCGACGCCGCAGTCGAGGCAGAGGCAGACGCGATCCTGGTGCATCACGGCTATTTCTGGAAGAACGAATCATCGACGATTACCGGCATGAAGCGCCGGCGGATCGCAACCTTGCTGGCACACGACATCAACCTGGTCGGGTATCATCTGCCGCTCGACGGTCACGAGGGGCTTGGCAACAACGCGTGGCTTGCCGGCTTGCTCGGGCTTCAGGTGACCGAACGGTTTGGGCACCAGCAACTCGCCGTGGCCGGCCGGCTCGAGGACCCATGTACCGGTGGCGAGCTCGCCGCACGCTTGCAGGCCGAGCTAGGCCGCACACCCCTGGTGGTCGGGCCGGTCGAACGGCCGATCGAGCGACTCGGCCTGTGCACTGGCGGGGCCCAGGACATGCTCGCCGAGGCGATCGAGCTCGGCCTGGATGCCTTTATCTCCGGCGAGATCTCCGAGCGAACCACGCACATGGCGCGGGAGTCGGGCGTCACGTATTTCGCCGCCGGCCACCATGCCACCGAGACCGGCGGGGTTCGACAGCTCGGTGAACGCCTGGCCGAGGAATTCGGGATCGAACACCGCTTCATCGACATCGACAATCCGGCCTGAACGGTCTTCGCAGTAGCTGTCGCCCGCGTTTGGGGAGCCTCTATCGCGAATTGACCGCGTCGCTGCCGGGCAGCCAAGCGGCCGTTTGCGTCGTTGTGACCTGAGCCAAGGAGCGCCTGCCATTCACAGTAGACCGCGCCTTGCACCAGGGGTGAGGCACTCGTGCAGAGGTTTACTAATAAAACCTCGAGTCCAGGGTATTAAGCCCGCTTGTTTGACCGGTCGGGCCAGATGTCTAAACTACCTCGGCCGTAAAAATGGCAGGTGTTGCGTGCTGCCGCCCCCGAACCCCGCCGGCGGGCGCGTGCCAACCGAGCAGCCGGGATACCGTCTTTCCGCTGCGATCGATTGACGGACAACCTCCAGGAGTACGACGTGACGATGGCTGATTCTCCCTCCAACCCGGCAAGGCGCCGGTTCCTGACCGGCGCCGCGACGGCGGTGGGCGCGGTGGGCGTCGGCTTTGCCGCCGTGCCGTTTCTGAGCTCGTTCCAGCCCAGTGCCAAGGCCCAGGCGGCCGGTGCGCCGGTCGACGTGAACATCGGCAAGCTTGCCCCGGGTCAGATGACGACCGTCGCCTGGCGTGGCAAGCCCGTCTATTTGGTGCATCGCACCGAGCGCATGCTCGAGACCCTGACCGAGGTGACCGACAAGCTGCGCGACCCGGACTCTAGCGTCTCGAGCCAGCAACCGGCCTTTGCGACCAACCTCTATCGTGCGCGCCCGAGCCACGAGCGTTTTCTCGTGATCGTCGGCCTGTGCACGCACCTGGGCTGCGCGCCGACCTACCGCCCCGAGGTCGCGCCGGACGATCTGGGAGACGAGTGGAAAGGCGGCTTCTTCTGCCCCTGCCATGGCTCGAAGTTCGACTTGTCGGGTCGCGTTTACAAAGGGGTTCCGGCACCCACCAACCTGGAGGTTCCCCAGTACGTCTACGTCAGCGAGCAAATCCTTCGCGTGGGCGGTACCGAGGAGGATGTCGCATGATGAACAACCTGGGTAAGTGGGTCGACGATCGTCTGCCGGTGTCGCGTTTCTGGAATGCGCACCTGGCAAAGTACTACGTCCCGCAAAACTTCAACTTCTGGTACTACTTCGGCTCCTTGCTGCTGGTGGTGTTCGTGCTGCAGATCGTCACGGGTATCTGGCTGACGATGAGCTACAAGCCGTCGGCCGAGGACGCGTTCGCCTCGGTCGAATACATCATGCGTGACGTGGAGTGGGGCTGGTTGCTGCGCTACATGCATTCGACTGGTGCGTCATTCTTCTTCATTGCGGTATATCTGCACATCTTCCGCGGCATGATGTACGGCAGTTACAAGAAGCCGCGCGAACTGATCTGGATCTTCGGCGTCCTCATCCTGCTGGTCCTGATGGCCGAGGCCTTCATGGGCTACTTGCTGCCCTGGGGACAGATGTCCTTCTGGGGTGCGCAGGTGATCATCTCGCTGTTCAGTTCGGTCCCCGTGATCGGCCCCGACCTGGCTCAGTGGATTCGGGGTGACTTCGTCGTCTCCGACGCGACCCTCAACCGCTTTTTCGCCCTGCACGTGATCGCGCTCCCGCTGGTGCTGCTGTTCCTGATCGGCGGCCACATCATGGCCTTGCACGAGGTGGGTTCGAACAACCCAGACGGCGTCGACATCAAGGAAAACAAGGATGCCACCGGAAAACCGGTCGACGGCATCCCGTTCCATCCGTACTACACCGTCAAGGATCTGTTCGGCCTGGGCGTGTTCATGTTCATCTTCGCCGCGGTACTGTTCTACTGGCCAGACGGTGGCGGGCTGTTCCTCGAGCACCCGAACTTCATCCCGGCCGACCCGCTCAAGACGCCCGAACATATCGCCCCGGTGTGGTACTTCGCCCCGCACTACGCGATCCTACGCGCCGTCCCCGACAAGTTCTTCGGCGTGGTGGCGATGGTCACGGCCATCCTGATCTTGTTCGTGATGCCGTGGATCGACCGTAATCGCACCCGCTCGATCCGTTATCGCTCCACGGCATTCAAGGTGAACCTGTTCGCCTTCGTCGCGGCGTTCGTCGGCCTGGGGTACCTTGGCACACAGCCCCCGGGTCCGATCGCCACGCTCGCCGCGCAACTCTTGTCCACCGTTTACTTCGGCTTCTTCGTCGCGCTGTTCGTCATCAGCCGCCTTGAACGTACCAAGCCCGTGCCGGAGCGACTGCAATGACTCGACTCACCTTTCTCATCGTTGTTCTCGGCATGTTGGTCGCATCCGGTGCCAAGGCCGCTAGCGGCAGCTACCCGTTGAAAGAGGCTAACGTCGACCTGGGCGACGAGGCCTCACTCTACCGCGGTGCACAGACGTTCATGGATAGTTGTTCGACATGCCACAGCGCGTCGATGATGCGCTTTGGACGCATCGGCAAGGATCTTGGCCTCTCCGACGAGCAGCTCGCCGAGCTGATGCCCACGGAAACCACCAAGCCTGGGGACACCATCGAGAGCCACATGCCGGCTGGCTACGCGAAGAACACCTTCGGGATCGTTCCGCCGGATCTCACCCTCGTGGCACGCGTCCAGGGTGCTGATTGGCTGTATACCTACCTGACGACCTTCTACGCGGATCCCGATGCCCCCTGGGGGGTCAACAACGCGGCGTTTCCCGGCGTAGGCATGCCGCACGTGCTTGCCGCCGAACAGGGCTTGCTTCAGCCGGTCTACGAGACTCACGGCGAGGGCGAGAACACGAGGCAGGAACTGGTCGATCTCAAGGCGCCGGAGCGGCCGGGCACCATGAGTCAGGAGGCGTTCGAACGGAAGATGCACGATCTGACCGCGTTCATGGTCTACATGGCCGAACCGGCGGCGCTGCTTCGAATGCATTACGGTCCGTACGTGCTCGTTTTCCTGTTCATTTTCAGTGTGCTGATGTATCTGGTGAAGAAAGAATACTGGCGCGACATCAAGCACTGACAGACCACATCATGGTGCAGGTAAGCCCTGCACGAACGGTTAGTGTCAAGGTGTGGATTGCCAGGGGCTCGGATGGATGCACGACGAGCTTGTGGCCGTGTCGTCGGTGTAGCCACCTCAAGGCAACGCAACGCCGAACACGCAGTGGCCTGGCGGATTGAGCAGGGCGATGTGGCGTTCGTCCAGAGCGTCCCTAATGAATGCGATTTCGTTCCCCGTAAACCCGGCCCCGAGGCCGGGTTTTTGTTATGATGACTCTTTAAGACACTGCATCACGGGAGGCGCCAATGGCGACCGTCAATCGTCGTTCGGTCATGACCTTGTTCACGAGTCCGGATTCACCGGACTGTCACCGCACCCGGATTGTCCTCGCGGAAAAGGAATTGACTGCCGAGATCATCGATCTCTCCGAGCAGGAAGCGCCGGAAGACTTCTACGATCTCTCGCCCGAGGGAACCGTACCGGTGCTGGCCGATCGCGACCTGGTACTCACCAACGCCCGCGTGATCATGGAATACCTCGACGAGCGCTTCCCGCATCCGCCGCTGATGCCGGTCGATCCGGTCAGTCGGGCCAAGGTGAGGACCGCGCTATACCGAATCGAAAGCGACTGGTACGGTCTGCTGCCGGAATTCGAACGAGGCGAGAAAACCGTGGCTCGTGCCCGCAAGCAGCTCAAGGAAAGCCTGCTGTCGGCGGCGCCCATCTTCTCGGCCATGCCTTTTTTCATGTCCGAGGAATTTTCCCTCGCCGACGTCACGCTTGCCGCCTTGCTGTGGTACCTGCCGAAATACGGTATCGAACTCAGTGGCCCGAATGCCAAGCCGATCCTGGATTACATGGACCGCGTCTTCAACCGGCCCACGTTCCAGGCGAGTCTCACCGAAGTCGAGCGCGAGATGCGCGAAGCCTGATCATGCTGTCCAAGCGTCCGTACCTGGTTCCCGCCTTTTACGACTGGATCGTCGACCAAGGGCACGTGCCGCACCTGGTCGTGAATGCCGATGCCGAGGGGGTCGTTGTGCCGGCGGCCTTCGTGGAGGAGGGCCATATCCAGCTGAACGTCGGCCCGAACGCGGTTCGGAACTTTCACATGGACCGTGTGGGCGTCTCGTTCGAGGCTCGCTTTGGTGGCCATCCCGAGCAGATCTTCGTGCCGATGCATGCCATCCGCGCGATCGTGGACCGTGATTCGGGGCAGGGTGCGACCTTTGCCGACGAGACGGATGAGACCTTCCCCGACGGCAGCGAAGTGGGGCATTCGTCAAGCTCCGAAACCGGCGAGGATCGCAAGGGACGCCCGCGATTGCGTGCGGTTCGCGGAGGTGAAGACCGCGACGCCGCTGACGTGAATCGTTCGCGGAAAGAGGACCGGGAAGACGGTGATGGACCGGACGACGATCCCCCGCCGTCCGGCGGGGGCGGCGGCAAGGGTGGTCCAAGCCTGCGGGTCGTCAAGTAGCCTGTGGTGCGTCTTTGGCGGGATGGAAAGCCAGGCAGACGCTGTTGATGCAATAGCGCAACCCCGTGGGCGGGGGGCCGTCCGGGAAGACGTGACCGAGGTGCGCCTGGCATCCCGAGCAAAGGACTTCGGTGCGGACCATGCCCAGAGTGGTATCGCGCCGCTCGATCAGGGCATCCTCGTGTGCCGGCTGGAAATAGCTGGGCCAGCCGGATCCGGAATCGAACTTGGCATCGCTCAAAAACAGGGGCTGGCCGCAACACACGCAATCGAAGCGCCCCGGGCGCTTTTCGTCGTTCAGGGCCCCGGACCAGGGCGGTTCCGTGCCACCCAGCCGACACACGCGGTATTGTTCTTCGCTCAGGTTCTCTCGCCAGAAATCGGGTTCGTTACTCATGGATGATCTCGTGAATGAAGGGCCGGATGCAGGATGAGGTCGTGTCACGACAATGGTCCCTGTGCCGGGCGCGGTCAAGCGACGCGGCCCGATTCGTCACTTGCCCAGGTTCCTTTGGTGGCCATTGGCGGATTCGGGTATCATTCGATCCCGACGCATCACTGCAAGTATGCGGGTTAACTCATTGACTAGACGATAGATAGGCGGACAGTAATGCCCGGAATGACCAAGCCTGCCATCTTCCGCCCCCAGCTCGCGCTGTTGGAGCTCGCGTTGTTGGTCGTCTCGCTGTTGCTGGGCGTCTATCTACTGGCGCTGCTTACCTATTCTCCCTCGGACCCCGGATTCAGCGTGACCGGTGGGCAGGTGCAGAACGCGGCCGGACTTGTCGGGGCGTGGACGGCGGATGCGTCACGTTACCTGATCGGGTTCGGCGCCTACATGGTCGTGCCGGCCCTGCTGCCGTTGTTGTGGCGGACCTTTCGTCGCGCTCGTCATGGCCAGTCCTGGGCCGACCTGCCGTTCGCGGTCCAATGGCTGGGGGCGTTGCTGCTGATCCTGTGCGTGAGTGTACTGGCGGCGATCAACCACCCCCCACTCGCGGTTCCCGAAGGGTTGTCTGCCGGTGGCGTTCTGGGCCTGACGCTGGCCGAGGGACTGGTACGACTGCTCGGCGCGCTCGGTAGCACCCTGGTCCTGCTCGGGCTGGGAATGCTGGGCGTTTCGGCAACCACGGGGCTTTCCTGGTTTGCGCTCTTCGACCTGATTGGCGCGCTGCTGATCAAGAGCTGGGAGCGCTTCACGGCCGGTACGGCGTGGCTTGCTCGTCGGCTGCCCTGGGCTCGCCAGGCCAGGCCACGCGCCATCCCCGAGGTGGGGGCGAGCTACGCCGAGGTCGAGCAGCGTCGTCGAAACCAAAAACCCGGGGCCTCACCATCAAAGACCTCGACGAAGACTTCAGCCAGGACCGAAGATGCAGCTTCGCCGGTCAATCGCCCTGGGAAAGAGGCCACGACGCGGACGCAGAAATCCGCGGTGGCCACCAAGGCGCCGCAGCCGGAACTCGGCACGGCGGATGGTAAGCCGATACTCGAGTTGCTCGACCGCCCGGTCAAGCAGAGCAGTGGCTTCGACCAGTCTGACCTTCAGCACATGTCCGAGGTCATCGAGGCGCGCTTGTCGGAATTCGGCGTTGCCGTCGAGGTCGTCGCTGCCCACCCCGGGCCGGTGATCACACGCTTCGAGTTGCAGCCGGCTCCCGGCGTGAAAGTCAGCCAGATATCCAACTTGGCCAAGGACCTGGCCCGGGCGCTCTCGATCGTCTCGGTGCGCGTCGTCGAGGTGATTCCGGGCAAGTCGACCGTGGGCCTCGAGATTCCCAACACCACGCGCGAGATCATCGCCCTGCGGGAGCTGCTCGAATCGCGACGCTATCGCGAGGCCCGGTCGCCGCTGACCGTGGCGTTGGGCAAGGACATCGGCGGCGAACCGATCATGGCCGATCTCTCTCGCATGCCGCACCTGCTGGTCGCCGGTACCACCGGTTCGGGCAAGTCGGTGGGCGTCAACGCGATGATCTTGAGCCTGCTTTACAAGGCTACGGCCGACGACGTGCGGCTGATCCTGATCGATCCCAAAATGCTGGAACTCTCGGTCTACGAGGGAATCGGTCATCTGCTGGCGCCCGTAGTCACCGACATGAAAGAGGCGTCCAATGCACTGCGTTGGGCCGTGGGCGAGATGGAACGTCGTTACCGGTTGATGGCCAAACTCGGCGTGCGCAATATCGGCGGGGCAAATGAGAAGATCCGCGAAGCCGCTTCCCGTGGCCAGCCGATCAAGGACCCGTTCTACGATCATGCCCAGGCCTTCGACCCTGATCAGCCCCCGCCGACGCTTGAACCGATGCCATATCTCGTGATCGTCGTCGACGAGTTCGCCGACATGATGATGGTCGTGGGAAAGAAGGTCGAGGAGCTGATCGCTCGCCTCGCTCAAAAAGCGCGGGCTGCGGGCATCCACCTGATCCTGGCCACGCAACGGCCCTCGGTGGACGTGATCACGGGCCTGATCAAGGCCAACATCCCGACGCGGATTGCCTTCCAGGTCTCATCAAAAGTGGATTCTCGCACCATCCTCGATCAGATGGGCGCCGAGCATCTGCTAGGCCACGGCGACATGCTCTACCTGCCGCCGGGCAGCGGCATGCCAATGCGGGTGCATGGGGCGTTCGTGGACGACGAGGAGGTCCACCGCGTGGTCGAGGCACTCAAGACGCTTGGCGCGCCGGATTATGTCGAGGAGGTGCTGGCCGAGTCGACTGCCGCGAACGTTACCTTGCCGGGGGAGAAGCCGGTAGGCGCCGACGGCGAGGCAATCGACGAATTGTACGATCAGGCCGTGGCGATCGTGACCGAGTCACGCAAGGCCTCCATTTCCTACGTCCAACGCCGTCTCAAGATCGGTTATAACCGCTCGGCGCGTCTGGTGGAACAGATGGAGGCCGATGGCATCGTTGGCGAACTGGGCGCCAACGGCAGCCGCGAGGTGCTCGCGCCGCCGCCTCCCCGGTGATTGCCGACAAGTCATCGGCCGGGGAAACTCGGCCGGGGAAACTCTGCACGGATGCCATACCGATCAAATGCGCCTTGAGCCGGATCAACTCGTGCATAGATTCCCTTGGGAACCGGGCGCACTTTTTCCCATCGAACATGCCCTGCAACGCATAGGCTCATCTCATGATTTTCCCACCGTTTTCTCGTTCCCTCGCCGTGCTGCTGACACTGGGCCTGGTGCTTGCGACGCTTGCCCCAACCCCGGCACGGGCCGAGGCCCCGCGTAGCGTCGAGGGACTGGTCGCGCAGCTGGCCTCGATCGACACCTTCGCCGCCGACTTTGTCCAGGAAAGCCGGGACGCGAACGGAAACCTACGGCGTGAATCGACTGGGCAGTTCGTCCTCGATCGCCCCGGGCGCTTCTTCTGGCGGTACCAGACGCCCTATGTACAGGAACTGATCGCCAGCGACGGCGTGCTGTGGGTGTACGAGCCCGATCTCAAGCAGGCCACGCGTTCGCCCCTAGAGGCGACGCGGGGCGCGCCGATCGCCATCCTTATGGGTGAACGTCCGGTGGACGAGGTGTTCCGGATCAGGGCGCTCAAGGGGGAACAGGGGATGGCCTGGTTTGCACTACGACCCCGCGAGGACCGCGGCGACTTCCGCGAGGTGCTGCTGGGTGTCGATGCCCGCGGGATCAAGGAAATGCGGTTCGTCGATCAACTCGACCAGACGACCCGGGTGGTCTTCGACCACCGCGCTTTCAACGAACCGGTCGAGGCGAGCCGCTTTCGGTTCGATCCACCCGGCGACGTGGACGTAGTCGAGGCGAGCCGACCGGCATCGATCCGCTGAGTCAGATGACCCGGGATACCGCGCCACAGGAGGATCTTTTCGGAGCACCGGGGTCGGTGAGTGAGGGGAAGCCGGCCGACGAGCCGCCGGAGGCCTTTCGCCCGCTCGCCGACCGGCTGCGTCCACGTGACCTCACCGAGTTCGCTGGCCAGTCGCGGGTAGTCGGCGATGCCGCCCCGCTGCGCGTGGCCATGGATAAGGGGCAGGCACACTCCTGTCTGCTCTGGGGGCCACCCGGCGTGGGCAAGACCACGCTCGCCCGGCTTTACGCCGAACGCTTGCACGCCGAGATCGTGCATCTGTCCGCAGTCGAGGCGGGGGTGCGCGAGCTGCGCGGGGTGATTGAAGCCGCCCGGGCGCGTCGGGCAGCGGCGGGGCGGTTGACCGTGCTGTTCCTCGACGAGATCCATCGCTTCAACAAGTCCCAGCAGGACCAGCTCTTGCCGTCGGTGGAGCGCGGCGTGCTCGTACTTGTCGGGGCCACCACCGAGAACCCGTCGTTTTCCCTCAACAATGCGTTGCTCTCTCGGCTACGTGTCTACCGGCTCGCACCGCTCGACGACGAGGCCTTACGTGCGCTGCTCGAGCGGGCGCTCGAGCATCCGGAAGGCGTTCGGGAGACTACAGGCGGCGCTAGCCTGGCGATGGCCACCGAGGTGGCCGACCGCTTGGTGGCCGCCTCGGACGGGGACGCACGCAGGCTGCTGACCCTGCTGGAGCTCGCCGCCCAACTTGCGCGGGAAACGGATGACTCAGGCAGGGTTCGTCGCGTCGACGAGCAGACCCTGGAAGCGTTGATGTCGCAGTCGCCGCGGCGATTCGACCAGGGCGGAGACGAGTTCTACGACCAGATTTCGGCGATGCACAAGGCGATCCGGGGCTCGAATCCCGATGCCGGCGCGTACTGGTTACTGCGCATGCTCGACGGTGGAGCCGATCCTGCCTATCTTGCCAGACGGCTGGTGCGGATTGCCTCCGAGGACATCGGCAACGCCGACCCGCGCGCCTTGAGCGTGGCCCTTGATGCCTGGACGGCCTATGAGCGACTCGGGGTGCCCGAAGGCGAACTGATGCTCACCCAGGCGGCGGTTTACCTTGCCGTCGCCCCCAAGAGCAATGCGGTCTATAACGCCCATAACGCGATACTCGCGACCGTCAAACGGCGTGGAACCGACCCGGTGCCGATGCATCTGCGCAACGCGCCGACCGCGCTGATGGAACGCGAAGGCTGGGGGAAGGGATATCGCTACGCTCACGACGAGCCAGATGCCTTTGCGGCGGGGGAAAGCTACCTACCCGATGCCTTGACCACAGAACGCTTCTACCGTCCGGTCGAACGTGGACTCGAGCGAACGATTGCCGAGCGCATGGCCGACTGGGCTCATCGCGATGATCGGGCCCGGTCGCACCTCGAGGCCGAAGATGGGGAGGGGAAACCCTAGTTTTGCTTGCGTTCGATACCCTCGAGGGCAAGCAGGGCGACCTTGATCACCGTGCCGCCCGCATACCCTCCAAGCGAACCGTCCCCGGCTACTACCCGATGACACGGGACTAGCGGCGCCCAGGGGTTGGCTCCCACGGCCTGGCCAATGGCGCGAGCAGCCCGGGGGCGGCCGATACGCTCGGCCAATTCCCCGTAGGTGATGGTCTCGCCCGGCGCGATCTCGCACAGTGCCCGCCACACGTCCCGTTGAAAGCACGTACCTGTGGCGGGAAAGGCCCGGTGTCGGGTCCAGTCCCCTGACTCATCGCCGGGCCCGCTGCGCGGCCAGGCAGACAATGCCGCCATTACACTGTCGAGCCCGTCCAAGCCGGGCGCCACGCGACTAGAGGTTCCACGCGAGTCGCCCGCCACCAAACGGACCGTCATGGAGGTCACGACCCCATCGCGCAAGCAGAGAACAGCCATAAGGCCGCTGTCGCCGAGCCTTACAGCCAGATCAGGCGACGTCGTCATGCAGCAGCGACAAGGTGGTGCGCCGGACCAGGGGTGCGGTGACGAGCACGATGCCGAATGCGATCGGCCAGGCGATGATCCAGGCATGCGCGAACCGTCCAAGGTAGCCCGGGCCGGCTCCCGTGTTGATCAGTGTGATGATCGCGGTCATCAGGGTCGCCATGACGAGCGACATCAACAACGAGAAGACCATGTTGAATCGGCGCGGCGGGAAGATCATCGGTTGTCGTCCTCCTCGGGGGTGTCGCGACCGCGACGCTTGTCCTTCCCGCCGAACAGTTTCTCACTGCTCGTCTGCAACAGTTCGAAGAACATGGGGATGAACAGGATCGCGACGTAGGTTGCCAGGATCATGCCGCCCACGATTGGCGTGCCGAGCGAGTTGCGCGCGGCCTCGCCGGCCCCGGTGGCCAGCGCGAGGGGCAGCACGCCCAGGATGAATGCCATCGACGTCATCACCACCGGCCGGAAACGGATGCGCGCGGCCTTGAGCGCCGCCTCCTTGATCGTTAGGCCTTCCTTGAGGTGCATCTTCGAGGCGAATTCGACCACGAGGATCGCGTTCTTCGCTGACATGGCGATCAACACCAGCATGCCGACCTGGAAGTATATATCGATGTTGAGTCCGCGCATCCAGATCGCGATCAGTGCACCGAGCACCGCGAATGGCACGGCGGTGATCACGGCGAACGGCAGCGACCAGCGCTCGTACTGGGCTGCGAGGATAAGGAAGACCATGATCACGCCCAGGAGGAAGGCGATCGCTCCGGCCGCGCCGCTGGAGAGCTCCTGGAAAGCCGAGCCGACCCAGCCCAGGGTGTAATCGCCACCGCCTAGGGCCTGGTCGATCACCTCCTGCATGGCGGTCAACGCCTGGCCTGACGAATAGCCCTCTGCCGCGCTGCCCATGATCTTGGCGGCGGGGAAGATGTTGAAGCGATCAATCACGTCGGCGCCGGTGGTTCGGGTCAGGGTCACCACGGAGCTGATCGGCACCAGCTGTTCATCGCCGCTGCGCACGAAGACATTCTCGAGGTCCTGTGGGTCTGCCCGGAACGGGGCGTGGGCGGCCATGTTTACCTGGAAGTTTCGGCCGAACAGGGTGAAGTCGTTGACATAGCGCGTACCGAAAGTGCCCTGCATGGTGCGGAACACGGCGGCGACCGGGACGTCGAGGGCGTAGGCCTGCTCCCGGTCAACGGTCATCCGGAACTGGGGCGTGCTGTCGACGAAGGTGGTCCGCACGCCGGCCAACTCCGGTCGTTTGTTCGCGGCCGCCACCAGCGCGTTGGCAGCCTCGGCAAGTGCCTTGACGTCCGCTGACCCGCGCTGCTGCAGGTAGGCCTCGAATCCCCCGGTCGTCGACATGCCCCGGATGGGAGGCGGCACGAAGGCCATGACGAAGCCTTCCTCGATCTGGCTGCCCGCGGCCATTGCCTTCTTGACCGTCGCCTGGACGCTCTGGTCATCGGCGGGACGTTCAGACCAGTCCTTCAGGCGCGTGAAGGCAACGCCCTTGTACGGACGCTGGGTCCCGGCAAGCAGATCGAAGCCGGCGAAGGCGACTTGCATCTGCACGTCCGGGTTCTGCCGTATGAGACGCGAGTACTCGTCGCGCACCTCGCTGGTGCGTGAGAGACTCGCCGCCGGGTCCAGGTTCAGCGTGGAAATGAAGTACCCCGGATCCTCTTCGGGCACCAGGCCCGTGGGCGTGCTGCGGAACATCACGATCGCCGCGATCACTACCCCGGCGAAAATCAGCAGCCCGATCGGCCAAGCGACCAGGAAGAAGTGCACCAGCTTCATGTAGCCGTTGCGGAAGGCCTCGAAGCCACGGTTGAACAGGCGGAACGGCAGCACCGGCTCCTTTTCCTCATGGTTCTTGAGGAGCAGGGCGGTCATCGATGGGGTCAGGGTGAGCGCGACCACGCCCGAGAGCACCACGGAGATCGACAGGGCAACAGCGAATTGCCGATACATCTCGCCGGCGAGTCCCGGGATGAAGGCGACGGGCACGAACACGGCCAGCAGGACCAGCGTGGTCGCCACGATCGGCCCGGTCACCTGCTCCATCGCCTTGATCGACGCGTCCCTTGCCTTCAATCCCTCCTCGCGCATGACCCGCTCGACGTTCTCGATCACGATGATCGCGTCGTCCACCACGATCCCGATCGCCAGCACGAAACCGAACAGGGTCAGCAAGTTGATCGACATTCCACTGAGGAACAAGCCCGCCAGCGCTCCGATCAGGGCCACCGGGATCGCGATCAACGGCACGATGGTCGCGCGTGGCTTCTGCAGAAAAACGAAGATGACCAGGACCACCAGCACCAGGGCCTCGGCGAAGGTCTTGAGCACCTCCTTGATCGAGATACGCACGAAATCCGTGGTATCGAGCGGGATCTCGTAATCCATGTCCCCGGGGAACCGTTCAGAAAGCTCCTTCATCCGCTCGCGCACCTGGGCCACGGTCTCCAGTGCGTTCGCACCCGGAGCCAGATAGATGCCCATCGGTACCGTCGGGGCCCCGTTATAGGTCGCGTTGAAGCCGTAGCGTTGCGATCCCAGTTCGACTTCGGCGACATCGCTCAGGCGCAGTGTGCCGCCGTCTTCCGAGGAGGCGAGGATAATGTTGCGAAAGTCCTCAACGTCGGAGAATCGCCCCTGCGAGGTGATGGTGTAGGTGAACGACTCGCCGTCCTTGTTGGGCGAGTCGTTGAACTTGCCGGCCGCGAACTGGGCGTTCTGCTCGCGGATCGCCTTGGCGATGTCGTCTTGCGTCAGGTTGAAATGCGCCAGTTTCGCCGGATCGAACCAGACCCGAATCGAGTAGTCTTGCGCCCCGAACAGGCGCGCGTCGCCGATGCCGGGCACCCGCTTGAGCGAGTCGAGGATGTTGATCAGGCCGTAGTTCGAGAGAAACTTGGTGTCGAACTGCTCGTTCTCCGAGATCAGGGTGATGACCATCAGCAGCGCACTGCTTTTCTTGTTCACTACCACGCCCTGGTCGCGCACCTCCTGTGGCAGTTGGGGGAGGGCGCGCTGCACGCGGTTGTTGACGTCGATGGTCGCCTGGTCGGGATCGGTGCCGGTGGCGAAGGTCACCGAGAGATTCATGGTGCCGGCGTCCGAGCTGCCCGAGGTCATGTAGAGCATGTCGTCGACGCCGTTGATCGCCTGTTCGAGCGGCGCGGCCACCGACTCGGCCAGCGTGCCGGCGTCGGCCCCGGCGTAGGTAGCCTGGACCTCGACCTCGGGGGGCACGATCTCCGGATACTGCTCGACGGGCAGGCCCGTGAAGGCGGCCCCGCCGGCAATCATGATCACGATCGCCAGGACGGTGGAGAAGATCGGTCGGTCAATGAAGAACTTGGAAAACATCGATGGTCTCCGGTGCCCGGATCAGCGGGGCGTCTCGGTCGGGTAGGAACGGGGCGGATTCAGGGCGCGGGTTACTCGCCGGCGTCCTGCTCCGGTTCCTGCGGATCCACGGGGGCGCCCTCGCGCACCTTGAGCAGGCCGTCGATCACCAGGCGGTCGCCGGCCTCGAGCCCGGAGCGGATGATGCGTCCCTGCTCGCTCATCGGCCCCAGTTCCACGCGCCGCTGTTCGGCCTTGTTCTCCTCGCCAATCACGTAGACCACCGTGCTGTTAGGTTCGGCACCGGTGCCGATGGCGGTCTCGGGGATGATCACCGCGTCCGTGACCTCGTCGACCTTGATCCGCACGCGCACGTACCGGTTGGGACGCAGCACGTCGCCAGGATTCTCGAACACCCCGCGCAACTCGATCGAGTTGGTGCCGCTCTCGATGCTGGCCGAGCGATAGTCGAGCTCGCCGGTGATCGCCGCACCGTCGGGCCCCTTGAAGTCGACGATCTCTGCCTGCGTGGTCTGGTCGGGCGACGGGTTGAGGGCCGGGCGATCGACAAACGGATCGTCTACCGGATAGGACAGCGTGACCTGGATCGGGTCGATTTCGTCGATGCTGACCAGGCGGTCGCCCACCCCGATCAGGTTGCCGGGATCGACCGCGCGACGGCTAGCGATCCCTGGGATGGGGGCGGTCACGGCGGTGTAGTCGAGGTCGATCTGCGCGGATTGCAACTGGGCTTCGGCCACCTTGACCCCGGCCTGCGCAGTCTCCAGCGCCGAGCGGGCGTCGTCCCGCTGCTTTTCACTCGCCACGCCACGCTCGAACAAAGAGCTGATCCGCCGCCAGTCGCGCTGTGCCCCGGCCAACGTGGCCTGTGCCGATGCGAGGTCGGCCTTCGCCTCGCTGACAGCCGCCTCGTAGGGACGCGCATCGATACGGAACAGCAGGTCCCCTTTCTTGACTCGAGAGCCCTCGACGTACTCGCGACTTTCCAGAATGCCATCCACCTGGGCGCGCACCTCGACATGCCGATTTGCTTCAGTGCGTCCGGGATAGGTCTTGTAAACCGTCGCATCGGCGGTCTCCACCGTCATGACCGGCACCTTGGGCGGAGGCGGCTTCTGGCCGCCCGATTGCGCCTGGGCCGCAAACGTCGGCGCGATCAGGAAGGCGGCCGCTAGCAGCGCCGAGCCAAGTCGGCACGACTGGTAGGGCGGGCGAATGAAACTGGAAGGCATGAGATCGGTACCGTGTGTGTGCCACCGGAAAAGGGCGCGTTGCGCCCTGTCATGGGTCGGACGTGGCGTGTTTGAGTGTGGGGGTTGCCGAGGACGCTTGCCGAAAAAGATAGCATACTAATGGATGCGGCGACTAGCAAAGCCGTCAGCTCCCGGCTCCATTCTCCGAGACGCGACGAATGTAGGCTAAGCTGGAGGCGAATTCATCGATTTCTCGAGGCAGGAAAGCCGTGAGCGAGACCATTTTCAGCAAAATCATCAACCGCGAGATACCCGCCGATATCGTCTTCGAGAATGAACGGGTGCTGGCCTTTCGCGATATCAATCCGCAGGCGCCTGTGCATCTGCTGATCATCCCGAAAAAGGCGATCCCGACCCTGAACGACCTCGATCCGGGCGATGCGGCGCTGGTGGGTGAACTGTTCGTCGTCGCAAGGGAGTTGGCCGCGCAGGAAGGCATTGACGAATCGGGCTATCGCACGGTGTTCAACTGCAACCGGGACGGCGGCCAGGAGGTCTATCACCTGCACTTGCACCTTCTCGGCGGCCGGGCGATGCAGTGGCCTCCGGGATGAGCTTTGGCGAGTCGGTCCGACCGGACATCAGTCGTTCGGCTCGCGCATCGACTGATACTGAGCGAGTCGTCGTTGGAGTATCTCACCCCCGGTCACGGCGGCACGGACCGCGCAGCCGGGTTCGTTCACATGGCGGCAGTCATTGAAACGGCAGTAGGCCGAGGCGGCCCGAATTTCGGGAAAGCCCCTGTCGATCGCGGCCGTCGGGACGTGATCCACCGGGAAATCACGCACCCCCGGGGCGTCGATCAGGCCACCCTCGCCGTCGGTGAACCGGTAGAGGCTGCTGGCCCGGGTGGTGTGCGTTCCCTCTCGATTGAAAGACGAGATTTCGCCGATGGCGGCTTGTTCGGCGCGCGGCGTGATCTCCCGCGAGAGCGACGTCTTGCCGACTCCCGACAGCCCGACAGCGAGGGTGATCTGGTCGTGGAGCCGATCGCGCAATGCAGCGATGCCGACGCCGGACTTGACCGAGGTTCGGATCACCTCGAATCCCAGTGATTCCCACAGCGCCAGCGTGGATGCGATGCGATGGCGCTCACCATAATCGAGGCCGTCGAGCAGGTCGACCTTGTTCAGCACGATCACCGGGGTGGCCGGCAGGGCGAACACCGCGACCAGGGTGCGTTCGACCACGTCGGGATTCATCCAGGGCAGGACCGAGGTGACCACGAGCACCTGGTCGATGTTTGCGGCCATCATCCGTTTTTTGCCGTAGGCGTCCGGGCGGACGAGCAGGTTTCGTCGCGTCTCGATCTGTTCGATGACGATGTGGCCCTGCGGGTCGCGCCGCCAGCGGATTCGGTCGCCTGTGGTCAGCCGGCCGACGGTCCGACGCGCCCGACCACGCAAGAGCTGGTGGTCCGTATCCTCGATCAGCAGGTCATGACCGTGGTGGGTCACCACGATGCCGGACTGGAGCGATTCGTCTGGGGGACCATCTACCCGCCGGCGCCGGTCGACGTGGCGTTGTTGCTGCTTGCTCAGGCGGATCTTGTTACCCATGGTTACTACGCATCGCGGTCATTCATCGCACCGGGTCAGAGCAGGAGCAGGCTTGCCAGCCCGAGGAAGATGAAAAAGCCGCCCGAGTCGGTGATCGCCGTGATCATCACGGCACTGCCCAGCGCCGGGTCACGTCCCATCCGGGTCCGCAGGATCGGGATGGTGACGCCGAAGAACGCTGCGCTAAGGAAGTTCAGGGTGACCGCCGCCAGCATCACGCCGGAAACGCCGGCGTTCTGATACATCAGGAAGGTGACGAGGGCGAGCACGCCTCCCCAGACCACGCCGTTGATCAGCGCGACCTTGAGCTCCTTGCCGTAGAGCAGGCGGATGTCGCCGCCGCCGAGCTTTCGGAAGGCGAGCTCACGGACGATCATCGTGATGGTCTGGTTGCCGACGTTGCCTCCCATGCCGGCCACGATCGGCATCAGGGCAGCCAGCGCGACCAGTTTCTCGATCGATCCCTCGAACAACCCTATCACCTGGGCGGCGACCAACGCGGTCACCAGATTTACCGCGAGCCATGGCGCGCGGTTGCGCACGGATTTGCGCACCGGGGCGAAGATGTCCTCCTCCTCAGAGAGGCCGACCTGCGAGAGCCGCTCCTCATCGCTCGCCTCGCGGATGAAGTCGACCACCGCGTCGATCGTCACGCGTCCCACCAGCCGGTCGACCTCGTCGACGACCGGCGCGCTCACCAGGTCGTAGCGCTCGAACGCATCGGCACCGTCGCGCGCGCTATCCTCCGGATGAAAGCGCACCACGTCGGTCTCCATCACCGACTCGACAATCGTCTCCGGATCGTTGAGAAGCAGCGTCTTGAGGTGGATGACCCCCTCGAACAGACCGTCACGGTCGATCACGAACAGTTTGTCAGTGTGGTCGGGCAGGGAGTCCATCCGGCGCAGGTAACGCATGGCGACCTCGATGGTCACCTCTCCCCGGACGGTGACGAGGTCGAAATCCATCAGCGCCCCGATGGTGTCCTCGGCGTAGGACATGACGAAGCGCAGTTTCTCGCGGTCGTCGATCGGCAGGGCGGTGAAGACGTCCTGCATCATGCCCTCGGGAAGATCCGGGGCAAGGTCAGCCAGTTCGTCGGTATCGAGAGTCGCGGCGACGTTGAGGATTTCCTCGCGGTCCATCGCCTCGATCAGGGTGTCACGCACCGAGTCGGAGACCTCGAGGAGTACGTCGCCATCACGATGCGAATGCACCAGGTCCCAGAGAACCAGTCGTTCGTCCCGGGGTAGGGACTCAAGCAACATCGCGATGTCAGCGGCGTGCAGGGATTCGATCTTGCGCGCCAGCCGACCCAGATCCGGGTCACGAAGGAGCTCCTCGATCGGGGGCGACCCCCGCTCTCCATCGTCGTCGCCCTTGAGGACATCGTGATCGCCGAGGGTGTCGCGGATCTCACGGATCAGGGAATCGAGTTCGTCCTGGCGGTCGACGTCGGTGAGTTCGGCCATGATTGAGCGCTACCGGGCTGGATTGGCGAGTGGGCGAGTGTCAGGCGGATGGCCGGGCCGACACCCTAGGGAACCGCTGCACGAGTCGATAGTGCCTGAAGCGGGACCGCCAAGGGTCCAGATGCAAGGCGCGGTGCGCGGTGGATGCCCGGCGCCATTCGCACACGCGGCAACGCCGAAGATGGGTCCTTGGCGGCCCGCCCGGACGGGCTCGCGGGTTTGCCCGCACTCATCGTTACCGTCGCTCGACGGGCCCGAGTTATTGCCTTGGGCCCGCCTTCGGTCCGGCACCAGAAAAGCGAACAAACCCGCGAGCCAGAGGCACCATCGATTCGTGCAGAGGTCCCCAGCAGTATAGCGAAGCCAGCATGTCTCAAGGGAATCGCTCCGTTTCGCGGCGGGAAACCCGACTCGCGTGCTAGTCTCGTGAGCGCTCCGGCCCCGGCGCCAACCGCATTCACCAGGAGACGCCCCATGCACGTCCCGGAAGACAATCTCATCTGGATCGATCTCGAGATGACCGGTCTCGACCCGGTCAACGACACGATCATCGAGATTGCGACCTTGGTTACCGATAAGCATCTTAACGTGCTGGCCGAGGGGCCCGTGCTCGCCATCGCGCAACCCGAGGCATTGCTTGCCGGCATGGACGACTGGAACCAGCGTACGCACGGCCAGAGCGGCCTGATCGAACGGGTCCGCGCGAGCGGCTGCGACCTGGGTTGCGCCGAGCGCCGCACGATCGAGTTCCTTCGCCAGCACGTCCCGGCGCGCGCCTCGCCGATGTGCGGCAACAGCATTTGCCAGGATCGTCGTTTCCTCGCCCGCCTGATGCCTGAACTCGAGGCGTATTTCCACTACCGGAACCTCGACGTCTCGACCATCAAGGAATTGGCGCGGCGATGGCAGCCCGACGTGCTCTCCGGCTTTCGCAAGCAGTCGAACCACCAGGCCCTGGACGACATCCGTGGCTCGGTGGCCGAGTTGTCCCATTATCGAGCCGGCTTCTTCAAGCTGTGAATGGAACGTAGACTACGTCGCCAGATGCACAATCGGAGGACCGGGCAAACGCCATGAGTACACGAGTCGGGGTAGTGGGCGCCAATGGGCGCATGGGACGTCGGTTGATCGAGGCGGCGCACCAGGGGGGCAAGACCTCCCTGGGGGCAGCCTTCGTGCGGTCCGGGAGCCCGCTCGTCGGTCAGGATGCCGGCCAGGTCGCCGGTCTCGGCCAGATCGGCGTGCCAGTGGTCGACGACATGGCCGGTCATTGCGACGCCTTCGACGTGCTGATCGACTTCACCTCGATCGAGGCGACGCTCCGTCACCTTGAGATCTGCCGCCACAACGGGCGAGCCATCGTCATCGGCACGACCGGCCTGTCCGAGGCGCAGAAGGCGACACTCGCCGAGGCGGCGCGCGAGATCCCGGTGGTCTTCGCGCCCAACATGAGCATCGGGATCAACGTGCTCCTGCAGGTGCTCGGCCAGGTCGCGACCATGCTCGGCGACGACTACGACGTCGAGATCATCGAGGCGCACCATCGCCACAAGGTCGACGCCCCGTCGGGAACCGCGCTGCGATTGGGCGAATCGGTAGCCGGGGCGCTTGACCGGGATCTGTCGCAAGTGGCGGTGTATGGCCGCGAGGGGATTACCGGGGAACGGCCCGCCGAAACCATCGGCTTTTCCACGATCCGCGGCGGCGACGTGGTCGGCGACCACACGGTGCTGTTCGCGGGTATCGGTGAGCGGGTCGAGATCACCCACAAGGCGTCGAGTCGGATGACCTTCGCCAAGGGCGCGGTGCGCGCGGCGCAATGGGTGGCCGACAAGCCTGCAGGACTCTACGACATGAGCCATGTGCTAGGCCTCAAGCCGGTCTGAGTCCGGGCCACCGACGTTCGAAATCAACGGCCGGGACGGGCCCGTTCGGCGCTCGACAGACGAGTCGTGATCGAGGCATCCGTCGTGGACAGCATCGGGGCCTTTCAGTCATAATTACGCCCCGAAACCGAGGGCGTCGACGCCGCCTCGTCGACTCGGACCCGGCGACATGACCAATCTGTGAGGGGAAGTTCTTGGATAGCACGGTCTCAGACGCGAACACCGGGCTCCCGGCCAACACGGCGCTCCTGGCTCTCGAAGACGGGAGCGTTTTTTACGGAACGTCGATCGGGGCCGACGGGGAGTCCGTGGGCGAAGTGGTATTCAATACCGCCATGACCGGGTACCAGGAGATCCTCACCGATCCGTCCTACCGTCGCCAGATCGTGACCCTCACCTATCCCCACATCGGAAACGTCGGCACCAACGACGAGGACGCCGAATCCGATTCGGTCCACGTCGCCGGGCTGGTGATTCGCGACTCCGGCCAGATGAGTTCCTGGCGGGGCGAGATGACCCTCGAGGACTACTGCCGACGTCACGGGGTGGTGGCGATCGCCGAGGTCGACACGCGGGAACTGACCCGGCGGTTGCGCGACCAGGGCGCCATGAACGGCTGCATCGTCGCCGGCGACGTGCTGGACGCGACTGCCGCGGTCGAGAAGGCGAAGGAGTTCGCGGGTCTGGCCGGCATGGACCTGATCCCGGAGGTCGGCACGCGCGAGATCCGCGAGTGGACCGCTGGGTCCTGGTGGGTAAGTGATGACGATCGACCCACGCCGACGCGACACGTGGTCGCCTACGACTACGGCATCAAGCACAACATCCTCCGCAAACTGGTGGATCGCGGCTGCCGGGTGACGCTGTTCCCGGCCGACACGCCGGTCGAGGAACTGCTTGCGCAGGGGCCGGACGGGATACTGGTCGGCAATGGCCCGGGTGACCCGGCGGCATGCACCAAGGCGATCGCCGACCTCGAGCGCTGCCTGGAAAGCGGTATTCCGCTGTTCGGCATCTGCCTCGGCCATCAACTGCTGGCGCTTGCAAGCGGCGCGACCACCAGCAAGATGAAGTTCGGCCACCACGGCGCAAACCATCCCGTCGAGGACATCGTGGGCAAGCGCGTCCTGATTTCGAGCCAGAACCACGGGTTTGCGGTCGACGAGGACAGCCTGCCGGATCACCTGGAGGCCACGCACCGCTCACTGTTCGACGGGAGCCTCCAGGGGATTCGCCGGACGGATTGCCCCGCCTTCAGTTTCCAGGGGCACCCCGAGGCGAGTCCCGGGCCGCACGATCTCGACCGATTGTTCGATCAGTTCGTCGAGAGCATCGACGCCCGCCATTAATCCCGAACCGAGACAACGCAACTGCCCAGCCGCGGCTGGCAGGTGAGCCGAGCATGCCAAAGAGAAACGATATCCAGAGTGTACTGATCATTGGCGCCGGCCCGATCGTCATCGGCCAGGCCTGCGAGTTCGACTATTCCGGCGCCCAGGCCTGCAAGGCCCTGCGCGAGGAGGGCCTGCGGGTCATTCTGATCAACTCCAATCCGGCGACGATCATGACCGACCCGGAGATGGCCGATGCCACCTACATCGAGCCGATCACCTGGGAGGCGGTCAGCGCCATCATCGAGAAGGAACGCCCGGACGCGGTGCTGCCGACCATGGGTGGCCAGACCGCGCTCAATTGCGCGCTCGATCTCTACCGCCACGGCGTGCTCGACCGATTCGGCTGCGAGCTGATCGGCGCGAGCCAGGACGCCATCGACATGGCCGAGGATCGTGACCGTTTCAAGGAAGCGATGACCGAAATTGGCCTGTCGACGCCGGCCTCGACCGTGGTGCACACCTTCGACGCCGCGCTCGCCGCCCAGGCCGATGTCGGTTTTCCCGCCATCATCCGCCCCTCGTTCACCATGGGCGGCACCGGGGGCGGAATCGCCTACAACCGCGAGGAATACGAGGAACTGGTTCGCCGCGGCCTGGACCTCTCACCGACCAACGAGTTGCTGATCGAGCAGTCGGTGATGGGCTGGAAGGAATACGAGATGGAGGTCGTGCGCGACAAGGCCGACAACGCCATCATCATCTGTTCGATCGAGAATCTCGACCCGATGGGCGTGCATACGGGCGATTCGATCACCGTCGCCCCGGCGCAAACCCTGACGGACAAGGAATACCAGGTGATGCGCAACGCCTCGCTCGCGGTGCTGCGCAAGATCGGTGTGGAAACGGGCGGTTCGAACGTGCAGTTCGCGATCGATCCGGCCAACGGCGACATGATCGTCATCGAGATGAATCCGCGGGTGTCCCGGTCCTCCGCGCTGGCCTCGAAGGCTACCGGCTTCCCGATCGCCAAGGTCGCGGCCAAGCTCGCGATCGGATACACGCTCGACGAGTTGAGGAACGACATTACCCGCGGGGCGACCCCGGCCTCGTTCGAGCCGACCATCGACTACGTGGTCACCAAGATTCCGCGCTTCACCTTCGAGAAATTCCCCGCAGCCAACGATCGCCTCACCACCCAGATGAAGTCGGTGGGCGAGGTCATGTCGATCGGCCGAACCTTTGCCGAATCGCTTCAAAAGGGCGTTCGGGGCCTTGAGATCGGCCGCGATGGGCTCGACGAGGTGCTCGATATCAACCTCTCGGCCGATGATGTCGAGGATCGTCTCGTCCGCGAGTTGCATTCGCCCGGTGCCGAACGTCTCTGGTACGTCGCTGATGCGTTTCGCCACGGATTCGATGTCGAGCGAGTCCATCGGCATTCGTCGATCGATCCATGGTTCCTGCACCAGATCGAGCACCTGGTGCGGACAGAGAACACCCTGCGCGGGAACAAGCTCAAGGAGATGGGCACCGCGACCATGTACCAGTTGAAGCGTCTGGGCTTTTCGGATGCGCGGCTGGCGAGGCTCCTGGACGAGACCGAGAGCACGGTACGCAAGCATCGACACGCCCTGGGCGTGCGTCCGGTCTACAAGCGGGTCGATACCTGTGCCGCCGAGTTCCCGACCTCGACGGCATACATGTACTCGACCTACGAACCGTTCTGCGAGGCCGAACCCTCCAACCGCGACAAGATCATGATTCTGGGCGGCGGCCCCAACCGGATCGGGCAGGGCATCGAATTCGACTATTGCTGTGTCCACGCCGCGCTTGCTCTGCGCGAGGACGGCTACGAGACCATCATGGTCAACTGCAACCCGGAAACGGTCTCGACCGACTACGATATCTCCGACCGTTTGTACTTCGAGTCGCTGACGCTCGAGGACGTGCTCGAGATTATCGAGGTGGAAAAGCCGCGCGGCGTGGTGGTCCAGTTCGGTGGGCAGACGCCGTTGAAACTGGCCCGCGACCTGGAGAAGGCCGGCGCACCGATCATCGGCACCACCCCGGATGCGATCGATCGCGCCGAGGACCGCGAGCGGTTCCAGGACATGATCCACAAGCTGGGGCTCATGCAGCCACCCAACCGCACCGCCAGGTCCGCCGACCAGGCCATTCATCTTGCTGCCGAGATCGGCTACCCGCTGGTGGTACGCCCCTCCTACGTGCTGGGCGGTCGGGCGATGGAGATCGTCCACGAGGAAGAAGGCCTCAAGCGTTACATCCGCGACGCCGTCAAGGTCTCCAACGACTCGCCGGTACTGCTCGACCGCTTCCTCGACGATGCCACCGAGATGGACATCGACGCGGTCTGCGACGGCGAAGACGTGGTGATCGGCGGTCTGATGGAACACATCGAAATGGCCGGTGTCCACTCGGGCGATTCGGCCTGTTCGTTACCGCCGTACACCGTGCCGCGCTCGGTGCAGGATCGCGTCCGCGAGCAGATCAAGGCGATGGCTCGCGAGTTGAACGTAGTCGGTCTGATGAACACGCAGGTGGCCATTCAGGGCGATGACATCTACATCATCGAGGTGAACCCGCGCGCCTCGCGGACCGTGCCCTTCGTCTCCAAGGCAGTTGGCGTGCCCCTGGCCAAGGTGGCTGCGCGCACCATGGCCGGGATCAGCCTCGAACGGCAGGGTATCCTCAAGGAGCGCATCCCACCGTTCTATTCCGTGAAGGAGGCCGTCTTCCCGTTCATCAAGTTCGCTGGCGTCGATCCGTTGCTCGGCCCCGAGATGAAATCCACCGGCGAGGTAATGGGTGTCGGGCGCGAGTTCGGCGAGGCCTTCGCCAAGGCGCAGACGGGCGCGAGCAATTCCCTGCCGCTGTCCGGCACTGCCTTCATCTCGGTGCGAAAGCAGGACTACAAGGGCGTGCTGACCGTCGCCCGAGCACTGGAGGAATGGGGTTTCTCGCTGGTGGCGACCCGTGGCACTGCGCGCTTTCTCAACGAGAACGGCCTGAACGTGACCACGGTCAACAAGGTGACCGAGGGACGACCGAACGTGGTGGACAGTATCAAGAACAAGGAAATCGCCATGATCGTCAACACCACCTCCAACAGCCAGCAATCGCGAAGCGATTCCTACGAGATTCGCCGCGAGGCACTGCATTACCGTATTCCTTACTTCACCACGCTCGCCGGCGCCGAAGCGATGGCACTGGCATTGAAAACCCTGCACCAGCCGGTCACCGTCAACCGCCTGCAGGACCTGCATCAGGAGTGTGCGTCATGAATCAGACCCCGATGACGGCCGCCGGGGCGGCCAAGCTGGAGGAAGAGCTCAAGCGTCTGCGAAGCAACGAGCGTCCCCGCATCATTGCAGCGATTGCCGAAGCCCGTGAATTGGGCGATCTGAAGGAAAATGCCGAATATCACGCCGCCCGCGAAGAGCAGGGCTTCGTCGAGGGGCGCATCAAGGAGATCGAGGCCAAACTGTCCCACGCGCAGATCATCGACGTGACCCGCATGCCGCCGGGTGAGAAGGTAATCTTCGGGGCAACGGTCGAACTGCTCGACCTGGATACCGACGCGGAGATTCGCTACAAGATCGTCGGCGACGACGAGGCCGACATCAAGCAGGACCTGATCTCGATCCATTCGCCTATCGCCCGCGCCCTGATCGGTAAATCGGTGGGTGACGAGGTCACGTTCAACGCCCCGGGCGGCAACACACGTACCTTCGAGATCGTCGAGGTCGAGTATCTCGCCTGATTGCTTTGCCTGATTGCGTTGCCCTAATGCCTCGCCTGAGCGCCTCGGCGGGTCTCCGCCGGACGACTACCGACTTCCCATCCCCGAAACGCTGGATCCGCCATGCTTGACGCCCGAGTTCTTCGCCAGGAAACCGACCAGGTCGTCGAACGCCTCGCCCGACGGGGTTTCGTGTTCGACCGGTCGCGGTTCGACGCGCTGGAATCCGAGCGCAAGTCACTCCAGGTCGAGACCGAGAGCCTGCAGGCCGAGCGCAACACCGAATCCAAGAAGATCGGTCAGGCCAAGGCCGCCGGCGAGGATATCCAGCCGCTCATCGCGGCGGTCGGCGAGCTGGGCGAACGCCTGGATGCAGCCAAATCACGCCTAGGCGAAGTGGCGGACGAACTCGACACCTTCCTGGCCGGTATTCCCAACCTGCCCGACGACGACGTGCCGGTAGGCGAGAACGAAGACGACAACGTCGAGGTGCATGTCGTGGGGGACATACCGACGTTCGACTTTTCGGTTCGCGATCACGTCGACCTGGGGGCCGGGCTTGCCGGCATGGATTTCGAGGCGGCCACCAAGCTAACTGGTTCGCGATTTGTCACCCTGTCCGGGGGCGTGGCCCGTCTGCATCGAGCGCTCGCGCAGTACATGCTTGACCTGCAGACCGAAACGCACGGCTACACGGAAGTGCAGGTCCCGTTCATCGTGCACGCCGACTCGTTGTTCGGTACCGGCCAGTTGCCCAAGTTCGCGGAGGATCTGTTCCGGTTGGAAGGGGAAACCCCGTGGTACCTGATCCCGACCGCCGAGGTGCCGGTCACCAACCTCGCGCGCGACCGCATTCTCGATCGCGACGAGTTGCCCGTGAAGATGGTTGCGCACACGCCGTGTTTCCGCTCCGAGGCCGGGTCGGCCGGTCGCGACACGCGCGGCCTGATACGCCAACACCAGTTCGAGAAGGTCGAGCTCGTACAGATCGTCCCGGCCGGTGAGTCCGAACGGGCGCTTGAAGAGCTGACAAGGCATGCCGAGACGGTCCTCGAATCGCTGAAGCTACCGTATCGACGTCTCTTGCTCTGCACGGGCGACATGGGTTTCTCGGCGGC
The DNA here is from genome assembly GCA_016938615.1 of Halothiobacillaceae bacterium. Taxonomy (GTDB): domain Bacteria; phylum Pseudomonadota; class Gammaproteobacteria; order Halothiobacillales; family Halothiobacillaceae; genus Guyparkeria. Next base: position 6,336 of record JAFGUH010000265.1, on the reverse strand, counting down.
GAAGACCTTCGACCTCGAAGTCTGGCTCCCGGGCCAGGAGCGCTACCGGGAAATATCCTCCTGTTCGAATACGCGTGACTTCCAGGCGCGGCGGATGCAGGCGAGGGTCCGCGGGACGGACGGCAAGCCCGAGCCGGTCCACACGCTAAACGGGTCGGGTCTGGCCGTGGGGCGTACCCTTGTCGCGGTACTGGAAAACTATCAGTGCGCGAACGGCGACGTGATCGTGCCAGAGGTCCTGCGTCCCTACATGGGTGGTCGCGACCGCCTGGAGGCCGGGGGATGATGGCCGCCGGCGGTCGCCATGATCCGCTGTTCGACCAGGTGCGAGGCGTGATCGTCCAGACGCTTGACTTGCCGGGGCCAAAACAACGGTTCACGCCCGACAGCGGCTTGTTCGGCGAGATCCCCGAGCTCGATTCCATGGGCGTGGTGCTCCTGCTCACTGCTCTGGAAGATCGGTTCGATATCCAGTTGTCCGACGACGAGATCGACGCGGAGTGGTTCGCGACCTTCGGGTCGGTGACCGAGTTTATCCGGCCGCGGGTCGATAAAGCGGAATGACCACGAGACCAACGAGAAAGGCCCGCCGGGTTTCGGCGGGCCTTTCTGGTTTCCGGCAATCAGGTCCGGTGCGGGATCAGTTGCCGGTCAGCTTGTGGTACTTCTCCATCAGCTGGTCTTCGGTTTCCTCGTTTTCCGGATCGACGATGATGCAGTCGACCGGGCACACCTCGACACACTGAGGCTCGTCGTAGTGCCCCACGCATTCCGTGCAGGAGTTGGGCGCGATCTCATAGATCTCGTCACCCTGGGAGATGGCGCCGTTCGGGCATTCCGGTTCACAGACGTCGCAGTTGATGCACTCGTCGGTAATCAGCAGGGACATGTGGATTCCTCCCCAAAATATCGCGTCGTTCGTTGGCGCACAGGATAACAGGTAAACGCGCATTTGGTGCGGCATGCGCTCAAGGCGCCGTGTTATCGGCGGTAGATGGTGTCGAGGGCGTCGACCACGGCGGGTGGCACGAAATCCGAGATGTCGCCCCCCAGGCGGGCCAGTTCCCGGACGATGCTCGACGAGACGAAACCCAGGTCTTCTGCCGGAGAGAGGAACACGGTCTCCAACTCGTGATCGAGGCGCCGGTTGATCGCGGCCAGCTGGATCTCGTGCTCGAAATCGCTCACTGCCCGCAGGCCTCGGACCAGGGCAGTCGCGCCGCAGCGTCGGGCGAACGACACCAGCAGGCCGTCGAAGGGCGCCACACGGATACGCCCCCCGCTTTGGACGAGTGCGGCTTCGGCCAGTTCGGTGCGCTGGGATAGCGGGAAGAGGGTGTTCTTCCCGGAGTCGCCTGCCACCGCCACGATCACTTCGTCGAACAGGCGCGCGGCACGTTGCGCCAGGTCGACGTGACCATAGGTGATCGGGTCGAAGGTGCCGGGATAGATCGCGATGCGGCGCTCGAGCATGGACTCACTCCGTTCCCACGTATCAAGTCAGGATCATGTGCAGACCCAGCCCCATCAACACGAAGGCGAAAATGCGCTTGAGCGTGTGCGCCGGGAGCAATTGGGCGAGTTTCGCCCCGATGGGGGCGAAGAGGACCGAGAAGACGGCGATGCCCGCCAGCGCGGGCAGGTAGACGTAGCCTGCGCTCAGAGTGGGCAGGGCGGCGTTCGACCAGCCACTCACCACGTAACCTGCCGCCCCGAAGAAGGCGGTAGGAAGGCCGAGGGAGGCACTGGTGGCAATCGCGTTGCGGGCGGTGACGTTGCAGTAGAGGAAAAACGGCGTGGTCATGGCGCCACCGCCCATTCCCATGATCGAGGCGATCGCCCCGAAGGTCGTCGACACACCGCTTAAGGGAACGATGCCCGGCAATTGGCGACTCGCCGGTGGCCTGCGGCCAAAGGCCATCTGCAGCGCTACGGCGATTTCCAGCACGCCGAAGACCAGCTTGAGCACGTTGCCGGGCAGGTAGTGGGCCACGGTGGAACCCAGCACGGCACCGACCACCATCCCCGGGGCGAACCGCGCGAACAAGTCCCAAAGCACACCGCCGTGACGGTGATGACTGTAGACCGACGTAATCGAGGCGAACACGATGGCCGCGAGCGACGTCCCGATCGCGATGTGGACAAGGTGAGTGCCGGTGATGCCAATGGTCGGGAATATCATCAGCAGGACGGGCACCATGATCAGCCCGCCGCCAATCCCGAGCAGGCCGGCGGCAAGCCCGCCGACCATGCCGAGAATGGCGAACAGCAGGTATTCCACTCGAATCCTCCCTTGATCGCGTCGCGATCAGCGCTTCTTTGGCGGCATCAGGTCCGTGATCGTGCCCTCGGCCATCTCGGCGGCAAAACCGAGCGTCTCCGACAGGGTGGGGTGGGGGTGAATCGTCAGGCCAATATCGGTCATGTCCGCGCCCATCTCGATGGCCAACATGGCCTCCGCGATCAGCTCGCCGGCGTTCGGCCCCACGATGCCGGCACCGAGGAGGCGGTGCGTCTCCTTGCAGAACAGGGCCTTGGTCAGACCCTCGTCGCGGCCGAGGCTGAGCGAGCGCCCGGAAGCCGCCCAGGGGAAGGCGCCTTTCTCGTAGTCGACACCCTCGGCCTTGAGTTCATCTTCGGTCTTGCCGGCCCATGCGATTTCCGGGTCGGTGTAGGCAACGCTCGGAATGCCCATCGGCGTGAACGCCGACGGCAGCCCGCAGATCACTTCCGCGGCGACCTTGCCTTCGTGTACCGCCTTGTGGGCCAGCATCGGCTGGCCCACGACGTCGCCGATGGCGTGAATGTGCTTGACGTTGGTCCGCTGACGTTCGTCGACGGCGATGAAGCCACGCTCGTCCACCGAGATACCGGCCTTTTCGGCATCGATTTTCTTGCCGTTCGGAGAGCGCCCGACGGCCACCAGAATCCGATCGAAAACAGCGGTTTCCGGCGTCTTCTTGCCTTCGAAGGTGACGTGCAGGCCGTCCTTCTTGGCCTCGACATTTGTGACCTTCGCGCCGAGGAAAATATCCTGGTAACGCGTCTTGAGGATCTTCAGCAGCGGACGCGTCAGGTCCTTGTCGGCCCCCGGGATGATCGTGTCGGCCAGCTCGACGATCGAGATGTCTGCGCCAAGCGAATGATAGACCTGGGCCATTTCCAGGCCGATGATGCCGCCGCCGATGACCAGCATCTTGCCCGGGATTTCCTCGAGTTCGAGCGCGTCGGTGGAATCCATCACGCGCGGGTCGTCGTGCGGGATGAACGGCAACTCCACCGGCTGCGAGCCCGCGGCGATGATGGAATGATCGAAACGCACCAGGGTTTCTTCACCGTCCTGGGACACCACTTTGACATGGTGGGGGTCCACGAAGCGGCCAAAGCCGCGCACGATCTCGACCTTGCGGTGCTTGGCCAGCGCCTCGAGGCCACCAGTGAGCTTCTTGATGGTGCTGTCCTTGAAGCCGCGCAGCTTGTCGAGATCGATCGTCGGCTCGGCGAAGGTCACGCCGTGATCGCCCATCGAGCGGGTCTCGTTCAGTACCTCGGAGACATGCAGCAAGGCCTTCGACGGGATACACCCGACGTTGAGGCACACCCCGCCAATGACGGGGAAGCGTTCGATCAACACGACTTTCTTGCCGAGATCCGCCGCGCGGAAGGCGGCAGTGTAACCGCCCGGGCCGGAGCCCAACACGCAGATGTCGCAGTCGACATCGGCCTTTTCATCCGTGGCCGCAGCGGCAGCATGCGCCGAGGCGGATGACTCGCTTTTCTCGGCAGGTGCCTCCTCAGCGGTTGCGTCGGGAGGCGTCTGTTCGGTCGGTGCGTCAGAGGAGTCGCCTTGATCGCCGCCAGCGACTGGCTCGTATTTCGCAATCGGCTTGCCGGTGCTGACCTTGTCGCCCACGCCAACCAGCATTTCGGTGATCGTTCCGGCAGCCGGGGCCGGGATCTCCATGGTTGCCTTGTCGGTTTCGAGCGTGATCAACGAGTCCTCGGCCTCGATCGTATCGCCCGCGGCGACCAGCACCTCGATGATCTCGACTTCGTCAGCGTTGCCGATGTCCGGCAGATTGATGGTTTCGATGGTCATCCGGCGCTCCTTACAGCATCAGTTCGCGAAGATCGGTGAGCGTGCGCGAGAGCGTGGTCATGAACCGCGCGCCCTCGGCGCCATCGATGACGCGGTGATCGTAGGACAGCGCCAGCGGCAGCATCAGGCGAGGTACGAATTCCGAACCGTTCCACACCGGCTGCATGCTGGCCTTGGAGACGCCGAGAATGCCGACTTCCGGTCCGTTGACGATCGGGGTGAACTGTGTGCCGCCGATGCCGCCGAGGCTGGAAACGGAGAAAGTCCCGCCGGACAGATCCGCCCCGGTCAGCTTGCCGTCACGGGCGCGGGCGGAGATTTCCATCAGCTCCTCTGAGAGCTCGAAGATACCCTTCTTGTCGACGTCGCGTACCACCGGCACCACGAGGCCTTTCGGGGTGTCCACGGCCACGCCGAGGTTGATGTACTTCTTGACGATAAGGTTCTCGCCGTCGGGGGCGAGCGAGGCGTTCATGTTCGGGAACTCGCGCAGTACATGCGCCAGCGCCTTGAGGACGAAGACCAGCGGGGTCATCTTGATGCCAGCCTTCTCGGCGCGCGGTTTGAGCGATTTGCGGAAGGCCTCGAGCTCGGTGATGTCGGTCTCGTCGAACTGCGTGACGTGCGGGATGTTGAGCCACGCAGTCGACAGATGCTTGCCGGAGAGCTTCTTGATGCGCGAGAGCGGACGCTCCTCGATTTCGCCGAACTGGGAGAAATCGATTTCCGGCAGCGGAGGGATGCCTGCGCCACCGGCGGCACCCTTGCCCGCGCCTTCCATGACCTTCTTGATCGCGCCCTCGACGTCTTCCTGCTGGATGCGCCCCTTGGGACCGGTGCCGGTGACGGTGGACAGGTCCACGCCCAGCTTGCGGGCGAACAGGCGTACCGACGGGCTGGCGTGCGATTTGGCACCGGCGCTCTGCCGGTTGATCGGCGTCGGGGGATCGTTTGCAGGCGGGGCGGGTTCGTTGGCTTTCGACGGGGCCGGCGCCGGTTCCGGGTCTTCTTCGCTCGGCTGCTGGGCGTCGGTTTGATCTGCGGTCTGGTCTGCCGGTTCTTCGGCGGCCTCTTGCGGCTTGTCCTCTTCCGCCGGCTCGTCAGCCTCTTCTTCGTCGGCCTCGATCTCGGCGATCAGATCGCCCTGCTTGAGGGTGTCCTCGACCTTGACCAGCACTTTCTTGATCTCGCCCGAGTAGGGGGACGGGATCTCCATCGTGGCCTTGTCGGATTCCAGCGTGATCAGCGAGTCTTCTTTTTCGACCCGATCACCGGGCGAGACCAGCACCTCGATGACGGGCGTGTTGTCGTAGTTTCCGATGTCGGGGAGGGTGATCGACTTGGTGGCCATCAGCCTGTCTCCATGAAGGTTGCATGCGCGTCCGCGTCACAGCGGACGTCAGATCGAATGGGGCCGTCGCCCGGCCATCGACTCGCGATGGACCGGGGCAAACCGGCGGGTCTCAGCGTTCGATCGGGGGGGCGCAATCCGGATCGATGCCGTATGTCTTGATTGCCTCGGTCACCTTGGTCGCCGGAATGGCGCCGTCGTCGGCCAGCGACTTGAGCGCGGCGACCACGATATGCGCGGCATCGACCTCGAAGAAGCGGCGCAGCGCGGCTCGGGTGTCCGACCGGCCATAGCCATCGGTGCCCAGGGTCGTGAACGGTCGGGGCACGAACCGACGGATCTGGTCGGGGTAGGCCTGGATGTAGTCGGTCGCCGCGATGACCGGACCGCTACGCTTATCCAGCGCGGCGGTGATGTAGGCCTTTTTCGGCTCGGCGTCCGGATGCAGGCGATTGTACCGCTCGCAGGCCTGGCCTTCGCGGGCCAGTTCGGTGAAGCTCGTGGCCGACCAGACGTCGGCGGCCACTTTCCACTCGTCCTCGAGCATCCTGGCGGCGGTCTCGGCTTCACGCAGGATGGTGCCGGAGCCCATCAACTGAACGCGGTTCTTGAGCTTCTTCTTGCTCTCGCGCAGCAGGTAGGCGCCCTTGAGAACCCCTTCCTCGACGTCCTCGGGCATGGCCGGGTGCGAGTAGTTCTCGTTCATCGCGGTGATGTAGTAGTAGCAGTCCTGCTTTTCCTCGACCATCGCCTTGAGGCCATCGCGAATGATGATGGCCATCTCGTAGCCGTAGGTCGGATCATAGACACGGCAGCTCGGCACGGCGGAGAACATCATGATGTTGTGACCGTCGTTGTGCTGCAGGCCCTCGCCCTCGAGCGTGGT
>JAFGUH010000264.1 GCA_016938615.1 Halothiobacillaceae bacterium | reverse complement strand
GGCAGAGCGGTTGAATGCACCGGTCTTGAAAACCGGCAAGGGTTAATAGCCCTTCCAGGGTTCGAATCCCTGACCCTCCGCCATCAATCAGGCAAAAACAGGCACCTCCGGGTGTCTTTTTTTATATCCGCTCACCCGCTCCCGAGGGAAGGTCTGTAGGATTCGGTTGTGCCTCTGCCTCGCGGGTTGCCCGCAATCCACGAGGCAGTGTCCCGGGTTGACAACGGTGGTTTTGCGTAGCCGCGAAGACTCGGCGCTGAACGAGTTGGATGACACACCGCGTGTCGCGGTGCGCCCGGACGCGTCCCCGGCGCGCCTGTCCCCCTTGTCACGGTGCTTAAGGACCAATGGCGAACGGTGGAGACGCGGCCGCATCGGCGGATGTACACGGCTCCTTGGAGCGGGCCCCGACACCGAGATTCGGGCGGCCCGGATGGGCAAGGCTCGTTCAGAACGCCCGCGCCGGCGTGCGGGCGGGCCATTCCGGCAGGGTTTCCTTTACGTAACGGATTATCATCACCACAGGAAGGACACGCATGCAGGCACTCGAGATCATCCGGACGGGCATCGCCGAAAATACCGACATCGACCCGGCCTCGGTCACGCCAGAGCGTCGGCTGGACGAGCTTGGCATCGACTCGTTCACCTTGCTGGAATTGATCTTTTCGCTCGAGGAAAGAATGAACATCGAGCTTGGCAATGACGTTGGCACGCCAGAAACGGTACAAGATTTGATCGATATCCTTCGCGGGCATCTTCCCGACGATGCGTGACCCGCGCAGTCGCACGCGTGTGGCGGTAACCGGACTGTCGATACTCGACCCGTTCGGCGGCGACACCAACGCGTTGATGGACCGCTTGCTCGCCGGTCAGTCGAGCGTACGCCCCTTCGACTATGGCGATGCCGGCCTCGGTGGCCGCACCCCGGCGGTCTTTTTCGATCCGATCGATTTCGAGGCGCGACTCGGCAAGGCGCTGTGCCGCGCCACCGATCCGTTCGCGCGACTCGCCCTGCTCGCCGCCGACGAGGCCTGGGCCCACGCTGCCCTTCCCGCGCCAACCAGCGTTGACCCCCGTGCGGGTGTCAACTGGGGAACTGGACTGGGCGGCATAAACACCTTCGAGAACGGCTACCGCGCTTTCTGGAAAGAGGGGCGGCAACGTCTTTCACCGATGTCCGTGGTGATGGGCATGAACAATGCCGCCTCTGCCCAGCTCGGTATCCGCTACGGCCTTGGCGGACAGGCCGTGACCCACAGCGTCGCCTGCGCCTCGGCCGCGATCGCGATCGGCGACGCCTACGAGCGCATCCGGGACGGGCACATGGACCTGATGCTCGCCGGCGGCTCGGACCTGCCATTGGCCCTGGGCGTTTTGCGTGCCTGGGATGCCATGCACATGCTCGCCCCCGGCGACGACGAGAACGCGCACCTCGCTTGTCGGCCGTTCCACCCAGAGCGTCGGGGCCTCGTACTCGCGGAGGGTGCGGCGTGCCTGGTGCTGGAATCGATGGATCGGGCCCGATCGCGCGGCGCCCCCATTCTCGCCGAACTCTGCGGATTCGGGGCGTCTAACGATGCGAACCACGTGGTTCGGCCGCAGAAACACGGGCAGGTCCGCGCCATCGAGAAGGCCTTGGCCGACGCGAGGTTGCCACACGACGCGATCGGCTACGTGAACGCTCACGGCACCGCGACCACCGAAGGAGACGCGATCGAGATCGATGCACTGCGCAGCGTCTTCGGTACACAAAGAGCCGCCCGGTTGCCGGTCAGTGCCACCAAGGCAGCCCACGGGCATGCAATGGGCGCCACCGGCGCAATCGAAGCGGCGATCACCGTGATGGCCTTGCAACGACGGTCGTTGCCGCCGACGGCCCACCTGGACGTGATCGACCCTGCCTGCGCGGGCGTCGATCACATTAGAGACCGGGCGCGCGAGGTTCCCGGTATAGTAGCGGCCCTATCGAATTCGTTCGCCTTCGGCGGCAGCAACGCGGTTCTGGCATTCTCCAGGGCGGACGACGACTGATACCGCATAGCCCATGGTTTCGCATCCACCAACGACCCATACTCATGACAGACACCATCGACACCAAGACCGACGCCCTTATACCGGAAGTGGCCGCGCACCTCGTCGACGCGCTCAACCTCGACGAATCCCCTGCGGAGATCGACCCGGACGCCCCGCTTTTCGGCGACGGACTCGGGCTCGATTCCATCGACGTGCTGGAAATCGCGCTCGTTGTCTCCAAACGTTACGGGCTGAACCTGCGCTCGGACGACGAGCGTAACGAACAGATATTTGCCTCGCTGCGCAGTCTATGCCGATTCATCGCCGAGCATCGCACCAAGTAAGCGCCACAACAGGGCGGTTCAAGGTCAGGCGCTGGCTGATCGGCGCCCTGATGCTGGCAAACCTTGGCCTCGCCCAGTGGTTGAGTGGTCGACCTGACCCCGAGTTCGCCCTGGTCCTGCTCGCGCTGCTCCCGCTCGCGGGCATCGTGATTCTGTCGATAGCGCCGCGACTGGACACCCGCCGCACCGTCCTCCTCGCCGCACTCGCGGGGGCCGTGGCGCCGGTCCTCGCCATGCTGATCGGCGACAGACTCCCCCTGTACTACCTCAGCCAGCACCTTGCCGTTCACCTCGCGCTTGCCGGGCTGTTTCTCGGCAGCCTGCGTGCTGGCCACGAACCCGTCTGCACCCGCCTAGCCGCCCAGGTACACGACCAACTGTCTCCCTCCCTGCGTCACTACACCCGGCGTATCACCTGGGCTTGGGGCCTGTTCTTCGTAGCCAACGGCGCGATGTCGATCGGTCTGATGATCGCATTCGGCCCCTCGCTGTGGACGGTCTATGCCATGTACGCAACACTCCCTCTTGTCGCGACCCTCTTCGTTGTCGAATACCTCGTGCGATTGCAGGTATTGCCCCGCGAGGAATGCAGCGGTCCGATCGCAGCTATCCAGGCTTACCGACGCCACATGTTGCGGCTCACGGGCGACAGGGAATGAGCCGCATGGGCAAGTCTCCGCGTCGGTTGGCACTGTTCGGCGAGGGGGACCTAGAACGGGTCATCCTTTGGTCGCCGGACCGCGCCTGGACGGCCGGCGACCTGCTCGACAGCGCCCAGGCGCTGTCCGACCGACTCCGCGCCCGAGCTCGGACGCCCCGTTACTTGATCAACCTCGCCACGCGACGTGACGATTTCGTGGTGGGCCTGCTCGCGGGGATGCTCGGGGGTCAGATGAACCTGATGCCATCGACACACACGCCGGGGGCGATCAACGATCTCGGCGCCCGCTACCCCCGGACCGTGATCCTCCACGGCAGCGATGCCACCCTCGATGTTTCGATCGACGAATCCATTCCGAGGGTCGCGATCCGCTCGCCCGTTGCGAGCGCACCGCGCCACGTCAAGACCGCGATGCCCCTATTGCGGGAGGACGCCATCGTCGCCCGGGTATTCACCTCCGGCAGCACGGGCACGCCCAGCGGCCACGACAAGACCTGGGGTCGGCTGGTCGCCAACGCCCGTAACGCGGCCCGAGCACTGGCGGCGGAGGCGGAGCTCGATAACCCCCCGCTCCACCTGCTGGGAACCGTCCCCTCCCAGCACATGTACGGATTCGAGTCACTCGTACTCGCCGCCCTGTGTGGCGATGCGGTCCTCTCGACCGATCAGCCGTTCTTTCCCAGCGACATTGCCGATGGCCTGGCCCGGTTGCCGACGCCCCGCGCGCTGGTGACCACGCCCTATCACCTGCAGCACCTGCTGGCGGCAGAAATCACGCTTCCTCGCTGCGAACGCATCCTCTGTGCCACCGCGCCCCTCGACCCGGCGCTTGCCCGGGAGGCCGAGTCGCGCCTTGGCGGGGTGCTACAGGAAATCTATGGATCGACGGAGACCGGACAGATCGCCGTGCGCCGGCCCTGCAAGAACGACCAATGGTCACTGATGCGGGGAATCGAGCTGCGCCAGTCGGGCGAGAAAACCATCGCTCAAGGGGGGCATCTTGAGGAGCCGACGCCACTCGCCGACCGAATCGAGCCGATCGACCCGGGACACTTTCGTCTGCATGGACGACGGGGCAATCAGGTCAACATCGCCGGTAAACGCAGTTCGATCGAATTCCTGAACGCCAAACTGCTCGCGATCGACGGCGTGGTCGACGGACGGTTCTTCCACCCCGGTCGAACCGCCGACCGCCGGGGCACGCAACGACTCGCGGCGGTGGTATGCGCCCCCGGCCTCTCGACCGAGCGGCTGCGCGAGGCATTGCGCGCCCAGGTGGACCCCGTGTTCCTGCCTCGCCCGCTGTTGCTGGTCGACCATCTGCCGGTTAATGCCACCGGCAAGGTCACGCACGAGAGCCTGCTCCGCCTGATCGGCGACGTATCGACGCCGCCCGGCACGGAGCCATCGACATGACGCTTTCGGAGACGCGACGGATACTGGCCCACTGGACACCGGACGCCGCGGACCCGGTGTTTGCCGGTCACTTTCCCGGGGACCCGTTGCTCCCCGGCGCCCTGATGGTCGACTGGGCCGTGACCTCGTTTCAGACCCAGTTGGGGTCGCCGGCCGCTCCTGGTGCAATCCGGCAAGCAAAGTTTCCCTCGCCGGCCCGCCCGGGGGTCCCGCTCGTCCTGACCTCCGAGACTGCGCCACGGGGTCGGACCCGGTTGACGGTTTCTCACGCGGACGGCCACGAACCGCGCATCGTGATGGAACTGCTCATCGATGCGGCATCATGCACGTCGGCGATGCCGGGAGACGAATCATGACCGAGCAACCGGGCACCCAACGCGCAGACGCCCGTTGGCAGGCACGCGGGGAGCGTGGACACGCTTGGCTCATGCGGTTGATGGCGTTCCTGTCGCTCCGACTGGGCCGGCGCCTCACGCGCCCGCTGTTACTGCCGATTAGCCTCTATTTCCTGTGCTTCGTGCCCGAGGCACGCCGCTCGAGCCGCGCTTTTTTCGAACGGGTCCGCGGTCGACGTGCGGGCCTGGGCGAGGCGTTCTGGCACATCCACCACTTCGCGAGCACCATCCACGATCGCGTCTACCTCCTGAATGACCGCGTCAATGCCTTCGATGTCGAGGTCGAGGGACGCGAGCATTTCGAGCCCCCGGAGCCCGCCATCCTGGTCGGCGCGCATATCGGCAGTTTCGATGCCCTCCGGGCAGCCGGCTGGTCGGAACGACAGTTACCCATCACCATGATGATGTACCCGGAAAATGCGCGGAACATCCAGCGCGTTCTTGATGCGATCAACCCGCAACGCGCCGCCGACATCATCGAGCTGGGTCGGATTGACTCCATGATCGAGGCCGATCGACGACTCCATCGGGGTCATCTCGTCGGAATGCTCGCCGACCGCAGCCTCGCCAGTGATCCGATGACCGAACGCGATTTTCTCGGCCACCCGGCGACCTTTGCCGAGGGACCGTTTCGCATGGCTGCCCTGCTTCGCCAACGAGTGCTGTTCATGGCCGGCATCTATCTTGGCGGGAACCGTTACCGGGTGCTTTTCGAACCAATCGCCGACTTTCGCGGCGTAACCAGATCGGATCGTCGCCGCGCAATCGCCGAGGCGATGGACCATTATGTCGAGCGACTCGAGATCCTGGTTCGAGAACACCCCGACAACTGGTTCAATTTCTTCGACTTCTGGGCCAAGGGATCGCCGCGCGATTCCCATTCCGACCGCGAGAACAGCTGATGCGATACCTCGCCCTGCCCTTTCCCCTGCTCGCTTGTGCCCTGGCAAGCCTCCTGTTCTCGCCGCTGGCCGAGGCGGCGCAGGAACTGTCCATCGAGAGACTTGCACAAGCGCTCGCCGCGCGGGGTCCCTCCCACGCTGAATACCAGCAGACGCGATACCTCGACATGCTGGACGCCCCCCTCGAGTCACGCGGTCACCTTAGCTACCGTCCGCCGGATCACTTGGTCCAGGAACAGATCGCGCCTACACGGCAGACCCTCACACTCGATGGCGACGAGCTGATACTTCAGGCGGACGGCCGCACCCGGCGCTTAAACCTGGCCGAGTCGCCCGAACTTGCCGCCGTGGCGACCAGCTTGCGGGCGGTACTCAACGGCCAGATCGAACGCCTGGGAGCGGACTACGAAATGACCTTCCGATCGTTCGGCGAGCAGGAATGGGGGCTCGAACTCGTCCCACGCAGCGATCCCCTCGCCGCGCACCTCGACCGCATCACGGTCCGCGGTCGGCTCGTGGATGATGTCGCCCTGGTGGATCGACTCACGATCGAGCGTGACAACGGCAACGCAAACGTGATGCGCATCTCTCACCCCACCGACACGCCATGAGCCCGCGCCGCCGTTCCTTCCTGGCGCTGGCACTCTGGATCGGAACCCTGGCTCTTGCGGTCGCGATCATTGGCCAGACCCGGTTCACCGCCGACATGTCGGCTTTCCTGCCGGCGACACCGACCGAGGCACAACGGCTGTTGGTCGAGCAACTCCAGCAAGGCGGCATCTCGCGCACCTTCCTGATCGGCATCGAGGGCGGCACCGCCGACGGACGAGCGGCGGCGAGCGAGGCGTTGAAGATGCGTCTTCGCGACGAGCCGGGGTTCGCGACGGTACAGAACGGTGGAAGCGAGGACCTCGAACGCGCCCGGCAGCACCTGTTCGCCCACCGCTACCTGCTGAGCCCAGCCGTCGATACCGCGCATTTCAGCCGCGAGGGTCTGACCACGGCGATCGGGGCATCGATACAGCGTCTCAACTCGCCCTGGGGCGACATGATGGCCGACCTGTTCCCGCGAGACCCGACCGGCGAGATGCTTCAACTGCTCGACGATGACGACGGACCGTCACGATGCTGCGGCGTATGGGCCTCCACAAACGGCGAACGCACCCTGCTGATCGCCCAGGCGGCAGCAAGCGGTGCGGACACCGACGCTTTGGCACGCGCGAACGATCGCATCCACGCCACATTTGAGGACATCAAAACCGAGCTTGGGCAGACCCTGCGACTGACCGTGGCCGGCTCGCCGGCCTTCGCCATTGCCGCCCGCGACACCATTCGAAGCGAGGTCACCGGCTTTTCGGCCGCGAGCCTGCTGCTGGTGACCTTGGTGCTCCTGGCCGCCTACCGCAGCATCCGCGTATTGCTCGCCGGCCTGTTGCCGGTCGCCAGCGGTGTGGTCATCGGGATTGCGGCCGTCTCGCTGGGCTTCGACCAGGTTCACGGCATCACCATCGGGTTTGGCACCGCGTTGATGGGCGAGGCGATCGACTACAGCATCTACTTCTTCGTCCAGTCGCGTCAGCTCGATCAGGCGGACGTCGTCCAGCGACATTGGGTGCGTCACTACTGGCCGACGATTCGCCTGGGGCTGATGACCTCCCTGATCGGCTTCGCCGCCCTGCTGTTCTCCGGCTTTCCGGGCCTGATGCAGATCGGGACCTACGCCATGACCGGCCTGGTCACGGCCGCGCTGGTCACGCGATACATCCTGCCGCTGGTGGGCAGCCGTCTGCCGCGGGGCGACATCGCCGGCTTCGGCGAACGCCTCGCCCCGGTGCTGCACGGCCTGCGCCGATTGCGGGTTCCCGCCTTGCTGGCCGGTGCGGTGGCATTGCTGATCGTCGTGGCGGGTCATGATGGCCTCTGGCGCGGGACGCTTTCGGGTCTGGTCCCTATCGATCCCGCACTGGAGGCCGCCGAGACCCGCCTGCGCGAGGACTTGGGGTCGGCGAGCCCTCGCTACCTGATCGTGGTCAAGGGGGCGGACCGGGAAACGGCCTTGCAACGCACCGAACGGCTGACGCCCATCCTCGATCGACTGGTCGAGAACGGGATCGTGGCGGGCTTTCACACGCCGACGGACCTGCTCCCCTCCACCGCCACCCAGCGTGCTCGCCAGGCCGCCCTGCCGACGGCCGACACCCTCCGGGCACGGCTCGAGGTCGCCCTGACCGACCTGCCGGTTTCGACAGACCGACTCGACGGATTCGTCGAGGACGTCGAACGACAACGCGCCGCCGATCCGATCGATCTGGAAACGTTGCGGGGCACCCCCTTGTGGCTCGCTGTCGCCGGCCAGTTGCCGTCGGACCCGCGCGAAGGCCAGTTGGCGATGGTCACGCTGAAGGAGACCGACACGGAGCAGCCGATCGACGCGGCGGCCGTTCGCAAGGCGATCGCCCCCGTCGACTCGGCCACCCTGGTCGACATGCTGGGCGAGTCCAACCGGCTGTACCGCCATTACCTCCAGACCACGCTCACGGTCGCCTTGATCGGCGCGGGGGCCATCGTGCTGCTCCTGTTCGCCGTTCAGCGTTCGCCGCGACGCACGTTGCGCACCCTGTTGCCGATCGCGATCGCGATCCTGCTCGTGCTGGCCGGGCATCGTCTGGTCGGCGGCGGTCTGACCCTGCTGCATCTGATCGGCCTGTTGCTCACCGTGGCGGTGGGTTCCAATTACGCGCTGTTCTTCCAGCCAGGGGGGCGTGACGAGCCGATGGACGCGCGCACGCTCGCCTCGCTGACCCTCGCCACCGCGACCACGGTAAGCGCCTTCGGCGTGCTTTCGCTCTCCGCTGTCCCGATCCTGCAGGCAATCGGCGCGGTGGTCGCGCCGGGCGCGCTGGCGGCTTTCCTGCTTGCCGCAACCTTTGCTCGCGACCCGTCATCCCGCGGGTCGTCACCCCCATCCGGCGCAATGCCCCCCGGCCGGGAGAGTTCGCCATGACGCGCTTGCCCACCGCCCTTTCCGCCCAGGCCCTTTCCGCCCAGGCCCTCTGCGAGGCCCTGCCGCATGCCGGCGGCGTCTGCCAGATCGAGCAGGTGATCGCCTGCGACGCCGAGCGCATCGTCTGCCGCACCACCGCCCACCGCCGTCCGGACAACCCGCTGCGACGCGACGGTCGGCTCTCCGTCCACGCCGGCATGGAAATGGCCGGCCAGGCGATGGCGCTGCACATGGCACTGTCCGTGGCGTTGAGCGGCGATGGCAAGGCCGCGTTCCGTCAGGGAATGATCACGCGACTCAACGACGTCCGGTGGTCGACACCCCGGCTGGACTCGATCGAGGAGCCACTGATCATCAGCGTCCACTGCGAGGTGATCGCCGGGGGCATGGCTCGATACGCCTTCTCGGTCGCCCGGCAGGCCGACGGCTCGGATCGGGCAATCACCGACGATTCGGCTTGCAAGGGTGATGGCCGTCGCCAAGAGGCCACGTTGATTGAGGGTCGTGCCTCGGTCTGGCTCGCCCCCGAGGCCTGAGCCGATACCGACCGAGGCTATGAGCTCGCCGGACGCGGGTCAAAATCCCGCAACGGATGGCCGGTGGCTCGCAAGGCCTCCAGCCAGTCGCCCAGATGGGCCGCCGTTACCTCCCGG
The DNA here is from genome assembly GCA_016938615.1 of Halothiobacillaceae bacterium. GTDB lineage: Bacteria > Pseudomonadota > Gammaproteobacteria > Halothiobacillales > Halothiobacillaceae > Guyparkeria. The sequence goes on along the minus strand of JAFGUH010000264.1, from coordinate 28,805 downwards.
ATGTCATGGAAGATCAGGATCACGGGCGCGGCCAAGGCGGGCTCGCCCGCAAGCCTCTCGTGGCGTGCCAGTTTGTCGAGGAGGTGACGTTGGACGCTGTCACGGTTGGCGTAGGGTACGGCGTCGCCGGTCGTAATACCCCCGACGTCTCGATACCCCGCAAGGTCGATAGCCCGGCGCCAGGCCGCGCTGCGTACCAGGTACGGTGCCCGTGCCGGCCATATCGGCTGCGCGCGCCAGACGGGTACGACGTCATCGGCGACCGTCTCCCACCCGTGCCGCATTCGAGAGACGCCCTCGACGTCGCGAAACCTCGGCCAGCGGGGCCAGAAATGCTCGGCGCCGTGATTACCCAGCCAGTGCCCCTCCGCGACGATGCGCCGCGTCAGTTCCGGGTAACGGCGCATGCTTCCCTTTGCAGTCCACAACTCGTAAGGAGCAAACAGCCGCCGCTGGCGGAGAAATCCGCGCGGGTTGTCTGCGAGGGTGAAAAAACCGGCGCGCAGGGGCGCTCCGGTATCGTTGCGGGTGGCGCCAAGCACATCGAGTACCCGGTCGGTGTATCCCGGTCGTGGGCCGTCGTCGAAGCTCAGCATCACCGGGCAACGCGCAGCCGCGACGGAAGGCGACGTCATCGAGATCTCAGGTCATGCCGCCGTCAACGGCGATGACCTGGCCGGTGACGTAGGCGGATTGGTCGCTGGCCAGAAATCCCACCACAGCCGCGACTTCTTCGGGTCGGCCTGCACGCTTCATGGGAACGTGCCCCTTGATCTCGTCGGCCGCCGCCGATCCCCGGCTCATCTCGGTCTCGATCAGCCCCGGAGCGACAGCGTTCACCAAGACCCCGCGTGAGGCCACCTCGCGTGAGAGGGCCCGGGTGGCCCCGATCAGCCCGGCCTTGGCCGCGGAGTAGTTGGTCTGGCCCCGGTTGCCGATCAGACCACTCACCGACGCGATATTGATCACCCGCCCCCAGCGACTGCGAATCATGGGCAACAGCACCGGTTGCGTAACGTGATGAAAGCCGTTGAGCGAGACGTCGATAACCGCGCGCCAGCGCGCCGCCGACAGCCCGGCCAGCGGCCCGTCGTCATGCACGCCGGCATTGTTCACGAGCACCTGGATCGGCCGCGTGCTGACGATCGGCTCGATCACGCGTTCGACCGCCGCGGGATCGGTAACGTCGAAGACAACCGGACGCGCGGCATGGCCGGCCGACTCGAGTGCCTCGGCGAGGGCCTGCACCCGCTCGACCCGGCGGTTGGCATGCAGCAGCAGCTCGCAACCGTCCGCTGCCAGCCGCCAGGCGATCGCAGCCCCGATCGCGCCGCTCGCACCGGTGACCAGGGCCAGACGTCTCGAATGGGCCGAATCGGCCATCACGTTTCTCCCCGTTTTCCGGGCTGGTAGTCGAGGCGCAACGACGGGCCACCGTCGGTCGAGAGGACCAGATCACTAGGCACGCCCAGCGCGATGGCCTCAAGCAACGGCAACGCGCGACCCGCCGGCACGCCCTCGCAGAGGGGCTGCCACGCCGCCGATCGCATGCGACTGCCAGGTTCGGGGGCCTCAAGCGAGACACCTACCCTGGCGGTCGTTTCCGTAGTGGCGGGGCCGAGCACCAGGGCGACGGCCAACGGCTCGCTGATCGGCTCGGCCTGGCACATCGGCTCGGGGAACGGGATGTCGTAGATCACGAGCAACACCGGTCGCGCCTCGGTGGTCACTTGCATCGCCGCCTCGAGCAGGCCGGCCGCCGCCGTATCGCCGTGGGCGGCAATCGCCGTGGCCGGCTCGCGGGTGCCCACGGCAATGGACCAGTAGCCGGAAGCGGCGTTGTGCACCGAGTTGTGAAAGCGGGTGGGCGAGACCATGCGCTCAGGTTCGGCCAAGGCGGCGCAGGTATGGGAGAGCACCTCGGTATCGCCGGACGAAGAGGCGAACACCATCGGCAAGCAGGCCGGGTCCCGGCCTGAGGCCTCGACAGCTTCCCAGCAAGCGGTCATCGCAAGACGAACGCTCTTGCCGGCCCGACGACGCTCGGTACGCGGCAGGCGGTCGGCCTTGAGAAACCGACCCAACTCGCTCAAGGGTACGTGACCCGGGGCCTCCCCGGCGCGCAGGGCCCCGGCCGCCTCGCACCAATCGGCGAACCCAGCGCCGACGAAACCGATACCTTCGATCGCAACCCTCACGCGACGCCCTCCTTGCGGCCGAACAGGAGGCTGCAGTTGTTGCCGCCGAAACCGAACGAGTTGGACAGCACTACCGTCGGGCCCGTCTCGCCGTTCTCCAGTCGGTAGTCGGCACGGAAAGCCGGATCGACACGACGGGTGTTCAATGTGCCGGGAACGAAGCCATCCTCGATCGCAAGCGCCCCGATCACCATTTCCGTGATGCCCGCGGCGCCCAGAGTGTGACCGGTCCACCCCTTGGTCGACGAGCACATCTGCCCCGCCCCGAAGACTGACTCGAGCGCGTGGTCCTCCGCGGCGTCGTTCACGCGGCTGGCCGTGCCGTGCAGGTTGACGTAGTCGACCTGCCTCGCATCCATCCGGGCGTTCGCCAGGGCGCGGTGCATTGCGCGCTCGGCACCCGCGCCTTCGGGGTGCGGAGTGGACATGTGATGGGCGTCGACGCTTTCGCCGACGCCAAAAAGGCACAGGTCGTCGGCGTCGTCCGCATCCGCCTCGACCAGCGCGAAACCGGCCGCCTCCCCGATCGATATGCCGTGACGATCGACATCGCCCGGGCGACAGGGGCCGGGCGCGGTGAGCTCGAGCGAGGCGAAACCGTACATCGTGGTCAGGCAGAGCGAATCCACCCCGCCGACAATCACGGCGTCACACAGCCCGCTGGCGATCAGCCGCTGCGCGCTGGCGAACACCTTGCCGCTGGACGAACAGGCAGTCGAGACGGTGTACGTCGGACCGGCCAGACCCAGTCGCTCGCGGACGAACCGAGGCGCGGAGGACAACTCGTGGGTCGTGCCGTAATACAGTGGACTGGGCAGCGCGCCGCTCATGGAGTCTCGCTCGCGGAAGGCCAGCTCGGTGTGCAGGATGCCCGAGGTACTGGTTCCCAGCACGACCCCGACGCGCGCGGGGCCGTGCCGGCCGACCGCAGCCGAGACCGCATCGAGGAAGCCGTCCTGCTCGAGCCCCAGCCAGGCAAGCCGGTTATTGCGGCAGTCCCAGGCCGACCAGTCTGTCGGCCAAGACATCTCCTCGAGGCCGCCGACCCGTCCGACGTATGTGTCGAGATCGATATCGAGAAAGTCGCAGGGCGCCAGACCGCCATCTCGGCGGCGCAACGCCTGGAGCAGGGCCGCATTCCCGGTACCCGCGGCATTGGTCGCGGTGTAGTGGCGAATGCGCAGACGCGGCAGGGGCGCTCGCGAGTTCACGGCCCAATCCCGCCGGGCCGGGACGGTTGGGCGTCGAGCCCGTCCCTCGGCGCTTCGCGCCCGACCCAGCCGGCACTCGCCAGCACGCCGACCAGCGCCAACACGACGCCGCCCACGACATCCCAGGCGACGTGCTGGGCGATTGCCAAGGTCGAGTAAACGATGCCCACGGCCCACGCGACCGACAACAGGCGCATTCCCATCGGCATGGCCAAGGCCCGCTGGATTCGATCGAGCCAGTAGGCACTGAACACGGCACTGGCGACATGGAGCGAGGGGAATGCGTTGCCACTGCCGTCGACCGCGCTCAGCCAGGCGAACTGAGGCTGGTTCGCCCAAAGCCCCGGGTCGCGCTCGATGCGGGTGGGAAAGCCGTAGAACACGGCCAGCCCGGCCACGCAGACCAGGCCGATCGCGATCCCATAGCGCACCAGGCTGCGGCGATCCGGCATGAGAGCCGGCACAAGCGAGACGTACAACCAAAGCGAGGCGTACAGGTAGACGAATGCCGGCTGAAAGCTCACCCACCGGTCCACCGCGGTCTCCGGCATCAGGATGGCGTGCACACCCGGGCGATCGAGCAGGCGGAAATAGGCGACGAAGAACAGGCCCATTACCCCGGTCGTGCCCAGGGCCTTGATGAGCCAGCAACAAGCCAGCCGCCGCGCCACCGCCCGCACCCGGGAAGCGGGAGCCCTTGCCACCACGTTTCGTTGTTTAGGGAAGCTCTGCATGAATATCCAATGCCTCTGGCTTACCGGCTTGTTCGTCATCAAGGCGCGCTTCAGCGGTATGGCATTCGTGCAGAGTTTCCCAAATAATCCCGGGCCCGGCGAGGATCGGGAACACCGATGACGGGCAAGCCGGCGAGCCCCGCAGAGACGTTGGATATTGGTGCAGAGTTTCCCTAGTACCGATCACAACCTGATTTTCCCACTGACGTTGGCCGGCGAAGTGCGCGGGACTATCGCATGCCCCCCGGCCACATTCAATACGGTGGTCGCGCGCGAGCCTGCGCCAAGCGGTGGCATCCGAACCCGACGGCCCGCGAGGTGCTCCGCGACCCACCCCCGGGACATATTCCCGCGAGGCGCATGCCGTCAGGCGCCCCAGGCACCTTGTCCGGCCGCTATCGCCGTCGACTCATGATGGCAACGTGCCGCCTTCCCGGAACCCGGCCATCGCGACCGGTCGGAATCAATGGCCAACGTGACGATACGAGGAATGATGTGGTCCGGGCCAAGCCCCTAAGCCACCGGATCGCCCCCTCCACGACGCTCCGACCGCCGGGGCGAGCTCTTCGACCATTCCCGTAACCCGCCTTCGGGCCGGTTGACGCACCGGGGCCGGACACCGATCATACCGCCCTCGACAGCGCGTGCGCCCAGCGGCCGCGCGCAATGATAGTGACTTCAGCGAAGGAAAACCGATGGCCGGACGCCCCCATACCGATCCCAGCAACCTGCGCGACGACGACAGGAACACGACCCTGAACACCCATCCGCCCAGACCGAACGATGTCGCTGCGGACGCGGGCAACTACTGCGACGTGTTCGTCGTCGGCGGCGGACCAGGCGGGTCGACACTGGCCTCGCTGCTCGCGCGCAAGGGCCATGCCGTGGTGCTCGCTGAAAAGGCACACCATCCCCGCTTTCATATCGGCGAGTCACTGCTGCCCGGGAACCTCGACCTGTTCGAAACTCTCGGGGTCGCCGACGAAATCGCCGAGATCGGGATCGACAAGTGGGGTGCCGAATTCGTTTCGCCGGTCCATGACCATGTTCAGCCCTACCACTTCGGCGAGGCCTGGGATAAATCCATGCCCAAGGCCTACGAGGTCGAACGTGCCGAGTTCGACCGGATACTGTTCCGCAACGCGGCACGTCTTGGGGCTCGCACCGTCGAGGGCACGAAGGTCGTCGACATCGATTTCCACGACTCGCCCCGCCACGACGACCAGGGCAACGAGTATCACGTGACCGTGACCACGGAAACCGAGGACGGCACACGACGGGAATGGCACAGTGCCTTTGTCGCCGATGCCACCGGGCGCGACACCTTCCTCGCCAACCGGCATGGCTGGAAGCGTCGCAGCCGCAAGCACAACAGCGCGGCGGTGTTCGGCCATTTCCGCGATGCCAAGCGCAATCCAGGCAAGGAAGAAGGCAACATCACGCTGTTCTGGTTCGACCACGGCTGGTTCTGGTTCATTCCGCTCAAGAACGGTGTTACCAGCGTCGGCATGGTCACCTGGCCCTACCACATGAAAACGCGCGGCGGGCGATCGCTGGAGCAGTTCCTGTTCGACAACATCGAGACCGTGCCGGACTTGAGGCAACGCCTCGCCGAGGCCTCGCTGGTGCGGGAGGTACAGGCCACCGGCAACTTCTCCTACGCGGCCGACCGCACCCACGGGGATCGGTTTCTGCTGGTCGGTGACGCCTTCATGTTCATCGACCCGGTGTTCTCCAGCGGCGTCATGCTGGCCATGCAAAGCGGCGCCTTCGGAGCCGAGGCCATCGACACGGCCCTGCGTGACCCTGCCCGGGCGAAACAGGCCCTGAAAACCTACGACCGCCAGGTGCGCCACGGGCCGAGGGCGTTCTCCTGGTTCATCTACCGAATCACCAAGCCGGTCATGCGCGACCTGTTCATGGGGCCCCGCAACATCTTCCGGGTCAAGGAAGCGCTGATCTCGCTGCTGGCCGCCGACATCTATCGCGGCACACCGATCTGGCGCTCGATCGCCACGCTCAAGATGATCTATTACTTCAGCTCGCTGAGCCGGCTGCGCCATTCCCTGCGTGACTGGCGGGCGCACCGGCGCAAGGTCCAGCCGGTCAACCCGGACTCCTGACCGATCGATGGCCTCCACCGACCCAACCCGGGCCCCTCGACGAGACAACCGCGTCGCACCCCTCGGCGCACTCGGCCTGCCCGATCAACAGACGCGGCGTCACGCCGGTTGCCTCGGCATTATTCCATTGACGCGGCTAGGCGGGGATCGGGCAGCCGACATCGAAGCATTTGGGGTCGAACCCACCGTCGAGACCCGGCAAGAGGCCGGGCTATGCCTCGCACGCAGCACGGATTTCAGCTTCGGCGTGATCGAGCTGGACGAGGGCAACGGCCTGGCGGCGGGCACCGAGGCGGCCTATCGCCGGCTGTTCGAGACACTCGATCCTTCGCCGTCGCCGCAGCTGTGGCGGGTCTGGCAGTATCTGCCGGGGATCAACGCCATCGATCCACGCACGGGGCTGGAACGCTATCGACTGTTCAACCAGGGGCGGGCCGCGGCCTTCGACTCGGCCGGGCACGAGGTGACTACCCGCTCGCCGGCAGCGTGCGCCCTCGGCTGCCAGCCAGGGGAGCGAGGCAGGCTGATCTTCCTCGCCGCCGCCTCGCCTTGCCTTGCGATCGAGAATCCGCGTCAGATCAGTGCCTACCACTACCCCTCTGACTACGGCCCGCAAAGTCCCATTTTCGCCCGCGCCGCGATGGGCCACGGTGTGGTGCACGACTGGTTGTTCATCTCCGGCACCGCCTCGATCGTCGGGCACGCCAGCCAGCACCCCGGGGACGTCCGGGGACAGACGGACGAAACGCTCGCCAACCTTGTCGCGGTCCTCGACACCGCCAACACTCGTCAACCCAGGCGCGCCCGGCCATTCGCATTCGACCGCCGGACAGTGTTGCGTGTCTATCTGCGCGACCCGGGCGACCTGGAAGCCGTGCGCGATCGCCTGGCTATCGGGCTTGAGGCGCCGGTGGCGATACTGTTTCTCCAGGCGGACATCTGCCGGTCCGAGCTCTTGGTGGAAATCGAGGCGACGCTTCGCCAACCGCGTGACGGCCAACCGTGGGAAGGCGACGAGCCGACCATCCGGGATGACGGGCCATGGGTGCCACTGTGACCGCCAATCGCCCGATGCAGCCCGCCTGGCGCCGGCTGCTGGGCCTGCCCGGCCTGCTCCTGGGGTTCGGCGGGCTGGGCATCCTGCTGCTGGCATGGCTTCCACTCGCGGCCGTCCTGGCAATGCTGCCCAGCAAACGACGGCCAGCAGCGGCAAGGCACGCCATCCATCTCGGCATGCGGCTCTACCGCGGCTGGCTGATCGGTATCGGTGGCTGCCGCTTCGACACCGGCGAGCTCGACCACCTGCGCCGGGCCACCCCCGGCGTGGTGATCGCGAATCATCCCTCGCTGCTGGACGCCCTGGTGGTGCTCGCCCATTGTCCGAACGTGGTCTGCGTGATGCGGGCCGGCCTGATGCGCAACCCGTTGCTGGCTCTGCCAGCGCGTCTGGCAGGCTATCTCCCCAACGACAACCCGGTGGAAATGATGCTCGGGGGACGCGCTGCCATCCGCTCGGGCTGCCACGTGCTGCTGTTCCCTGAAAGTTCGCGAACCCGGGAACCGCAGGGCGGCCGGGTGGACGCCTTCGAACCGGCGGCTTTCATGCTCGCCCAGCGCAGCGAGGCTCCGATCCACCCCTACCTGTTTCGCTACGATTCGCCGCTACTCGCCAAGGGGGCGCCCGTCTGGCGACCACCCAGGGTCCCGGTTCTATTGAGCGTCCAACGATTGCCGGATCATCCCCCCTCCGACGGCCACCCACGTCGACAGGCCCAGGCCTGGCAAGATGTCTACCGCCTGGCCCTTGAGGTTGCATGAACGCGAACCGAGGCTTCGTCCCGCTGATCCTCATCCCCTGCTTCAATCCCGGGGCCCGGATCGAGACGACCGTCACCGAGGCGGCCGAATGCGGCATGCCCGTCTGGATCGTCGATGACGGCAGTGACGGGCCGACCCGCCGTCGTCTTACCGATCTCGCCAGCCGCATCCCCGCCGTAAAGGTCCTCCACCACGAAACCAATCGTGGCAAGGGCGCCGCCGTCTTCACCGGTCTGCTCGCGGCACAGAGCGACCATTTCACGCACGCACTCACCCTGGATGCCGATGGCCAGCATCCCGTCTCGCGAGTGGCCGACTTCATCGCTACTGCGAACGCGCACCCCGAGGCGATGATCCTGGGTCGCCCGGTGTTCGCCGACGATGCCCCGACACTGAGGGTGCAAGGGCGCAAGATCTCGAATTTCTGGGCCCAGCTGGAAACGCTCTGGGCCGGTATCGGGGACTCGCTGTTCGGCATGCGGGTCTACCCGATCGACGATCTCGTCGCCGTCATGGGCGATACGCGCTGGATGCGACGCTTCGACTTCGACCCCGAGGCGGCGGTGCGCCTGGCGTGGCGGGGGGTTCGCGCAATCAATCTCGAGGCGCCGGTACGGTACTTCGATCCCGAGGACGACGGTGTCTCGCACTTTCGCTACGGGCGCGACAACCGCCTACTGATCTGGATGCACCTGCGGCTGCTGGCGGGTTTCCTCCGGCGACTGCCCCGATTGATCCGAGAGCGCATGAGCCAGCGAGGGTCCGTGGCATGACTGCACCCAGTCAGCCCGCTCTGCCCTCTCGATCGCGCATCAGCTCGGCCATGGCGTCACATTCGGGCTCACGACGTTTCCGCAATCCCTCGATCACGCCGTGTCGGTCGGAGGCTGACTTATTCTGGCTGAGCTTCTCGATTCCTTCGACCCGCTCGGCGTGCACCTCGATGCCGACGATTGCTGCCTGCATCCGCGCAATCTGCGTCGGCGGCAGGTGATCCCAGTTGAAGGCCGCCCCATCGATCCGATGCTGATGGGTATCAATCAGCGCATGCAGGTGGCGATCCAACCAGCCGGAAAACCCCTCGCCCGCCAGTCTCGCCCGCCCTCGCACGTGCACGGACTGGTAGTTCCAGGTGGGTACGCTGGTGTCGTGGGCATCGACGTACCAGCGCGGCGAGACGTAGGCGTCCGGGCCGGTGAAGATGAGGATGGCGGACAACTCGCGACCGTCGGCCAGCGCCGCGGCGACCGGGTTGGCCCGCGCGAGATGCGACTCGAACCGCCAGGTCTCGGGTCGCGTCGCCTCGCCAAAACGCAGAAAGGGCAGATGCACGCACGGCATCTGCCCTTTGTCGGCGAGCACCAGGGCGGCGAACGGATGCGTCGCCACCACCTCGGCGATCACCGCCGGGTCGTCCTGGCGGAAATGCGGCGGGATGTAGGTCCCGACCGTCACCGGCTTACTTCACGCCGATCTGCGAGAGGTCGCGCACCGCGCCCAGCGAGGCCGAGGTGGTCAGGGCCGCGTAGGCCTTGAGCGCCTGGCTGACGTAGCGTTCGCGATTGACCGGCTTGTAGGCGTCATCGCCACGCTCGATCATCTTCTCGCGACGGTGGGCCATGTCGGCATCGCTGATGTCGAGATGAATCGTGCGCTCGGGGATGTCGATGACGATGGTGTCGCCCTCTTCGACCAGCGCGATCTCGCCCCCGGAGGCCGCCTCGGGTGAGGCGTGACCGATGGACAGTCCCGAGGTGCCGCCAGAAAAGCGCCCGTCGGTGAGAAGCGCGCAGTCCTTGCCCAGCCCCTTGGATTTCAGGTAGCTGGTCGGATACAGCATTTCCTGCATGCCCGGCCCGCCCTTGGGGCCTTCGTACTGGATCACCACCACGTCGCCGGCGACGATCTGGTCACTGAGGATCGCCTCGACGGCGGCATCCTGCGACTCGAAGACGCGCGCGCGGCCGGTGAACTTGAGGATGGACTCGTCCACGCCGGCGGTCTTAACGATGCAGCCGTCGCGGGCGATGTTGCCGAACAGCACGGCGAGACCGCCGTCGTTCGAATAGGCGTGCTCGTAGTCGCGGATGCAGCCCTTGGCGCGGTCGATATCCAGGCTCGGCCAACGGGTGTCCTGCGAGAACGCGGTCTGGGTAGGGATGCCCGCCGGACCGGCGAGGTAACGACTCTTGGCCTCGTCGCAGGCGGTGTCGCGCGCGATGTCCCAGCGGTCCAATCCTTCAGACACGGTCTTGCTGTGCACGGTGGGGATGTCGTTGTGCAGCAGCCCCGCCCGATCGAGCTCGCCCAGGATCGCCATCACGCCGCCGGCGCGATGCACGTCCTCCATGTGGTACTGCGCCGTGCTCGGCGCGACCTTGCACAGGTGCGGAATCTTGCGGCTCATGCGGTCGATGTCGGTCATGTCGAAGGCGACCTCGCCCTCGCGGGCCGCGGCCAGCAGGTGCAGCACGGTGTTGGTCGAGCCGCCCATGGCGATGTCGAGCGCCATGGCGTTCTCGAAGGCCTCTCGTGTGGCGATCGAACGCGGCAGCACGTCAGCCGCGTCGTTCTCGTAGTACTCCTTGGCCAGCCGCACGATCTGGCGACCGGCCTCGAGAAACAGCTCGCGGCGGTCGGCGTGGGTGGCGAGCAGCGAGCCGTTGCCCGGCAGTGAGAGACCCAGCGCCTCGGTGAGGCAGTTCATCGAGTTGGCGGTGAACATCCCCGAGCAGGAACCGCAGGTCGGGCAGGCCGAGCGCTCGATCTGAGCGAGCGTCTCGTCGGAGACCGAGTCGTCGGCGGCCTTGACCATGGCATCGACCAGGTCGAGCTTGATGATCTCGTCGGAATCCTCGGACAGGCGCGTCTTGCCCGCCTCCATCGGCCCGCCGGAGACGAACACCACCGGGATGTTAAGACGCATGGCGGCGTTGAGCATCCCCGGGGTGATCTTGTCGCAGTTGGAGATGCACACCAGCGCGTCGGCGCAGTGGGCGTTGACCATGTACTCGACCGAGTCGGCGATGATGTCGCGGCTGGGCAGCGAATAGAGCATGCCGCCGTGACCCATGGCGATGCCATCGTCGACCGCGATGGTGTTGAATTCCTTGGCGATCCCGCCGGCGGCCTCGACCTCGCGCGCCACCAGCTGGCCCATGTCCTTGAGGTGAACGTGTCCCGGCACGAACTGGGTGAACGAATTGGCGATCGCAATGATCGGTTTGCCGAAATCGTCATCCTTCACGCCCGTCGCGCGCCACAGGGCGCGGGCACCGGCCATATTGCGGCCGTGGGTGGTGGTCTTGGAACGATAATCGGGCATGGATCGGGTCTCCGGATCGATCGGTGACGACGGACCTTTCGGCAGCCGTGGTCGGTTTTCAACGAAATCTGCGGCTTGTTCGCTCAGGCACCCTGGCGCCGAGACGTTCCGGTGCCGGGGCCGCTCGTCACTCCGGCGCGGGCAGCGTGGCCTGTATGTCCGCCTCGAGGTTGTCGAGCGCGGCGTTCAGCACCCTGCGCCAGTTGTCGTCCATAGCGGCGGCAAAACTTTCCTTGGAGGCTCCTTGGAATGTCTTCCCGTGTCTCAGTCCGGCAAGCGGGCCCGTCACCCGGACGAGCGTTTCGAACTGCAAGTCGATGGTAAAGAAGCCAGGCGTGAACCAACCCCAGAATCTCTCGACACTCACCTCGAGCGGTACGGCCTCTGTGTAGCCGCGCTGACCTTCCTCGACCACCCGATAGCCTCTGTTCGCGAAACTCCGTGCCAATCGGTTTTCCACGACCCCGGTCACCGTACTGCCCTCCGGCAGGAGGATGTCGCCAAGGGCCTGCCCATACCCGTTTCGTTTGCGGGCGAGGGCACGGGAGGTGATCGACGCATTCTCGATTTCGCCGTTCTTGAGCGACGGGGTACTGGGATCACCCGGCTCCAACTCGAAATCACGCGCATCGACCAACCGGACGAACGTGACCTCGGGGCCTTCAGCCGGGTTCTCGACGGGCACCTCGGCCAGATCCATCTCGCTACGCGTCACCGCGCAGCCGGATCCCACCGAAATGGCCAGCATCACGATCGAAAAACGCACCCATTGCGGCATCACACTTCTCCTTGTGTCTCGGTTATTCCCATGTTCAGTACCCGACCGCGGGGCCCGGGGTGCACTCGACATAAAGTGGCCGAGCCGGAAGCGATCCCGGCCACGACATGCCTTCATCAATCGATGATATCGACCAGGGCGCCGACCTCGACGCGGTCGAACAGCTCGATTACATCGGCATTGGTCATCCGCACGCAGCCGTGCGAGGCGGGTCTGCCGATCCGGCCTTCCTCCGGCGTGCCGTGGATGTAAATGAAACGTCGCTTGGAATCGACCTCGCCCCCCTGGTTCACGCCGGGCTCCAGTCCCGAGAGCCAGAGAATGCGGCTGGTGACGTCGTCCCGTTTGGCGCGCGCGTCCGGGTCGGTCAATATCTCGGCGAACTGCCCGGTCGGACGTCGTCCGCGGAAGATCATCCCCGTCGGTGCCCCGGCACCGATCTTCTCGTCGACACGATGCAGACCCAGCGGCGTACGCATGCTGCCTTCCGCGTTGCCGGTCCCTTTTTCCGCCGTGGAAACCGGATACTCGCCAACCAGTCGCCCCGCCTCGAACAGGTAGAGCCGCTGCAAACCGACGTCGACGACCAGCGCCTGTTGTCGGCCGTCATCCGAGCGGGCCGCGAGTCGCTGGGTCATGGCCGCGGCGGCGCGTTCGACCTTGGCGGGTATCGAGGTGGCGTGCTCGTTCATGGGCTGAGTACCACTGGGGGCGGCCATCGCCACTGTCGAACCGAGCAGGCCGGCCAGCACAAGCAGAAAGGCGACCAGCCGGGCCGGGCCTGAGCGATCACTGGTCATTGTAAAGGCCAACGGAGACGATATCCCTCGAACGGCGCGAGGCACCGACCGCGCCGGTCGCCTTGTCACGCTCGCTGTCGGCCCGGTTGCTCGCAAGGTTGTCGAGATAGGCCGTGTCGATATCGTTGGTGACGTAGTCGCCGGTGAAACAGGAGCAGTCGAATTCCGACAGGGTGGAATTGCCCAACCGCACCGCTTCCTTGAGGTCCTCGAGGTCCTGATAGATCAGGTCGTCGGCACCGATCACGTCGCGAATCGCCTCGACGTCCCGATCGTGGGCGACGAATTCGTTGGCTGCCGGCATGTCGATGCCGTAGACGTTGGGGAATCGCACCGCGGGCGCGGCCGACGCCATGAACACCTTTTTGGCGCCGGCCTCGCGGGCCATGCGGATGATCTCGCTCGATGTGGTGCCGCGCACGATCGAATCGTCGACCAGCAGGACGTTCTTGCCGCGGAACTCGAGGTCGATCGCGTTGAGCTTCTGGCGCACCGAACGCTTGCGCTTGGCCTGACCCGGCATGATGAAGGTCCGCGCGATGTAGCGGTTTTTGACGAACCCCTCACGGTACTTGAGATTGAGGTTGACCGCGATTTCCAGCGCCGCCGTTCGGCTGGTGTCCGGAATGGGGATCACCACGTCGATGTCGTGATGCGCCCACTCGCGCTCGATCTTCTCGGCCAGTTTCTCGCCCATTCGCATGCGCGCCCTGTAGACCGACACGTCGTCGATGATCGAATCGGGGCGCGCGAGATAGACGTACTCGAAGATGCAGCTCGAATACGACGGATCGTCGGCACACTGGCGCAGTGTCACCTCGCCGTCGCTGGAGATGAAGATCGCCTCACCGGGCGCCAGATCGCGCACCAGTTCGAACTCGCCGGCCTCGATGGCCACCGACTCCGAGGCAACCATGTACTCGGTGCCGTGTTCGGTTTCCCGCTTGCCAAAGCACACCGGGCGAATACCGTGCGGGTCGCGGAAGGCGAACACGCCGATGCCGGCAATCAGGCCGATCACCGCGTAGGCGCCGCGGGCCCGGCGGTGAACGTTCGTGATCGCGGCGAACACATTGTCGGCCGTCGGTTGCGCCCCGGCGATCGCTGCCAGTTCATGAGCGAACACGTTCAGCAGCACTTCCGAGTCGGAATTGGTATTGAGATGACGCCGATCCTCGGCGACCACGGCAGCACGTAGCTCGTCTACGTTGGTGAGGTTGCCGTTGTGCCCCATCGCGATACCGAAGGGCGCGTTGACGTAGAAGGGTTGGGCCTCGGCGGAGGAATCACAGCCGGCGGTCGGGTACCGCACGTGCCCGATGCCCATGTTCCCCATCAACTGACGCATGTGACGCGTGTGAAAGACATCCTTGACCAGGCCGTTTTCCTTGCGAAGGAAAAGTCGCTGCTCGTCGGAGGTCAGGATGCCCGCCGCATCCTGACCACGGTGCTGCAACACGGTCAGCCCGTCATACAGCGCCTGATTGACCGGCGATTTCGCCACCATTCCAATAATGCCGCACATGCGTCAAACCACCTCGGTACGTAACCGTGCAAAAGGTCAAAAGCCCTCGGCCCCGCCGCTCCTTGGCCGACGACCGAATCGATCACGCCGGACCGGTCCATGGACCAGCCCGGCGTCGGTCGGGTCTCCCCGGAAGCGATGCACGATCCGGCGCACCGCGTGAAAACGCGTTAACGAGCCGCGGCACGGCCCGGTGGACCGCCGCCCGCTCTCACCAGGACACATTCCGGGCGACGTCGGCGGGCAGAACCGCGAGCAGCCACTGGGCAACCACCTGGAAGTGCGGTATCAGTGTGGAGGCCTCCCACCAATCCTCGCGGGGCAGCGCGGTCAGACCGCCAAGCAACAACAGCCCGGCGACGATCAGCACACCCCGCAACAGGCCGAACACCATGCCCACCGAGCGATCGGTCCCCGACAGCCCGGTCGTCTCCACCAGCTTCGACACCGCCCAGTTGATGATCCCGCCCAGGATTAGCACGATCACGAACAGTGCCACGAATGCGATTGCCACCCGAGCCGACGGAATATCCACCGCCGCCGGCACCAGGCTCGCGGCCGGCTGGGAGAAGGCGAAGGCGATGCCGAACGCCGCCAACCAGGTCGCGAGCGATATCACCTCCTTGATGAATCCGCGTACGAGAGCAATGGCGGTCGATATCAACACGATGGCCAGCAGGATCCAATCCACCAGCGTCATGCGGGTCTCCCGGAACGAGATAGTTGGGCGGACCGGCCCAGGCAGTCCACGATCATTTCGTCATTACCAGACCGTCCCGGCCGATACGCTGGCGCAATCGGTCGGTCGCCTCGCCAGCCAGCTCACGCGATGCATACGGCCCGACGCGCACCCGCCAGACCGTACCCTGTTCGGAGAACAGGGGCTCGACGAACACGTCGAAACCCGAGGATTCCACCGACTCGGCCAACGCTTTCGCGTTGCGCTCGTCCGAAAAACTGCCCAGCTGCACCACGAACTCGCCGTCACTGGCACTCTCGGGCAGATCAGCCGATTCCGTCACGGCCGGCGCTTCCTCCGAGGCCGTCGCGCCCTCCTCGGCCGAGGCCTGATCGGCATCGGTCTTGGCCTCGGTCACGACGTCCTCACGCGTATCGGCACTGGACTGGCTCGTGAGTCGATCGCTTGGCTCGGCCCGCAAGCCTGCGCCGTTCGCGCCCGCCTCCGTGCCGGAGGTCGCAGCGGGCGCCGCGTCGTCCGGGGACTGACTCATCGACTCGCCCTCGCCCTCCGGGCGCGCCTCGATAGGGGTCTGATCAGGGAAAAGGGCGCCAGGTGGCTGATCTAGCGGCTCGCCGCTGTCGCCGGGCGGTTGCGGGATATCGATCGCTTCGGCACCCTCCACGGCCGGTTTTTCCGGCACCGACTGGACCCGCAGGCTGTCGATCCCGCTGCCGTCGAGCCACAGAGGCAACAGGAGCACCGCGAGGGCCACGACGACCGATGCGCCCACCAGCCGTTGGCGAAAGCGAGACTCGGTCCAGTTTGATTCGGTTTGCTCTGCCACGGCACCCCCTTGTCGACTCGGCCAGGACGCGCTCAGGCGTCGGCATTCTCGTTTTCGTCCAGTCGGGCCCGCAACGGACCCACGACGTGAAAGGAGCCGAACACCACGAGTTCGTCGCCCTCCCCGGCCTCGATCAGGGCGGCATTATACGCGCTCGACAGGTCGGCTTCACGCTGCACCCGACAAGCGCCGGCCGAGACCAGCGCCGACTCGATCCGACCCACTTCGGCGGCGCGCGGTTCCGTCAACGGCGCGATCCACCACCCATCAATCAGGGCGGCCAAGGGCCGTACCAACGCCTCGATCGGCTTGTCGGCAAACGCCGAGAACACGGCGAGACGACGCCCCGTGGGTGGTCGCTCACTCAACGCTGCAGCCAGCGCATCGGCCGCCTCGGTATTATGGGCCACATCGAACCACACCGACCGACCTCGATCGCAACGCCGTTCCAGACGACCGGCCAGCTGCAACGCAGCCAGACCGGTCGCCACGGCCGCATCCGGCACGACAAGCGGGCTGCCGGGGTGTTGTAACAAAGCAACGACACTCGCCGCGTTCTGCCATTGATGCGTACCGACATGCCGCGGCAACGGCAACGACGTACGCCGACCCCGCCGTTCGAGACACCCGACCGACGCGGTCATGACCGACTCGTCGACTACCAGGTGATAGTCCCGACCCAGAATCCAGAGATCGGCCCCGACCCGCCGAGCGGCCTGCTCGACCGAATCGACCGGTGACGGGTCACTGTAGACAGCGGGCTGGCGAGGGCGAAGGATGCCGGCCTTCTCGCCGCCGATCGCATCGCGGGTTTCGCCGAGCCACGCCTGGTGGTCCAGCCCGATCGGAGTGATCAGTGCGAGGTCCGCATCCAGTGCGTTGACCGCATCCAGACGCCCACCCAGGCCGACCTCGAGCACCCAGACATCCAGCGCCGCCCGCTCGAAAACAAGGAACGCGGCCACGGTCAGCCATTCGAAATAGGTGAGCGCCCCGCTCTCGGGGTGGACATCGATTCGCTCGAAGGCCCCGATCAACGCGCTTGCCTCCACCTCACGACCCGCGACCCGAAATCGTTCACGCACATCGGTCAGGTGCGGCGAGGTGTAGCTGCCCACCCGGTACCCGGCGGCCGCACAGATCGACTCGGCCATCATCACGCTCGATCCCTTTCCGTTCGTGCCGGCGACACTGATCACACAGGCCGAGGGTCGACCGTCAAGCAGGTCGTTGGCAATCCGACGAGTACGCTCGACCCCCGGCTCGATCCGGTTCGGGTCCCGGGCCATCAATTGATCGAGCCAGACCTCGATCGACCGACTCAAAGCCGGCACCGTGAGCGAAACGCGTGGCACGCCGCCTTCACGAAGCGGCTTTCGCCTCCGTCTTGGGCAGGTCTTTTTTCTGCAGGTTGGCAATCAGCAAGGCGATGGTCTGCGGCAGATCGCTGCGGGCAACGATCATGTCGATGGCGCCGTGCTCGAGCAGAAACTCGCTGCGCTGGAAACCTTCGGGCAAGGTCTCGCGCACGGTCTGCTCGATAACGCGCGGGCCGGCAAAGCCGATCAGGGCGTTCGGCTCGGCAATCTGGACGTCGCCGAGCATCGCCAGCGAGGCGGACACGCCCCCCATCGTGGGATCGGTGAGCACCACGATGAACGGCAGGCGTTTTTTCGACAATCGGGTCAGGGCCGCCGAGGTTTTGGCCATCTGCATCAGCGAGAACAATGCCTCCTGCATGCGCGCCCCACCCGAGGCCGTGAAGCAGACCAATGCGCAGCGGTTCTCGATCGCCGAGTCAACCGCACGGACGAACTTCTCGCCGACGACCGACCCCATCGATCCGCCCATGAAGGCGAAGTTGAAGGCAGCGGTGATTACCGCTACGCCGTCGAGCTGGCCACGCATGACCACCAGGGCATCGTTCTCGCCGGTCGCCTTCTGGCTCGCGTTGATCCGGTCGCGGTATTTCTTCTGATCGCGGAACTTGAGCATGTCCACGGGCCCGATCCCGCCGAACAATTCCTCGCGCCCGTGGCTATCGAGAAAGGCGTCCAGCCGCTCGCGCACACCGATACGCATGTGGTGCCCGCACTTCGGACACACCTCGAGGTTGCGTCGCAACTCCTCGCGGTAGAGCACCGCGTCGCAACCGACGCATTTGACCCAAAGCCCCTCGGGCACACCTCGCTTGCCGGTGTTCTCGGTTCGAATGCGTGAGGGAATCAGCTTGTCGAGCCAGCTCATGTTCCAGTCTCCCAGGGTTAGGTCGGCCGCCGAACGGATCTCGGCTTATCTATCTGCGCGCGTCGCCGCTCGGCACGCCGTCAATCGGGTACAGGGCCTTCACGCCCGTGCCGAAGCGATGCCTTGACGCATGGTCGCGACATAATCGCGCACCTCGCCGAGCACGGTCGCATCCACGCCGCCCGCGGCCTCGGCGCGCTCGTGAATCAGACGGACGATGGCACTGCCGACAATCACCGCATCGGCCACGGCGCCGACTCGCGCGGCGGTATCCGCGTCACGGATGCCGAATCCCACGCCCACTGGCAGTTCGCAAGTCTCGCGGATGCGGTCGAGCTGATCGCCCAGTGCGTCCGTGTCAAGGTTGGACGCCCCCGTCACCCCTTTGAGCGAGACGTAATAAATGAAGCCCGAAGCACGCGAAGCCACCGCCTGTGTGCGTTCGGCGCGAGTGGTGGGCGCGAGCAGGAAAATGCTGTCGAGCCCCGGTGCGCGCAGTGCCGCGGACAGTTCGTCGGCCTCTTCGGGGGGGAGGTCAACCGTCAGCACGCCGTCGACGCCCACTTCGGCGGCACGTGCCGCGAAATCGGCCACTCCCATCGCCTCGATCGGGTTCTGGTAGCCCATCAGGATCACCGGCGTCTGCGCATCACGGTTGCGGAACTCCGCCACCAGATCGAGTACGCCGCGCAGGCCGAGCCCGGAGCGCAGGGCGCGCTCATGCGCCGCCTGGATGACCGGGCCGTCCGCCATCGGGTCGGAGAACGGCACCCCCACCTCGATCGCATCCGCGCCTCCCTCGACCAGCGCGTGCATCAGGTCGAGCGTCGCCGCCGCGCTTGGGTCACCCGCGGTGATGTAGGGAATCAGGGCGGCACGGTTCTCGATGGAAAGCCGCTGGAACAACGGTGCCAGACGGCTGCCACTGGCGTGTCGGGTGTCGCTCACAATTCGATCCCCTCGAGCTTGGCCACGGTGTTGATGTCCTTGTCGCCCCGGCCGGAGAGATTGACCAGGATACGCTGCCCTCCACGCGCCTCGGCCAGCAGACGGGCGTGCGCAATCGCGTGGGCGGACTCGATCGCCGGAATGATGCCCTCACAACGCATCAGGTCGTGGAAAGCGGCCATGGCCTGCTCATCGGTGATGGCGGCATAGCTGACCCGGCCGATATCCTTGAGCCAGGCGTGTTCGGGCCCGACGCCGGGGTAGTCGAGCCCGGCGGAGATCGAGTGCGTGCCAATGATCTGGCCGTTCTCGTCTTCCATCAGATAGGTGCGGTTGCCGTGTAACACGCCCGGACGCCCGGCGGTGAGGGGCGCGGCATGTCGGCCGGTCTCCACCCCGTCGCCGCCGGCCTCTGAGCCGTGCAACTCGACCCCATCGTCACCGAGAAAGGCGTGAAAGATGCCGATCGCGTTCGAACCGCCGCCCACGCAGGCGGCCACCTGGTCCGGCAGCACTCCGGTCCTCTCCAGCATCTGGGCGCGGGCCTCACGACCTATCACCGACTGGAAGTCGCGCACCATCTGCGGATACGGGTGCGGCCCGGCGACGGTGCCAATGATGTAGAAGGTGTCATCGACATTGGTCACCCAGTCGCGCATCGCCTCGTTGAGCGCGTCCTTCAGCGTCCGGGTGCCGGAATCGACCGGCACGACCGTCGCGCCCAGCAGGCGCATGCGGAAGACGTTCGGGGCCTGGCGCTGGATATCGTCGGCGCCCATGTACACGACGCACTCGATGCCGAGACGCGCGGCGACCGTTGCGGTGGCGACACCGTGCTGCCCGGCACCCGTCTCGGCGATGATACGGGTCTTGCCCATGCGCTTGGCGAGCAGAGCCTGGCCGAGGGCATTGTTGATCTTGTGCGCGCCGGTGTGGTTGAGGTCCTCCCGCTTGAGCCAGATCTCCGCGCCGTAGAATTCCGAGAGGCGCTTGGCGTGATACAGCGCGGTAGGCCGACCCACATAGTCGCGGAGGTCACCCTGGAATTCCTCTAGGAAGTCCGGGTCGTTTCGGTAGCGCTGATAGGCTGCCGTCAACTCCTCGATCGGTTCCATCAGGGTCTCGGCCACATAGCGACCTCCGTAGTCGCCAAATCGGCCCCGTACGTCCGGAAAACTCGCGTAATCGATCGTGGTTTCAGTCGCCATGTCGTTGCTCTCGGGCATGCGCTACCCCTTGGATGAATGCATTGATCTTCTCGGCCGACTTGATACCCGGCATATCCTCGACACCGCTGGACACGTCGACGGCGTAGGGCCGTAACGTAGTTACCGCCTCGGCGACATTATCCGGCGACAAACCGCCGGCCAGTATCCAGGGTCGACGATCACGACCGGTCTCGCGCGGCCAGCGACTCCAGTCGAAGGCGTGCCCTGTGCCACCGAGACCGCTTACGGCATGGCTGTCGAGCAGAAAGCCGCGGGCGGTGTGGTGGTCCTGTATCACGCGGCGGCGGCGCTCCTCGTCCAGCTCGGCACTGATGGCCTTGAGGTAAGGGCGCCCGAACTGCCGGCAGAAACGGCCACTCTCGCCACCATGGAACTGCAACATGTCGGGACCAACCTGATCGACGACCGTCTCTACCCAATCCACGCTCGGGTCGGAGAACAGGGCCACGGACTGGACGAAGGCGGGAACCCGGGCGACCAGGTCACGCGCGGCCTCCACCGCTATCGACCGGCGACTGGCCGGCACGAACACGAAGCCGAGCGCGTCGGCACCGGCAGCCACGGCGGCCTGAATATCGGTCAAGCGGGTGATGCCGCAGATCTTGACCCGGGTACGGCTGGTGTCCACCTGGCAAACGGCCTCGCGCTGAAAGCTGAAAGGTAATCGGGCGGGAGAGTCTAGCAGGATTCCCACCACCCCCGGAATGGCGGTCGCTCAGTCCATCTGTTCGAAAACGGGTCGGCGCGACCCGCTGGGCAATCCGAACGCCGGCGGGTACTCCACCCCGGTGAGATAGAGCCCGTCGGCGGGTGCGGTAATCCCGGCGGCCTCACGATCGACGGCCGCGAGTGCCTCGTCGATCCAATCGATCGGGCGCTCGCCGGTCCCCACCGCGAACAGGCTCCCGACCAGGTTACGCACCATGTGATGCAGGAACGCGTTGGCACGCACGTCGAAGAACAGATAATCGCCCAGCCGCGTGACCCGCAGCGTCTCCAGGCGTCGCACCGGAGAACGCGCCTGGCAATCCTTGCCGCGGAAACTGGAAAAGTCGTGCTCGCCCAGCAACCGGTCAGCCGCCGCCTGCATGCGCCGCTCGTCCAGTGGGCGATACCACCAGCTCAGCCGGCCGGCCGCGATCGCCGGTCTCGTGCTGCGATTGAGCAGGCAATACCGGTATTCACGCGCGATCGCTGAAAAACGGGCGTGAAAGTCGGTGTCGACAAGGCGGACCCAACGCACGGTGATGTCGCGCGGCAAGTGCTGCATGGTCCCCATCATCCAGCCGTGCAACGGCCGCTCGGCGACCACGTCGACGTGGATGACTTGGTTGGTCGCATGCACGCCCCGATCGGTTCGTCCCGCGCACGTCACCTCGACCGGCGCGTCCGCCACCCGGCCGATCGCCGTCTCGACCCGCGCCTGGACGGAGTCGCAGTGGGACTGACGCTGCCAGCCGTGGTAGCGCCCACCGTCGTATTCGATGCCCATGGCCAATCGCATACCCTGCTCCCAGTATCGAACGAGGTGTTCCAAGGAGACTCTGCACGAATCGATGGTGCCTCTGGCTCGCGGGCTTGTTCGCTTTTCTGGCGCCGTCTAAAAGACGGGCCCCAAGGCAACAACATGGGCCCGTCGAGAGACGGCTTTGCGGCGTGCGGGCGGGCCGAAAAGGGCCTATCTGCGGCATTGCCGCGAGTGCGAATGGCGACGGCCATTCACCGCGCTCCGCGCCTTGCATCTGGACCCTCGACGGTCCCGCTTCAGACACTGTCGATTCGTGCAGAGTCTCCCTTACGAGGCGCGATGATACCGTGTCGGGAGCAGTGCAGGCGGTGCACGCCCCGGTCGGCATGTATCAGATTTTCAGCATACGCTGATGCGCAAACGGCGCCACGTCGGGCGTGCTAGGCTTTCCGCGACCGATCGAAAACCCGAGGGATGGGCGACAAGCCGGCACGGCCGGCCGCGGTCTCGGGTTTCATATATTAGTGTTTTCTGATATATTGTCCGGTCAATGTCGCCGCCGCTCCGTTGGCCCGGCGGGTAACCGCAGACACCTTGGAAAGGACTTGCAGCATGGGTCGTACCCGACTGTTTTGGGGGCCGATTAATCCCCGGCTCACGCACACCACGGCACGTCGCCTCCCGAACGCGTCGCAAGGGGGACGACCGTCGATCGGCATGGCACTGGCGACCGGCTTGAGCGCCTGCCTGGCTACCGGTGCGTGGCTGCCTACCTGGGCCGCGGGCAACGGTGGTCCGACATTCACCGCTCCGGCTGCCGAGGCGCCCGGACGAGCACTCCACCTGTCGTTCGCCGAGGCCATGAAGCGCACGCTGAGCCAGAACCCGGCCATGGACCTGTCGCAGGCACGCATCGCCGAGGCCCGGGCCGCGATCGAGCAGGCAAACGGCAACCTGTTGCCGACGCTCGACCTCTCCTTTGGCGTGATGGGCTCGAACAACCCGCTGAACGTGTTCGGGATGAAACTCCAGCAGGAGCAGGCGAGCTTCAACGATTTCGGTGTCAGCGAGTTCTTCCAGAAATTCAATCAGGGCGATCAGGCCGGTGCCTTCGCCACGGAACCCGACAGCCTCAACGATCCCGGCTGGCATCACAACTTCCAGACGTCCCTGAAGCTTTCGGTGCCCATTTATAACGGCGGCAAGATTCGCGAGATGCGCACCCAGGCGCAAGCTCTGCTGCAGGCCGCCGAGGCCGGCGACCAGGCCGCGCGCCAGCAATTGGTGCTTCACACGATCGAGGCCTACGCGGGCATCAACACCGCCGAGGCATTCGTCGAGGTAGCGCGGCAGGCGAAGAATGCGGCGCGCTCGTTCCGCGACCTGTCGCAGACGCTGTTCGACGAGGGCGTGGTCACCAAGTCGGACCTGCTCAAGGCCAAGGTCAATCTCGGCGAACGCGAGCTGAGCCTCGCGGACGCGCGCAACCAGGCGGAGAACGCCGCCGACGGGCTGAAGGTGCTCACGGGCATCGACACATCGCGCGCCATCGACCTGACCGAGACCATCGACGTGGCGCTGCCGGAGACGGATCTCGCCCGCGCCCGCCAGCGAGCACTCGACAACAACCCGCGGATCCAGGCGCTGCGCGGGCGGGTCGAGGCCGCGCGGGCCGAAGTGGACGTCGCCCGCGCGGATTACAAGCCGCACGTCAATCTGATGGCCCAGCAGGACTTCAACGACGAGTCGCTCGGCCTCGAGAACGAGAGCTACACGATCGGCGGTCAGCTCACCTGGCGGATCTTCGATTTCGGCGCGCGCTCCGGCAAGGTCAATCGCGCCCAGGCAAAGGTCAATGCCAGCCTCGCCGAACGCCAGCAAGCACTCGACAAGTTGCTCGGGCAGGTCGGCAAGGTCTGGCGCGAGGCGAACATGGCCGAGAAACGCGTCGAGGTACGCCAGCTGGCCATCGAGCAGAGCGAGGAGGCCGTGCGACTCGAAACACTACGCTACCAGCAGGGATTGGCGACCATGACCGAATTGCTCGCGGCCCAGACCGAGCTGGATAACGCTCGTGCCGAACTGATCCGCGCCCATTTCCAGCGCACCATGCAGCGGGCCGCCCTCTGGCTGGCGCTCGGCGAACTGGCGTCCGACCGCGTCGCGACCGATCACGACAATGCCATCCTAGACGTGCTGGCGGGCGCCGCCCACTGATTGGCGCTCGGCGAACACACTCTGCCCAAACTCCACTTGTCACCGCGATTCGTACCCAGCGAGACCCATCGATCATGACTCACGCGACCCATTCGTTTCCCCCTCCCCACCCTGCCCGGCTGTGGGCCCGGCCGCTTTTCGTGTTTCTGGCCGTCCTTGGCCTTGCCGGATGCGGCGGCGAAGAACACGAGCAGCACGCGGCGGCAGGCACAGGTACCTCGGTCGAGGGCGACTGGATTACGGTCGACGCCGGCAAGGTCGACGACACGGCGATGTTCCCCGGCACCGTGATCGCGAGCGATCGCTCGCCGATCGCCTCGCGCATGATGGGCTACGTACGCGAGATCAACGCCGACGAAGGAGACACGGTCGAGAAGGACGACATTCTGCTGACCATCGACCAAAGCGACGTCGACAGCCAGATTCGCCAGGCCGAGGCATCGCTTGCCAAGGCACGCTCAGGGCTCGCCAACGCCCGCAGCAACTACGAGCGGTTCAAGCGCCTGTACGAAGAAAACGCGGTCCCGAAGCAGCAGTTCGAGAAAATGCAGACCGCCTACGAAGTCGCTCGGGGTGACTTCAACGCGGCGAAGGCCGCGGTCGAACAAGCCGAGTCGCAGGTCAGCTACGCTCAGATCCGTGCGCCGTTCGCGGGCACGATCGTTCAGCGAAACGCGGATCCGGGCCAACTGGCCACGCCTGGCCAACCCTTGCTGATGTTGATGGGCAGCGGCGACCGGGAAATCCAGGTCGAGGTCAACGACCAGGCCTACGAACGCCTCGCCGAGGGCGATACCGTCGAGGTGGGATACCGGACCACCGAGGGTGCGGCGGCAACATTCCAGGCCAAGGTGCTGCGTTTGGTGGGTGCCGCCGACCCGATTACTCGGACTCACACGGTGAAGCTGAACGTGCCCGCCGACATTCCGCTACGTCCGGGCAACTACGTCACCGTCAACATCGTGCTCGACCAGAAACCGGCAATCACCGTTCCGGCAACCGCTATCCACAAGCGGGCCGGGATGGAAGGCGTGTTCGTGCTCGACGACGAAAACCGCGCCCGCTTCCGGCTGGTGCGAGTTGGCCAGCGACGCGGTGACGACGTCGTGGTACTCGCCGGCCTGAGCGATGGGGATCGCGTGGTCGTCAGCGCACGGGATCACCTGTCCAACGGTGTGACCGTAACCCGCAACCCCGACAACCAAGGTGGCGTCTGATCATGAGTCGGTCGACGAATTCCACACAACCGAAACTGAACCTGGCCGGACGGCTCGCGAGTAGCTTCCTCTATTCCAAGATCACGGCCTTGATCATGATCGCCATCACGCTGTTCGGCGTGATGGCCGTACTGATCACCCCGCGCCTCTACAACCCGGAAATCGTGGTGCCCGGGGCGCAGGTCTTCGTGCAGCGGCCGGGGAACTCGGCAGACCAGATACACGATCAGGTGGTCAAGCCTCTCGAGGCGCTGATGGCCGGCCTCAAGGGCGTCGAGCATACCTACGGCGTGGCCATGGACGACGTGGGCATCGTCACGGTGCAGTTCGAGGTGGGCCGCGACGAGGAGTCGAGTCTCCTGTTGCTCTACAACGAACTGTCGCGAAACATCGACCGCTTGCCACCCAACACCAGTCAACCCCTGGTCAAGAGCATCGGCATCACGGACGTGCCCATCATGGGCGTCACGTTGAGCTCGAAGGCGCTCGACAGCACGCAGTTGCGCGAAGTGGGCCAACGAGTGCTCGAGCAATTACAGAGCGTTCCCAACGTCGGTACCAGTGACGTGATCGGCGGTCATCGCCGCGTCTTGTCGGTCGACGTCGATCCGCAGCGGCTCGCGGCGGCCGGTGTCTCGATGACTCACCTGAGCGAAATGCTCAAGGGGGCGAACGCCGTGTTGCCGGGCGGCAGCATCACGCACGACAATCGCGAATACCGACTGCGCACCGACGCCGCGTTCGAAGGGCCCGAAGACCTGGAAAACCTCGTCATCGGGCAGCACGACCAACGCCCCATCTACCTGGGCGAAGTCGCAGAGATCGCCTTTGCGCCGGAAGAGAACCACCAGTTCACCAGCCACGCTTTCGGCCCGGCCAACAGTCATGGGGAACCGGCCGGCGACTCGACCGCCGCGGTCACGGTCACCATAGGCAAGCGCGCCGGTGCCAACGCGGTGACCGTCGCGACAGCGATCAAGGACAAGCTCGACGCGATCGAGCGCCAGCTGCTTCCCGACCAGGTCGAGATGACCGTCACCCGCGATTACGGCCAGCGCGCCGACGACGCCGTCAACACGCTGATCGAGCACCTCGGCGTGGCGGTCCTCGTGGTGTTGATCATCCTGTTCTTCTTCCTCGGTTGGCGCGAGGCGCTGATCGTGACGCTCACGGTGCCATTGACGCTGTTCGTCGTGCTGGGCGTGGGCTGGATTTTCGGTCAGACGATCAACCGGATCTCGCTATTCGGCCTGATCCTCTCGCTCGGCCTGCTGGTCGATGCGGCGATCGTCGTGATCGAGAACATCCACCGTCACCTGCACGCAGGCAAGGAGCGATCGTTCGCCGATCTGCTGGTGCGCGCCACCAACGAGGTGGGCAACCCGACCAATATCGCCACGCTGGCGGTCCTACTCGCCTTTATCCCCATGGCGTTCGTCTCGGGGATGATGGGACCGTTCATGCTGCCGATCCCGATCAACGTCTCGATCGCGATGATCGCATCCTTGGTGCTGGCCTACATCATCGTGCCGTGGACGGCATACCGCTGGCTCGGCTCGAAGGCACGCAAGGTACTTGCGCAACGAGACAGCCTCGACGGCGACTCTCACCACGAAGACTGGCTCACACGCAACTACAAGCGCGTCGCCAAGCCGCTTCTCGGGTCGCGCACCGGCTCTTTGATCTTTCTGCTGTTCGTGCTCGGCCTGATGGTCGCCTCGATGCTGATGCCGGCCTGGCAGTTCATTCGCGCCTCGGGGATGAACGGCCCGCTGTCGCCGGCCGGCGTGAGCCTGAAGATGTTGCCGGAAGGCAACGTCAACACCTTCATGCTCGAGGTCAACACCCGAGAAGGCACGGCGGCCGAGCGCACCGCGCTGGTCGCCGACGCCGTCGGCCAGGTCGTGGCGCAGAACCAGTACGTCACGGATTACCAGACGTACGTGGGTCGGACCGGGCCGTTGACCTTCGCGGGCATGGTTCGTGGCGACATGATGCGACAGGCCTCGAACCTCGCGCAGATACGGGTGAACATCGTCGACCGGCATTCTCGACCGGTCACCAGCGAGGTCGCGACGGCGCTATGGGACCAGCTCGAACCCGTGCGCGAACAGTACGCCGACACGCGCATCAAGCTGTTCCTGACTCCGCCCGGGCCCCCGGTGCGCGCTCAGGTGCTCGCCCGCATTCACGGCGCCGACTACGAGACCCTGCGCGAGATCGCAAAGGAGGTTCGCGGGCGGTTCGAGGACGTCTACGGCATGATCAACGTCGACGACTCGGTCACCCGGGACGCGCCCGAATACCGCATCGACGTCAACCAGACCAAGGCGCTGCAGTCGGGCGTCGCCCCGGCGCAGATCGCCAAGGTGGTCCACGATTACGTCAGCGGCCAGACGCTGGGCACGGTCCATGGCACGGACACCTCCGAGCCGGTCAACATCGTGCTCAAACTCGACCAGGCCAACCGCGCCTGGATCCGCCAGATCCGCGACCTGACCGTGACGACCCAGGAGGGTAAGTCGGTCAAGATCGGCAACCTGGTCGACATCGTCGAGGCGACGGTGACCAAGCCGATTCTCGACCGCGACCAACACCCGATGGTGACCGTCCAAGGGGACCTGCTGGGATCGAGCCCGGTCTACGCCACGCTGACGTTGAACAAGTGGCTCGACGAAATGCAGTTCGGCGACAGCGTCACCATCACCACCGGCAACCTCGGCTTCGTCGACACCCAGCCCGAGGATCTCAAGGGCTACGAGCTGCTCTGGGGCGGCGACATGCGATTGACGCTCGACGTGTTCCGCGACCTGGGGGCGGCTTTCATCGTCGCACTGGTGTTCATCTACCTGCTGCTGGTGGCCTACTACCAGTCGTTCATGATGCCGGTCATCGTGATGGGGGCGATCCCGTTGACGCTGGTCGGCATCTTCCCGGGACACTGGCTGTTCGACATGCCGTTCAACGCCACCTCGATGATCGGGTTCATCGCGCTGGCCGGTATCGTGGTCCGCAACTCGTTGCTCTTGATCGACTTCATCCTCGATTACCGACAGCAGGGCTACGGCCTGAAGGAGTCGGTTCTCGAAGCCGGCGCGGTGCGATTCCGACCGATCCTGCTGACCGCGCTGGCGATCATGTTCGGTTCGGCGATCATGATCACCGACCCCGTGTTCGGCGGGCTGGCCGTGTCGCTGATCTTCGGCACCTTCGCCTCGACCATGCTGACGCTGCTCGTGATCCCGATCATGTACTACTTCTGGCAGCTTGATCAGCAGATCAAGGCCGACAAGCAGGCGCGAAAGACAGCCTGACGACCACGCACGAGCCGATGAACCGCGACTCGCCACGCTGGCCTGTCGCGGTTTTTTTTGTCTACGCTCCCTGCTCTAAACCCACCCAAACGGGATTCAACCCATGGCCGAACATCCCCTTACCCCG
>JAFGUH010000263.1 GCA_016938615.1 Halothiobacillaceae bacterium | reverse complement strand
CGGCCTGCCCGCTGGGGCCACGCCCGAAGATGAAGCGCTCGTAGTTGTCGCAGGGCGCGCCGAGCGAAGCGTCGTAGCTCATGCCCGGCACGTCGCCGTCGTAATGCTCATCGGCGGCCGCGCACGGAGCCAGACCGACCGCACCGCCCGCGACCGCGACGACGGCAGACAATTCGCGAATCATGCTGCTCCTTGGCTTCCGCGCCACCCGCTCCCGGCGATCCGCGGATGACCTGCACAAAGCATATCGACCGCGCCGCGGGCCGCAAGGCATCGACGTGCCTCAGCTACTTTGAGCGCTTAGCCGGTGGTCGTGCCTCACCTATTTTGAGCGCGTGGTCGTCAAGGCTTGCCCGTTGTGGAGGGCAAGATCGATATGGCCGCAAGACGGCAGGTAACCAACAAACTGCGAGGTCAGTACCGCAAGGCATCGAAGGCGGACAAGAGCAAGATCTTGGATCGGGTGGTGGCCACCACCGGGATGGGCCGCTCGTCGGCGCGGCGGATGCTGACCGGCCCGAAGCTGCCCGATCCGGCTGAGCAGGTCGATAGGCGCAGGCTGCGACCGCGGGGCTTCAGCGACGACGCCAGGGCCCTTTTGGAGCATGTGTGGGCGTTGATGGGTATGCCGTGCGGCAAGTACCTGGTGATCATGGTCGAACTATGGCTGCCGCTGCTGGCCAGTGCCGGTGATCTGGACAAGCCGTTCGCCACCGAGGCGGCGCTGGCCGAGCTGGCGGCGATGAGTGCCGCGACCGTGGACCGGTATTTGAAACCGGCCCGGGACCGGATGCGGATCAAGGGCATCTCGACGACGAAACCGTCTCCGCTGCTGCGTAATTCGATCAGCATCCGCACCTGCGCTGACGAGGCGCCGAAAGCCCCGGGGGTGATCGAGGCCGACACCGTGGCGCACTGCGGCCCGACGTTGATCGGCGAGTTCGCCCGCACGCTGACGATGACCGATGTGGTGATCGGCTGGACGGAGAACACCTCGATCCGCAACAACGCCGCCACGGGGATCGTGGCCGGCGTCGAGGAGCTGCGTGAGCGCTTCCCGTTCGCCATGGTGGTCTTTGATTCCGACTGCGGGTCTGAGTTCATCAATCATGAGGTCGCCGCCTGGCTGCAGGACCGCGACATCGAACAGACCCGCTCGCGGCCGTACCAGAAGAACGACCAAGCTCATGTGGAGTCCAAAAACAACCATGTGGTGCGCAAACATGCGTTCTACTGGCGCTACGACACCCCGGAAGAGCTGGAGCTGCTCAACCGGCTGTGGCCGCTGGTGTCGCTACGACTGAACTTCTTCACCCCGACCAAGAAACCCATCGGCTACACCAGCACAACCGATGGCCGCAAGAAGCGCATCTACGACAAACCGGCCACCCCGTGGCAACGCCTCCAAGCATCGGGTGTGCTTGACACCCAACAGCTTTCGGTCGTGGCCGCACGAATCGACGGGATCAACCCGGCCGATCTGACCCGCCAGATCAACGCCATCCAGATGCAACTGCTGGACCTGGCCAAGGCCAAGACCGAAGCCCTCGACGCCGCCCGTCACGTCGACCTGCAAGCATTGCAACCGTCAATCAACCGATTGGCAAAGGCGAAGTAATGCAAGCCCCCCACGCGCTCACCATGCGTGAGGCACCAGCCACCGCTTCGCGCTCACTTTTACGTGAGGCACCTCG
>JAFGUH010000262.1 GCA_016938615.1 Halothiobacillaceae bacterium | reverse complement strand
GGCGACCATTTCCATCGCCTTGGTGATCTTGCGCGTGTTCTGAACGCTCTTGATCTTGGTGCGAATCTCTTTGCCTACGGCCATGATCTCGCCCCCCGGTTAATAGACGCCTTTGGACTTGAAATCCTCGACGACCTTTTTCAGCTCGGCGGCGATCTCGTCGCTGTAGTTGCCTTCATCACCGATCTTCTTGGCCAGCTCGCCGGCGTTGTCGGACGCATAGGCGTGCAGGGCAGCCTCGAAGTCGTTGACCTTCTCGACCGGTACGTCGTCGAGCAAACCCTCGTTCGCGGCGGTCAGTGACAGGGCCATCTCGGTGACCGACAGCGGCTTGTACTGCGGCTGCTTCATCAGCTCGGTGACGCGCTTGCCGCGCTCGAGCTGCTTGCGGGTCGCCTCGTCGAGGTCGGAGGCAAACTGCGAGAACGCCGCCAGCTCACGGTACTGGGCCAAATCGGTACGGATGCCGCCCGCCAGCTTCTTGACCGCCTTGGTCTGCGCCGACCCACCGACACGGGAGACGGAAACACCCGGGTTGATCGCCGGACGGATGCCCGAGTTGAACAGGTCGGTCTCGAGGAAGATCTGGCCGTCGGTGATCGAGATCACGTTGGTCGGGACGAACGCGGAGACGTCACCGCCCTGGGTCTCGATGATCGGCAGCGCGGTCAGCGAGCCGGTCTTGCCCTTGACTTCGCCGTCGGTGAACTTCTCCACGTAGTCGGCGTTGACGCGCGAGGCGCGCTCGAGCAGACGCGAGTGCAGGTAGAAGATGTCACCCGGGTATGCTTCCCGACCCGGCGGACGACGCAGCAGCAACGAGATCTGACGGTAGGCCCAGGCCTGCTTGGTCAGGTCGTCGTAGACGATCAGCGAATCCATGCCGCGATCACGGAAGTACTCGCCCATGGTGCAGCCGGCATAGGCGGCCAGGTATTGCATGGCGGCCGGATCGGCGGCGCTCGCGGAGACGATGATGGTGTACTCCAGCGCCCCGTGCTTCTCGAGCTCGCGAACCACGTTGGCCACGGTGGAGGCCTTCTGGCCCATCGCGACGTAGACGCAGTAAACGCCCTTGCCCTTCTGGTTGATGATGGTGTCGATCGCGACAGCGGTCTTACCGGTCTGGCGGTC
>JAFGUH010000261.1 GCA_016938615.1 Halothiobacillaceae bacterium | reverse complement strand
CGCGACGGGCGATGCGGGCTTCTTCGAGGAAGACACCGGCCACCTGCGGATCATCGACCGCGCGAAGGATGTGGGCAAGATGGCCGATGGGCGCCTGTTCGCGCCGAAATACGTGGAAAACAAACTGAAATTCTACCCCTCGATCCTCGAGGCGGTGGTGTTCGGTGCGGGCCGCGACCGTTGCACGGCTTTCATCAATATCGACCTCACGGCGGTGGGCAACTGGGCCGAACGCAACAACATCTCCTATGCCTCCTACCAGGAGCTCGCGGGCCATCCGCGCGTCTACGAGATGATCCGCGAGCATGTCGAAGAGGTGAATGCGAGCATCGCCGAAGACCCGATGCTGTCGGGCTGTCAGATCCACCGCTTCCTGATCCTGCACAAGGAACTCGACGCCGATGACGGCGAGATGACCCGCACCCGCAAGGTGCGCCGCAACGTGATCGGCGAGAAATTCGCCGACCTGATCGAGGCGCTCTATGACGGCCGTGACGAGATCTACACCGAGACCGAAGTGACCTACGAGGACGGCCGCAAGGGCTCGATCAAGGCAACGCTCAAGATCGCGGATGCGAAGGTCGTGCCGGCGAAGACGATGGCGGAGGCAGCGGAATGAACGATATGAGCGACGGCTACGTCACCGCAGACGGCCGCCAGATCGGTGGCGTCGTCATGGAGATGAAGAACATCACGCTGCGCTTCGGCGGAGTCGTGGCGATCAAGGACATCTCCTTCGATATCCGGGAAGGCGAGATCCGCGCGATCATCGGCCCGAACGGCGCGGGCAAATCCTCGATGCTGAACGTGATCTCGGGCTTCTACATCCCGACCGAGGGCGAAGTCTGGTTCCGCGGCTACAAGCGCGGACCGATGAAACCCTATCAGGTCGCCCGGCTCGGCATCGCCCGGACCTTCCAGAACATCGCGCTTTTTGACGGCATGTCGGTGCTCGACAACATCATGACCGGCCGCCTGACCCATATGAAAAGCGGTCTGCTGGCGCAGGCCGGCTGGTGGTGGACGGGGGCCGCCAAGGAAGAGCACGAGCATCGCGAGAAGGTCGAGAAGATCATCGACTTTCTTGAGATCCAGAATATCCGGAAAACGCCGGTCGGCCGTCTGCCCTATGGTCTGAAGAAGCGGGTCGAGCTGGCCCGCGCTCTGGCCGCCGAGCCGAAGCTGCTGATGCTCGACGAGCCGATGGCCGGCATGAACGTTGAGGAAAAAGAGGACATGAGCCGCTTCATCCTCGATGTGAACGACGAATTCGGCACCACGATCGTTCTGATCGAACACGACATGGGGGTGGTCATGGACCTCTCCGACCGCGTCGTGGTGATGGATTACGGCAAGAAGATCGGCGACGGCACGCCCGACGAGGTGCGCAACAATCAGGACGTCATCGACGCCTATCTGGGGGTGGCCCATGACTGACACCAGCCGCATCGCAATTCAGAAATCGGAGGCGCGTCATGCCTGATATCGTTCTCTACGCCGCCGAGGTGACGCTGAACGGCCTGATGGCGG
>JAFGUH010000260.1 GCA_016938615.1 Halothiobacillaceae bacterium | reverse complement strand
TTCTGCGGCGGGATGACGTTGATCACGTCGCCCTGGTACTCGGTGCCACCGGCGGTGACCGTCATGGTGTCGGGGTCGACCTTGGTGACGCCGCCACCGAAATCGCCGCCGATCCACTCGATCATGTTGCCGTAGTTGGTCGTCCAGCCCTCGCGGAACAGCGGCTCCTTGGAGAACTTGGTCTTGGGGTCAAGCACCATGATCTTCGAGTTGGGCTTGTGCTTCTGGAAGTAGTTGGCGATCAGCGACACCCGCTCGTAAGGCCCCGGCGGGCAACGGAACGGGTTGGGCGGGGCCGCCAGAATGAACGTGCCGCCGTCCTTCATGTCCTCGAGCTGCTTTCTCAGCAGCAGCGTCTGCTCGCCGGCCTCCCAGGCGTGGGGCATCGTGGTGTTGGCGACGGCCTCACTGTAGCCCTCGATGGCGTCGTAGTGGAAATCGATCCCCGGCGAAACGACCAGGCGGTCGTATTCGAAGGTTCGGCCATCCTTCAGGGTGACCAGCCTTGCAGCCGCGTCGACGCCGGTGACCCAGCCCTGGACCACGTTCACGCCGCGCTTTTCCAGCGCGCTGAAGTCATGGGTGATCTCGTCGATGTCCTTGAGGCCACCGATGACCAGGTTGGAGAACGGGCAGGTGGTGTGGCTGGCCTTGCCGTCGATCATGGTGACGTCGACGTTGGGGTCGAACAGCTTGACGTACTTGGCCGCGGTCGCGCCGCCGAAGCCGCCACCGATGACGACCACGCGCTTCTTGCCGCCGCCGCTCATGGCCTGGGTGTTCTGGCAGCCGGCGATACCGCTTGCCGCGCCCACGCCGGCCATGGCCATGCTCATTTTCAGAAATCCGCGTCGGGAAAGACTCATTGCGGTTACCTCTCGTGTTCCTTGTGATTGAGCGGGACGGCTCACTGGTTGGCGAAGAATTCGGCCACGGCCTGAATCTCTTCATCGGTGTAGCCCTTGGCAATCCGGTTCATCACCGTGCCTTCGAGCGCATCCGACTTGTACGCCATCAACTTGCCGGCCGTCACGGCCTGGGGCACGCCCGCCAGACGCGGGATGTTGCCGCTACCCATGCCCTTCGAACCGTGACAACCCATGCAGGTCGCCCCGATCAGCGAGCCATGGCTCAATTCCATCTTTCCCGTGTGGTTATCGGCCTGCGACGTACCGGCCGCCATCATCAGGCCCAATCCGAT
Organism: Halothiobacillaceae bacterium; assembly: GCA_016938615.1. Lineage (GTDB taxonomy): Bacteria > Pseudomonadota > Gammaproteobacteria > Halothiobacillales > Halothiobacillaceae > Guyparkeria. The sequence continues at coordinate 9,685 of JAFGUH010000260.1, read as the reverse complement.
CGCCGCGAGGGACACGGCGGACAGTCGGCGACTCGGCGCCGCTTCTCGTTTCTGTGACATTCCCTTACCTCCTCGATGTGTTCTTGTCGCTCGGACAAGCACGTCGCGTCCCCGCCCAAGCGAATCAACCTTACCGTCATGCATTTGATATTTGCAATGCTTATATAGCAAGAACTTTTACCCATATTGAATAGCAAATAAATCCAACCGATAAATACCCTTATTTAACAGTCGGTTAGATTTTAATGGAATCTTTGTATAGGGATATAAGAACGCAATCCCGAGGGAAACAGGCATTCCCGACCCAGTATTATGTTTTTCTAATATACAAACGGCGGCTCACAGGCCGCTCGGGCGGGACTCAGAGCAGGGAGACACTCAGGAGGGCGATCGACAGACCCAGCACCGCGCCGGCCAGTACGTCGGAGAGATAGTGCAGGCCAAGGACCATGCGCGACATGGCGACCAGCAGGGCGAATGGCACGACCAGCGGGGCAAGCAAGGGCTCGAGGACAAGAAGCTGGATGCCGAAATTGGTGGCGTGCAGGGTGTGGCCCGAAGGAAAGCTGTACTGGTCGAGCGGCGCGACACTCACCTCGATGCGCTGGTTGCGATGCAAGGGCCGCAACCGACCGGTGAAACGCTTGATCGACAAGTAAGCGGCCACGCCGACGCCCCCGGACAGGAGCATCACCAGGATCGGCTCGACCGCCGACCGTCCGTGGGTCGCGAGCAGCGCGAGCGCAAGCACATACCATCCCAGGCCGTCGCCGAGACGGGAGGCCAGCGCGAACACCCGTCGCAGGCAGCGCACGCGGTGGACGCGATTGCAGCGCTCGGTAACCACCGCTTCCCAGGCAAGGTAGGCCGCCAGCTGCCGTGACAACCGGACGGACTCCACGATGCGCGGACGCATCAGGCTCATGCCTGCTCACCCAGGGCGACGGGGTGCGCCCCTGCCCTCTCGACCACCGCGCGCAGGTGGCGTTCGAAGGCATCGATGACCTCAGACCAGCCATGCTCGAGTGCCGTCTGGCGGGCACGTTCACGGCGCGCGCGAGCGCTCTCCGCGCCCGGTTCCAGCAAGGCCGGGACCTGCTCGAGAAACGCACTGGAGGCATCTCCGGGGGCATTGACGGGGGCGAGCAGCCCATTGCACCCCGGCTCGATCAACCGCCGGCCGGCAGCGTAGTCGAAACTCAGGCAATCGAGGCCGCTCGCCATCGCCTCGAGCACCACGATGCCGAAGGTCTCGGTCAGGCTGGGGAAAACGAAGCCGTCGGCCGAGGCGTAGTGGCGTGCCAGCGCCTCGCCGCGCAATGCCCCGGTGAACACCGCCCCGGGCAGCTGCCGTTCAAGCCGGGCTCGCTCGGGGCCGTCGCCGACGATCACCAGGCGGGTGGAGGGTTTGACCGAGCGGGCCAGATCCATCGCCTCGACCAACAGATCGAGGTTCTTCTCCGCGGCCAACCGCCCGACGTGCAGCAGCACGGGGGTCTGCTCATCGGCGCCCCAGACCGCGCGCAATGCCGGATCACGACGCGCGGGACTGAACAGGTCCGTGTCCACCCCGCGGCCCAGCACCACCAGCCGCTCGAATCCGGCGGCCGAGAGTTCCTTGGCCTGAGTGTCCGTCGGGATGAAGGTGCCCGCGGAGCGATTGTGAAATCGCCGCAGGTAAGCCATCACGGGAGAGGCGAGCCAGCCGAGACGGTAGGCGCGCGCATAGGCATGGAAATTGGTGTGCAACGAGGTGGTCACGGGCAGGTCGAGCGCGCGGGCGGCGGACAGCGCCGAGGCCCCCAGCGGTCCTTCAGTGGCGATGTGGACCAGATCCGGCCGGGCCTCGCGCCAGGCAGTCAGGAAGGCGCGCCGGCGCGGCAGGCCGACGCGCACCTCGGGGTAGAACGGCAAGGCGAGGCCGGGCACCTCGAGCCCGTCATCCAGGTCGCGGGGCGAGCGGGCGCGCGGACAGGTCACCTCGACACGGTGCCCCCGGGCGCGCAGCGCTTCGACCAGGCATCCCAGCGTGGTGGCCACACCGTTGATGTCGGGCGAAAACGTTTCCGTGACGAGACGTATATCCAAGCGGCACCCCGCGATCGCTGCGGGGCCGGATTGCCCCGTGATTCCGGACGCTAGGTCGCGCGGATGACAAGGCCGTGTCGGCAGATTGACGATTTGACGACAGACGCAGGGAAGGGGTCAGAGGGAAGGGGTCAGGGGTCAGGGGTCAGGGGTCAGGGGTCAGGGGTCAGGGGTCAGGGGTCAGGGGTCAGCGATGATGTTGGCGGGGTCGTCGAGCAGGCGGGCAAGGGCCTCGGCATTGAGCACCGGCACGCCGAGCTTCTCGGCCTTGGCGAGCTTGCTGCCGCCGGCCTCGCCGGCGATCAGGGCGGACGTCTTGCTGGAGACCGAGCCGGTAACCTTCGCGCCCAACGCCGTGAGTCGCGCTGCGGCCTCGTCGCGGGTCATGTCCGGCAGGGAGCCGGTGATCACGAAGGTCTTGCCCGTCAGCGGCGCGTCCTCTACCGGACCCTTGGGCGCAGGCCAGCTGATGCCCGCATCGAGCAACCCGTCGATCACCTCGTTGTTGTGATCCTGCTTGAAGAAGGCGACGATCGACCTGGCAATCTCCGGGCCGATGCCCGGCACCTTGGTGATCGTCTCGTTCTGAAGCTGGCCCTGCTCTGCCGCCCGTGCCAAGTCCCCCACGGTCTCGAACGCCGCCGTCACGCGCTCAAGGGTCTGTTCGTCGATCCCGTGTGGACGGCTGGCAGCAACCCGGTCGGCAAGCGGCGTCGAAGGCTCGGCCGACTGGGCGGAGAGCCACTCGCGCAAGGACTCCTCGCGTTTGGGGCCGATGCCCACGATGCCCCTGCCCTCGATGAAATCCTCGACCTTCGCCTGCCGCAACGGCGTCAGCGAGCGGAAATGCGTGGCGAGATCGTCGGCGGTTTCGCTGCCCACCAGCGGGATGCCGAGGGCGAACAGGAACCGCGCCAGCGTGGTTTCCTTGGCGCGCTCCAGCGAGGCGAGCAGGTTGTCGGCCGACTTCTCGGCCATGCGCGGCAGGGCGATCAGATCGTCTCGGTTCAGACGGAACAGGTCGTCGACGTGCTCGACCAGGTGCCGCTCGAGGAACAGGGTGATCCACTTCTCGCCCAACCCATCGATGTCCATCGCGCGACGTGAGGCGAAATGGCGGATCGCCTCGCGCCGCTGCGCCGGGCAGTACAGCCCGCCGGTGCAGCGCGCGACCGCCTGTGTCTCGTCGCGCAGCACCTCGGAACCGCACTCGGGGCAGGTCCCGGGAAGTTCGATCTTCCGCGCGTCGTCTGGTCGCTTTTCGGGCAGCACCTCGATGATTTCGGGGATCACGTCGCCGGCCCGGCGCACGCGCACCCAGTCGCCGATGCGCACGTCCTTGCGCTCGATCTCGTCCATGTTGTGCAGGGTGATATTGGCGACGGTCACGCCGCCCACCGCGACCGGCTCGACGCGGGCGACCGGGGTCAGCGCGCCGGTGCGGCCCACCTGGAACTCGACGTCGCGCACCTGGGTGAGCTTTTCCTCGGCCGGGAACTTCCAGGCGATCGCCCAGCGCGGTGCGCGGGCGACGAACCCCAACCGCTGCTGGTCGGCCAGCGAGTCGACTTTGAAGACCACGCCGTCGATATCGAAGGCCAGCCCCGCACGCTTCTCGCCCAGCGACGCGTGGAAGGCCTGCGCGGCCTCCAGCCCCTCGACCCGATCACGGTGCTCAGCGACCGCGAAACCCAGCCGCTCTATCCAGTCGAGCCAGCCCGACTGGGTCTCGGGCGCCTCGATGCCCTCGGCCGCCCCGATGCCATAGGCAAAAAAGTGCAGCGGGCGGCGGGCGGTGACCCGTGGGTCCTTCTGGCGCAGCGAGCCGGCCGCGGCGTTGCGCGGGTTGGCGAATACCTTCTCGCCGCGTCGTTCGGCGCGACGATTGATCTCGGCGAACGACGCGTGGGTCATCACCACCTCGCCGCGGATCTCGATGCGGCTGTCTCCGGGCAAGTCGACCCGGAAGGGCACGGTCTCGATGGTGCGGACGTTGTCGGTGACGTCCTCGCCGCGCCGGCCATCACCGCGGGTGGCGGCCCGGGCGAGCACGCCGCCCTCGTAGGTCAGGCTGATGGCCAGGCCGTCGAACTTGGGCTCGGCCAGGTAGGTGACCGGCTGGTCGTGGCCGAGGCGCTCGCGCACGCGGCGGTCGAAGGCGGCGAATTCGTCGGCATCGAAGGCGTTGTCGAGCGAGAGCATCGGCACCTGATGCTCGACGGTCTCGAAGGCATGGCTCGGCGGGGCGCCCACCGTCTGGGTGGGCGAGTCGGGGGTAATCCAGTCGGGGTGTTTCGCCTCGATCGCCTCGAGCTCGCGCATCAGCGCGTCGTACTCGGCATCCGGCACCGCGGGGCGATCGAGGACGTAGTAGCGGAAGTTGTGCTGGTTGATCTCGGCGCGCAGCGCCGCGAGGCGCTGGCGATCGTCGCTCTCGTTCATGCCCACCTCGAGGAACCTGCTGCGTCGCCCAAGTGCGGCGTCGTGTGCTCACTCACGCCGCGTCTATCCACTCGATATGATCTCGTCGCTCGCCCCGCGGCGCCGTGCATTTGGGCGGCTCACGACGGTTCTTCGAGACGTTTTCATACGGGGCGTTCGGTCAACCGTGCGAATAGATCAGTTCGCGATACCGATCGATCGATTCGCTGTCCAGCGGTTCGCGGCGATCGTCGATCAGCATGGCATCCAGCGATTCGGCCAGCGAGGTGGCCACCTGGTGCATGCGCTCGAAGACCAGCGAGGGGTCGGCCCCGCCGCGAACCGGCAACTGCATGAACAGCGCCAGCGCAGGGGTTTCGAAGGAGGACAGGTCGTCAGGGTCGAACTGCCCCGGGGAGACGGCGTTCATCAACGAGAACCAGTCGGCCCCGTCGAGGTCCTGGAAGTGGTAGATCGCGAACTCGCCGAACTCGAAGCCGGACTCCTCGATCGCGCGCCGGACCCGCTCGGGCGGCATGGCCGCCTGTTCCCGTTCGACGATCATCATCGAGATCACCGCGCCGGCGTTGCCGGCTTCGGCATCGCCCTCACTCCGGTCGACGGCGGTCGCGGTTGCTTCGGCACCCGTCTCCGACTCGCTGACGCTCGGACGCTCGGCGGCGGATTGCGCCCCGGCAAGCGGGCTGCCGGAGGAAGGCGTCTGCGGCTGTTGGCCCTGGCGGGTGAACAGCTTGGAAAAACCGGGCCGCGGCCGCTCGGCGCCGGCCGAAGATGGCTGGGCGGGCTGGGGCTGGGCCGCAGGCTCTCGTGTTGGCTCGACCTCCGGCTCATCCTCTGGACCAGCATCTTGCCCGGCTTGGGGTTCTGGCTCGATCAGCGGTTCAGCTCGCTCGGGCGAGCGGGGGGACGGCGAACTCCCCGATGCCGACCACGGCGTGGACCTCGGCTCAGGGCGTGCCGGGGGCTCGTCGTCATCGTCGGCCCTCCAGACGACTCGGCCCTTCGAGGCGCCATCGACAAAGCCCTCCTCGTCGGGCTCGGACCAATAGCCACTGCCGCCGAGCTCCAGCTGCGGCTCCCGGCGAGCGCCGGCCCGTTCGTCGTCGGTGCGCGCGCTGACGCTCGCGTCGATCGGGTCGTCGTAGCCGCCGCTCTCGTCGCGTCCGCCCCCCAGATCCACCGCCTGCTCGCTGCGATGGCGGCGATACATCCAGACGATGCCGCCGATCACCAGCAGGCCGACGACGAGGACTATCCAGCGTAACCATTCCATAAAGCGTCTATCCCCCGAGACCCGAAGACCGTGGACCGAACTCGCCGGTCGAGCGGCCAGTCATGTTCCGACTCGCGGTTGGCGCCGGCGTTCGACGCCACGCGTGGTCGACGGCGGCGGTCGTGCGCGACCGGTCTGTCAGCGGCATTCGATCAGGTCTCGATCAGGTCCACGGCGGCGTCGACATCGACCGAGACGATGCGGGATACACCCGCCTCGCGCATGGTCACGCCGACCAGCGCGGACGCGCTCGCCATGGTGGTCTTGTTGTGGGTGATGTACATGAACTGCACCCGGTCCGACATGGCCGAAACCATAGCACAGAAGCGCGCCACGTTAGCCTCGTCAAGCGGCGCGTCAACCTCGTCGAGAATGCAGAACGGCGCCGGGTTGAGCTCGAAGATCGCGAAGATCAGGGCGGTGGCCGTCAGCGCCCGCTCGCCCCCGGATAGCAACGACAAGTGGCTGATGCGCTTGCCCGGCGGACGGGCCATCAGGGCGACCCCGGCGTCCAGCGGGTCGTCATTGGTCAGCTCGAGGCGCGCCTCGCCGCCGCCGAACAGCGCTTCGAAACGCGGGCCGAGGCGCTGGTTGACCGCGTGGAAGGTCTCGCGGAATCGCTCGCGGGTCTGGCGATCCATCGTCTCGATCGCCTCGGCGAGCTGCGCCAGCGCCGACTCGACGTCCGCAATCTGGCCCGCCAGTTCATCGCGACGGGCCTCGACCTCGCGGTGGTCCTCGATCGCCGAGAGGTTCACCGAGCCCAGCCGGCGGATCTGCGCGTCCAGTTCGGCCAGCCGATCGGCGAGGCGCTCGCCCACGCCGCTCTCGGCGGCTAGCTGCTCGACGGCCTCGGCCTGTGGCTCGTCTTCGTCGTCGGCCAGCGCCTCGCGGGCCTCCTCGAGACGGGCCCGGGCATGCTGCTCGCGGGTCTCGCCCTGGGCGCGGTCGATGCGTGCCTGCTCGCTTCTCTCACGGGCCGCGTCCCGCTCGGCGCGCACCTCGACGACGACGCGACGCGCCTCGGCCTGCGCCTCGCTTGCCGCCTGCTGCGACTCGCGGGCGTTCGCCTCGGCCGTTTCGGCCTCGGCCAGCCGTTCACCGTGGCGCTGTCGTTCGCCCAGGAGGGCCTCGCGCTGATCGCGCGCCCGCCTCGCCTCCTGCGCCTGTTCGTCGAGCCGTCGGGCGATCGCCTCGCATTCGTGACCCAGGCGCCGGATCTCGTCGCCGAGCCGGGCGATGGTCTCGTCGCGCTGCTCGATCTCGCGTCGGGCCCGATGGAACCGGTCGGCCGCCGTGCGCGCCACATCGCGCGCCGCATCGAGTGCCTCCCGGGCCTTCTCCTGCTGCTCGACCGCCGCGTCGCGACGGCGATCGGCCTCGGCCACGGCCTCGGCGGCCGCCTCGCGCTGTTCCTCGAGCCGCGCCTGCTCCCGACGGGCGGTCTCGAGCTCTTCGGTCTCCGCCGACGCGCGTTGCGAGAGGGAGTCGACGGTCTCATCGATCCGCTCGATGCGCTCGTCGAGGTGGCGGCAGGCCAACCGCGCGGACTCGAGCGCGCGACCTTGCTGCTCGCGCTCGCGACGGGCCATCTCGAGCGCGCTGCGATCTGCATCACGGCGATCCCGGCTCGTCTGAACCGCCGCCTCGGCCTGTTGCAGGGCCTCCTTGCTGCGGGTGATGGCCGCATCCAGCTCTCGCCGGCGCGCGCGTTGGGCGAGGTGGGCAGCGGCCCCGGAGCTGCCCGCCCGGCCGAGCCAGTGTCGACCCACCCACCAACCCGACGGGGTGACCAGGAATTCCCCGCGGGCAAGCGACCCCCGCCGGGCGAGCGCGGCATCCAGATCCTCGACCGGGCGTCCCGGAAAGTCGTGGATCCGCTCGGCCAGCCAATCGGCATCGGCGGTCGATCGACCGGCCTCGAGCCACCAGCCACCAGCCCCATCCTCGTCGACGAAACGGTCGATCTCGGCGGCGACCATCGCGTCGAGGTCCTCGACCAGCTCGGCCTCGAGTGCCTCGCCCAGGGCATGCCCCACCCAGGGGTCGTGAATATCGGCCTCGACCAGTCGATCGACCAGCCGCGGACCGGCCGATTCGCCCTGGTCCGTGGAGGCATGCGCACGGATCAGCCGTTCCAGGGCCTGGCGTTCGTTGATCAGGCCGTCGTGCTCGTTGCGCGCCGCGCGGCGCGCCTCGTCGTGTTCCTGCAGCGCCGCCTCGCTGGTCTTATCGGCCGCAATCGCGGCGGCAAGTGCCTGTTCGGCCTTGGCGGCGTCGGCTTGGGCAGCCTCGATCTCGGCGGCCCGGGTCGCGCGATCGGCCACCAGCGCGGTCCGGTCCTCGCACCGCTGGGCGAGCTCGGCTGCCGCGGGCGCCGATTCGAGCCGCTGGCAATCTCGCGCCACGGCATCGAGGCGTTCGGCAAGGCGGGCCAGTTCCCGCTGGGGCTCGATGCGCGCCTCGGCGGCCGTCATCGCGTCGCGGCGCAGGGCGTCGAGCTCGGCCTCGGCGGTGGCGCGAGCCTCTCTCGCCCGGTCGTGGTCGGCGGCCAGCGCGTCCAGGCCGGCGCGACTGTCGTGCTGCTCGGCGAGCAACTGCTCGCGCCGGGTCTCGGCCTCGCGGCGCTCGGCCTCGCGCCGCTCGCGGGTGTCGCGATCATGGAGCGCCTGACGGTCGAGCCCTTCCAGGCGCGCGTCGAGTTCCGCCTGCCGGGTGGTGACGGCGTGCAATTCGTTGGCAAGCCGGTACTTCTCGGCAGACAGCTCGCCGAGGCGCTCGCCGGCGGCCTGATGGGCGTGCTCGGCCTCGTCCTGGGCGGATTGCGCGGCGACAAGTCGACGCTCGAAGGCCGTCTCCGTCTCGGCCATTTCCGCGACCACGCGATCGAGTCGCTCGCGCTGCGCGCGGGCCTGGATCAGCGCGACGGCCGTCGCCTCGACCTGGCGATAGCGGCGTTCTTCGGCCAGCTCGCGGTACCGCCGCGCGGCACGGGCCTGGCGCGCGAGCGTCGCCTCCTGGCGCTCGAGCTCGGCGGCGATGTCGTTCAATCGGGCGAGGTTTTCCTCGGTGTGGTTGATGCGGTTGGCGGTCTCGCGGCGGCGCTCGCGGTAGACCGAGATACCGGCGGCCTCCTCGAGGTAGCCGCGCAGCTCGTCGGGCTTGGCATCGACGATACGGTTGACCTGGCCTTGTTCGATCACCGAGTAGGAACGCGCGCCCACGCCGGTGCCGAGGAACAGGTCGACCACGTCGCGACGACGTACGCGGGTGTTGTTGATCTCGTAGCGGGACTGGCCGTCGCGGTCGAGGCTGCGTCGGACGGTGAGCTCTTGGTAGGCGGCGAAGGGGCCATGGATGCGCCCTTCGCGGTTGTCGAGCGTCAGCTCGACAACGGCCCGGCTGGCTGACGAGCGCTCGCCGCTGCCGGCGAAGATCAGGTCGTCGAGGGCCTGGCCGCGCAGATGGCGGGCCGACGATTCGCCCATTACCCAGCGCAGGGCGTCGATCAGGTTGGATTTGCCGCAGCCATTGGGTCCGACGATCGCCAGCGTGTTCGCCGGCAGCCGGATCTCGGTGGGCGAGGCGAAGGACTTGAAGCCGGCAAGGTAGAGGCGGGTCAGGCGCATGGGGTCAGCCCATCCTCATTGCGAACGGACGGGTAGCAAGATCGAGGCGGGCACACGCGCCGGCGGCGCGTTTCGCTTGCCAGGCAAGCTCCCACGGGATCCGGTGGCGACATGCCCTGTGGGAACGGGCCTTGCCCGCGAAGGCGGCGTCAGCCGCCGTCCCGCGGCGGGTGTGGTGCCGAGCCGACGCCGGGACACGCGCCGTCGGCGCGTTTCGCTTGCGAGGCAAGCTCGCACAGAATCCGTTGGCCAG
>JAFGUH010000259.1 GCA_016938615.1 Halothiobacillaceae bacterium | reverse complement strand
GCCGTCGAACTGGTGGTGCTGGTGCAGAAGCACTTCGGCGTCGAAATCAAGGATATGGAAGAGGGGCGTCCGGCCCTGCAGACTATCGCCTCGCTGGCCGCCTTTATCGAGGAGCGTACCAAGGGATGATCCGCCACACCCCGGTTGCCGTCACCGGCCTCGGCTGTCTCTGCGCGGCGGGCAATACGCTGCCGCAGACGCTCGAGTCGATTTTTCGCACCGAGCGTGCCCCGGCACCGCCGCGCCATTTCGTCACCAACCATTCGTCGATCTACCCGGTCTTCGAAGTGGCCGATGATTTCGGCGGTCGGGACGACCTGTTGCGGACCAGTCTGCTGGCGCTGGCTGCCGCTAAAGAGGCGCTGGCAGACGCCGGTTGGACGATTGAGGCCCTGCACGGCAAACGGGTCGGCGTCTGCATCGGGACCACGGTTGGCAGCTCGATGAACAACGAGTTTTTCTATCGCAGCTATCTCGACGGCCAGCATCCGCCGATGCTCCCCATCGAGCGCTACCTGCGCAGCAATCCGGCTTCGGTGCTGGCGCGGGAATTTACCCTCGACGGGCCCTGCCAGACCGTGGTCAACGCCTGTTCTTCCGGCACCGACGCAGTCGGTCTGGCCGCCTCCTGGATTCGCACCGGGCTCTGCGATCTGGCCATTGCCGGTGGCGCCGACGAACTCTGTCGGACCACCTACAACGGCTTCGTTTCGCTAATGATCGGCTCCGACGCCCCGGTGCGACCCTTCGACCGCCATCGCAAGGGGCTCAATCTCGGCGAAGGGGCGGGGATGCTGATCCTCGAGTCCGACGCCCTTTGCCGGCAGCGCCAGTCCCGGATTCGCGGCCAAGTGCTCGGTTATGGATCGGCCTGCGATGCCTATCATCTCACCGCGCCAAGGCCGGACGGCAGCGGCCTGATGCGAGCCCAGGACGAGGCGCTGGAAACCTCTGGCCTTAGCTTCGCCGAGCTGGCCTTCGTCAACGCCCACGGCACCGGCACCCCGGATAACGACCGGGTCGAAAGCCGGGTCTTTGCCGAGCGCATGCCGCACGTCCCCTTCCTGTCCACCAAGGGATACACCGGACACACCCTAGGCGCCGCCGGGGCGATCGAGGCGGTGCTGACCCTGGCCTGTTTGGAACAGGGGCGCATT
>JAFGUH010000258.1 GCA_016938615.1 Halothiobacillaceae bacterium | reverse complement strand
GCCCCGTCTGCTCGTGGCGGCAATCCCTGCGCCCCGTCGGCTCGCGGCGGCAATCCCTGCGCTCCGTCGGCTCGTGGCGGCAATCCCTGCGCGCCCTCGCCTCGTGGCGGCAACCCCTGTGCCCCGGGCGGTCAGTGAACCCCGCCATGCAGGTCGCCTTCGATTGAGGAACATCACGGCGTGATCGACGCTCTTGACGACGCCAACGAGCACGACGAATGGATCGAGGCGGGTCTCGCGGCCCTGGATGAATGGCAGTCGATCCAGGCTGCCCTGTGGGCGGACCGACGGACGGTTCTCACGGAGCTGTTCCGCGACCACGCCGGCGGTGGCTTCGATTACTGGTCACATTTCCCGGCAGACGACGCACTCGATCCGGTCAGCGGCGCGCGCTTCTACTACCACGCCCACGACCCGTCGGAATGGTCGTTCGATGAGCACGGGCACTTCCACTTGTTCGTTGACGGACCGGCTGATTCGGGTTTTTCCCATGTGATGGGCGTGTCGATGGATACGTGCGGTGAACCGCGACGGCTGTTCACGACCAACGGCTGGGTGACCGGCGAATCCATGCGGCCCGCGCGGGAATTGCTCTCTCTCCTGCCGCAGGGGTTCGAGATCAACCGTGCGCGTCCTTCCTGGCTCGTCGGCCGCTGGCTCACAGCCCTGGTCGCACTGGTGATGCCCCAGTTGCGTGTACTGCTGATCGCTCGCGACCGGGCGTTGGGCCTGGCAGATGGATCCGGCCTCTACCCCGACGTCCTCGACGACCGTGAGCGCCATGTGCTGAGCGAGTGTCCGCTGGACATGCCGGCCGTGTTGCAGAGCTGGTCTCGACGGATCGATGCATTGCGGCGTGAAACGATTTCCCCGTCTGGTTAGGGCGGATTTTCCGGCGCCGGATACGCGCCGCTTTCTAGTGTACGAAGAAGGAGTTGAGTCATATGAAATTCAAGCGGTTTATCGTCGTGCCCGCCAGTGCGGCTGCCCTGGCGCTCGTGCAAGGGGCCTGGGCACTGGATGTGCCCGGCCCGGTCGTCGACCCGAAATGGCTGCACGACAACCTCGATGAGGTCACCGTTCTGCAGATCGCCGGCTCGGAAAAGGCGTTCGCCATGGCGCCGAAGTACGAAACCGTCAAGGGCGAGAAGGTGGTCTCCGTGGTGGCCGGCCACGTCCCGGGGGCGCAGTTCGTCGATTGGGGCAGTGTGCGTGTCGAGCGCATGGAGAACGGCAAGAAGGTTGGCAAGCTGATCCCCGAGAAGGCGGATTTCGAGACATTCGTCCAGTCGCTGGGCGTGGACACCGACGACACCGTCGTCATCGTGCCGCTGGGCCTGTCCGGCTCCGACTTCACCAAGGCCACTCGTTTGTACTGGCAGATGAAGTACTACGGGCACGACAACATGGCGCTCCTCGACGGCGGCCTGGCCAACTGGCTGGCTGCCGGCTTCGAGGCCGAGACCGGCAAGCCGGACAAGATCGAGGCCGGTGACTGGAAAGCTACCGACGAGCGCGACGAGATCCTGGCGACCTACGCCGAGGTACGGTCTGCCGTCGACGAGGGTGACGTTCAGTTGCTCGACGCCCGCCCGGTCAACCAGTACCTGGGCGTATTCAGCAAGTCCAAGACCGTGCCCGGTCACCTCAGGGGGGCGTTCAACCTGCCTACCGAGGCCCTGGTGCGTGCCGATGGCGCGGCGGCCAACTTCCTGCCGGAGGCGAGCTACCGCTCGATCATGCAGTTCGAAGGTATCGACGCCGACGAGGGAATCATCACCTACTGCAACTCTGGCAACCTCGCCTCGGGGCTTTGGTTCGTGGCTAGCGAAATCGTCGGCAATCACGACGTACAGCTCTACGACGGGTCGATGAAGGAATACGGCATGTACGCTGACCAGGGCGCGAGCTCGGTGAATCCGGCCCAGATCTACTGACGGACATGCGCTCACCCGCTGACCCCGGCAACGGGGCGGGTGAGCGTATACACTCGACACAGGGACCGAAAGCCGGCGGACGAGGAGGCGATCCCGTGTCACCTTGAGTGTCGTCGCCGAGGCTCGCCCGGTACCGCGTTACGTCAATCAAGGGAGGTCAGCGCATGTTTCTCAAGCGCAAGGACAACGATGACATGGTCGAGATCCTCGACCTGGAGTCCCTCGCTGACCCGGCTCTGTCAAGCGTGAACGGCAGGCAGCACGCCGGCGAGGAAATGCAGGACGAGGAATCGTTCGAAAAGGCCGATCTGGCGTTCCCGTCGGGCGAGGCGTTGCCGCGTTGCTGGCAGGATCTGCACTGGCGCGACCGCTGACTATCCGGACAGACTCCGGGCCGCTCGCGTCCCTGCCAAACCGCCGACTGACGGGTCGGCGGTTTTTTTGTGTTCGACTCGTGGAAAACGCGCGGCCCGACTCGGGATGCGACCCGGGCCGGGTCAACCCTGCGTGGTCGAGCCCGGCGGTCTCCAACGTGCCGGAGTTGCGTCAGGCCTGGCCGACACCGGTCGCGAGCGACGCGAGACAACCGCGTACATGGCTTCTCGTTGTTCCGCCCGGCAGCGACTCCGGCCGGGTTCGAAACCCGCCACGGGCCATGATCGCGGGCCCTTTGACGGCCGGTATCCGGTCGGTATCGGCCCCGCCCGATCGGTGAGGCCTTCCGGGCTCACGGATCACGCACGCCGTGACCTGGACGGCACGATGCATGGGCACATACGCTCGACCGACTGTTCGACTACACTGAGTAAACGAGGGCAGCAAGGGTGCTGCCCCGGCACCGCGGCCCGGGTTGGCCGAAAGGATTTTGGGCATGCATGTCCTGATTACCGGCGGAGCCGGCTTCATCGGTTCCCATTTGGTGGACCTCCACCTCGCCCGAGGTGACAAGGTGCATGTGGTCGACAACCTCAGCACCGGGTCGCTCGACAACCTCGCCCCACACTTGGACAGTCCCGGGTTCCGTTTTTCCGAGGCCGATATCGTCACCTGGCCAGAGCTTGGCGAGGCGGTCGGCTGGGCCGACCGCATCTACCACCTGGCCGCCGTGGTGGGGGTTTTCCGGGTCCTCGAGCATCCGATCAGCGTCATGGCCACCAACATCGCGGGCTGCGAGCGCCTGCTGCGTGCCGTCGATCATGGTGGCTGGCGTCCGCAGGTGCTGCTCGCTTCGAGTTCCGAGGTCTACGGCCCCCGGACCGATCCGTTCCTGCGCGAGGACATGGACCTGATCATCCAGCCCGAAGCCCCGCCGCGCTGGAATTACGCGATCAGCAAGCTGGCAGACGAGGCCTTCGCGCTCTCCTACGCGCGTTTCAAGAACATTCCGGTGACGGTCGTGCGGCTGTTCAACACGATCGGTCCGCGTCAGACCGGGCGCTATGGCATGGTGGTCCCGCGTTTCGTGCGCCAGGCGGTTGACGGCGTGTCGCTGACCGTTTTCGGGGACGGAGCACAGGGCCGAGCGTTCACCGACGTACGTGACACGGTCGTGATGCTCGACGAGCTGGCCGGTTGCGCAACCACCAGTGGCGTGATCGTTAACGTCGGCAGCGACAACGAGCTGTCCATGAACGAGCTGGCTAGACGGGTGATCGACCGAGCTGGTTCGAGCTCGCGGATCGAGCACATTCCCTACGATATTGCCTACGGACAGGAGTACGTGGACATCCCGCATCGGTGCCCGGACTTGACGCGGTTGCATGAGTTGATCGCGTCTCGCCCCCGCTGGACCCTGGACACTACCCTGGACGATCTCATCGCCCGGACCCGCCATCGAGAAGGATCCTCCTGAGGAGGGCGCATGGCCACCACCCCCTATTTCGTACTGAGCCCGAGCGCCGTGCTCAGTATCATCGGCCTGATCCACGGGCCGGACAGGACGAGTCCCAACCCGGCGGAGGACTGGCATGACGCGGTCGTCGACGTGGTCATCCCGGCGCTAAACGAGCAGGCGAACGTGGTGCTGGCGCTCGAGTCCCTCCGTCGGCAGACCAAGCAGCCGCGTCATATCATCCTCGTCGACGACGGAAGTCGCGATCGCACCATCGAGTACGCGCGATCATTCGCCGATGAGCACGGTATGCCCCTGACGGTTATCCGTCGCGATCACCCCATCGGCAAGACGCCGACGATCAAACGACAGTCGCGCGAATATGATGCCGACGTCGAGTTCATCCTCGATGGCGACACCTACCTCGATAGCGACGACTACATCGCCCGGACGGTCGAAGAGCTGTACCAGGGCGTCGGTATCGCCAGCGCCTGTGGCGTCATCCTGCCCACCCGCGAGAAGGATCGCCGCCGGCGAATCAACGAGCCGGCGATCGCCGGCTTGTTGCGATCGCACCCCGAAATCGACCTCCACCAACCGCAGGGCAGCGCGTGGCACCGCCTAAATCGAACCCTCACGGTTCTTTACCGCCAGCAGCTCTATACCTTCCTGCAACGATTCGTGTACGTCGGCCAGATGAAGTTCTTCGGCAGCATTACCAACCCGGTCGGCTGCGCGGTCGCATATCGGCGCAGTTACATCAAGGACCTGTTCGACACCTACGAGCCGGTACTCGGCGACGACCTGACCAATTCCGAGGATATCTTCATCGGCTTTGCACTGATGAACGAAGGTTACCGAAACATCCAGTTGCAGGACGTCACCGCGCACTCAATGGAACCGGAGTTGCGCAACCTGCCGCGGCAGATCTACATGTGGTCGTCTTCGTTCCTGCAGAGCTGTTACTACTTCGACGGCCTGCTCGGCAGCCCCTTCAGGCTTCTTCGACGGATGCGGCGTCGCTATCGCGAGACGCACGACCCGGCAATCCGGGACGTCATCGCGCGACGCAAGATCCGGGAGGCCTACCGCCAGCCGTTCGGCGTGGCCCACACCCAGCGCGAAGGCCGGCCCGCCGGCTGGGTGCCGTTCATGGCTGCGTTCGAGAAGATCGCCTTCCCGACGGCTTTGCTGGTCATGATTATCTTGCAGCTGTGGGAACCCCTGATCGTCACCCTGATCGCGGAAATGCTGATCTCGGTAGGCATACTCACCGGCCTCTCCAAGGGGCGGCGTTTGAAGGCCCTGTTTCAAGGCATCCTGATGACGCCGATCCGCTACGCGAGCCTGCTCTACGACCTGGTGACCATCGGCCGGTTTGCCACGGATCTCTGGATTACGGGGAACAGAAAATGGCGCAAATGACACGTTTTCCCCTTAGCGGCGCATCGACCGGCCCACTCGGCGCCTTCGCGCTGATGGCCGTGATCGCCTTCGCGCCACCCGTCTTCGCCCAGACGGTCCCCAAGGCGGCCTTGGCTGCCGAAATGCAGCAGGATTGGCCAACCGCCGCGGCGGCCTACCGCGACGAACTCGAGACTCATCCCGATCGGACCGACCTGTGGAAACGCCTCGCCGATGTGCTGGCAGCTGACGGTCAGCGGGTTGCGGCGGCACAAGCGCTGGAGCGGGCGGTCGAGAACGAGCCGAACGATGCCGACCTGCGTCTGGCTGCCAGCGCCGCCTGGGCCCAGGTCGATCGGCCGGAGCAGGCACTCGGCCACTGTCGCGCCGCTGCCGATCTACGTCCTGACGATGTCTCTGTGCTGCGCAACTGTGCCCTGCAGGCGAACTGGGCGGGCGACAGCTTGCTCGTGGCCTACATGCGTGAGCGCATTTACCGGATCACCGGCGAGCCGGACGATCTCAAGGCCTACGCCCGGGCATTGGGTGGCGCCGGCGAACTAGACGAGTCCGTGGCCCTCTACCAGGACTATCTGGACGCGCAGCCGGAAGATGCCGAGGCGCTCCTCGACTACGCCACCATCCAGACCTGGCGAGGTGCCTATGCCGATGCCGCCGAGGCATTGGGCCGCTATCACGACCTGCATGGAGAGGATGCCGAATGGGCCGCTCGCAGCGCTCGCCTGCTTGCCTGGGCGCACCGGCCCAGTGAGGCCCGTCCACTCAACGACGCGCTGCTCGCCGCGGATCCGGACGACTACGAGCACCTCTACACGCGCATGCTGATCCTGCGCGGGGAAAAACGTCACAGCGATTCTATTGCTTCACTCGAGCCGCTAAAGCGACTGCGACCGGACTCGAAGGACACGCTCGATGCGATTCGCAGCACGCACGCCTTCCTGCGCTCGAACGTCGGTATCGAGGCCGGCTTCCGGGACGATGCCGATGACATCAGCCTGCGCCGCCTGGCGGTCAAGGGCCGTTGGTCACTGACCCCGGAGACCTACCTCTACGGCCGGGCCGAACATCGCGATATCCGCGCGAAGGCCGGCAGCCCGTTCGTGGGCGTGGAGGGCGATACCTCGGTCGACATCGAGCAGGCCTGGGTGGGGGCGCGCCATCGCTTCAGCCCGCTGCTGGAGATCGGCGCGGACGCCGGTATGGCCAGCATCGACGGGGGCGGTGGCGACGTGGGCCTCTACGGCCTGTATGCCGACCTGCGTCCGCTGGACAACCTGTGGGTGGACCTCTCGGCGACCCGTCGCGTCTGGGACATCTCGCCCAAGTCCGCCTCGCTGGGGCTGGCGATGCGGGATCACCGCGCCCGCATCCACTGGCAGCCGACGCTGCGTCACTTCGTCAATGCCGAGATCGCGCACGGCCGACTCAACGACGGCAACCGCCGCAATGAACTGTTCGTCAATCCCTACCGGGCCATGCTGCGCACCGAGCGCCTCAACCTTGATCTGGGTGTCTCGGCGCACTGGCAGGACTACGACCGTGATCTCGACAACGGCTACTACGACCCGTCGAACTACCGTCGCTTTGCCCTCACGGTGGTCGGGTACTGGAAGTTCTCCGACGACGACGGGCTGAACGTCACCGTCAGCCCGGGCTGGCATACCGACGACAGCCTGCCGAATTACGAATTCGGCACGGACGTCTCCGTGGAGCTGATCAACGGCATCTACCGCGACTGGTACAGCCGCCTGAGCGCCTCCTACAGCGATCGATCCCAGACCACGGGCCGCTACGATGCCTACTCGATCAACTGGGAGCTGGTGCGTCGCTTCTGAACCCGGACGGTGGTCGTTCCCCCTGGTCTGCCGGGTGAAGCCAAGCCCCTGATCTGATAGAGTCGCTGCCTTGTCTGCAGGACTGCGCCGCCCTCCGAGCCCACCGAGAGGCCCACCGAGAGGCCCACCGCGAGGGCGTTCTCGCCGTTCGTCCGACACGTCCTAACGAACTCGATCGCGCCTGGAAATCGGCGCTGGCTGCCCGTGTTGCCGGGCGGCGTACTTCCTTGCCGGGTGGCGGGGAGAGACATCGTGTCGTCATCGCGCAAGGCGATCGTGGCGGGTCTGGTGGCCAGCGTGCCTGCCGAAAACGAATCCGCTGGACAGAGAGTCACGATGAACTGGTACCGCATCAAGCAGGAATGGTTTTCCAACATCCGGGGAGACATCCTCTCCGGCATCGTGGTGGCCCTGGCGCTGATCCCGGAGGCGATCGCCTTCTCGATCATCGCAGGCGTCGACCCCAAGGTGGGCCTGTACGCCTCCTTCGCCATCGCCGTGGTGATCGCCTTCGCCGGTGGCCGGCCGGGCATGATCTCGGCGGCAACGGCCGCCACGGCGTTGTTGATGGTGACCCTGGTCAAGGACCACGGGCTCGAGTACCTGCTCGCCGCCTCGATACTCGCCGGGGTGCTGCAGATCGCGGCCGGCTACATCCGGCTGGATCGGTTGATGCGGTTCATCTCCAACTCGGTGATGACCGGCTTCGTCAACGCGCTGGCCATCCTGATCTTCATGGCGCAACTGCCCGAGCTGACCAACGTCACCTGGCACGTCTATGCCTTGACTGCCGGCGGCCTGCTGCTCATCTACGGTCTGCCCAAACTCACCAACGTGATCCCCTCGCCGCTGGTCACCATCGTGGTGCTGACCGTCATCGCCTGGTACATGAATCTCGATGTGCGCACGGTGGGTGACATGGGCGAGATGCCCGACACCCTGCCGGTGTTCCTGTTCCCGGACATCCCGCTGAACCTCGAGACGCTGATGATCATCCTGCCTTACTCGGCGGCGATCGCGGTGGTCGGCCTGCTCGAGTCGCTGATGACGCAGAACCTCCTCGATACGCTCACCGACAGCAAGACCAGCAAGGCGCGTGAGTGTAAGGGCCAGGGCATTGCCAACATCGTTTCCGGCTCGATGGGCGGCATGGCCGGCTGCGCGATGGTTGGCCAGTCGGTGATCAACATCAAGTCGGGCGGTCGCGGGCGGTTGTCGACTTTCGTCGCCGGCCTGTTCCTGCTGATCCTGGTGGTGTTCCTGGCCCCATTGCTCACCCTGATCCCGATGGCAGCATTGGTCGCCGTGATGATCATGGTGTCGATCGGCACGTTCAGCTGGGGCTCGATCCGGGATCTCAAGAAGCACCCGATGAGCACCAACGTGGTCATGCTGATGACGGTGGTGGTCACCGTGGCGACGCACAATCTCGCCTACGGCGTGCTCACCGGCGTGCTGCTCGCGGCGATGTTCTTCGCCAACAAGGTCGGCCGGTTCATGCATCTCTCTTCCTCACTGTCGGATGACCCGAGCGACCCCCGCCACCGGACTTACGAGGTGATCGGCCAGGTCTTCTTCGCCTCGACCGAGAAATTCTTGGAGTCGTTTGATTTCAAGGACGACGTCGATAAGGTGACCATCGATCTGACGCGGGCGCATTTCTGGGACATTACCGCCGTGCGCGCACTGGACAAGGTGGTGATCGACTTCCGCCGGGAAGGCATCGAGGTCGAGGTGATCGGCATGAACCAGGCCACCGCCACGATCGTCGACAAGCACGCCGTGCACAATGACCCGGACGCCGCCGACAAGCTGATGGGGCACTGAGATGGGAGCCGAGAACATGAGCCACAACAAGGACCAGGACATGGACCCGACCAAGGACCAGGTGCTCGCCTGCATCGACGGCTCGCGCTCGTCCGAGGCGGTGACCGACTACGCCGTCTGGGCCGCCGAGGCACTGGCCGCCCCGCTGACCTTCCTGCATGCGATCAGCAACCCGCATGCCCCAGCGAAGACCAATCTTTCGGGCAACATGACCCTCGGCGGGCGCGAGAAGCTGCTCGAGGAGATGGTCGAGCTGGAGGAAAAGCGCGGCAAGGTCGAGCGCGAGCGCGGTCGGGCCTTGCTGGCCGACGTGCTCACGCGCGCGCGGGATCGTGGCTTCGACAAGCCGGCCGAACTGCTCAGGAACGGTGACATCACCGAGGTGATCCTCGAACTCGAGGACGCCATGCAGATGCTGGTGCTCGGCAAGCAGGGCAAGGACGGCGAGGCGGTCGCCATGCATGTCGGTAGCCATCTCGCCGGCATCCTCTCGATGATCCACAAGCCGACCCTGGTCACGCCGCTAGCGTTCAAGCGCCCCGAAAGCTTTTTGATCGCCTACGACGGCAGCCCGACGGCCTACAAGCTCGTGGAAATGGCCGCGCGAACCCCACTGCTGCATGGCTTGCCGGTACATATTCTGATGGTGGGTGAAGAGAAGCAGGCGAACTGGAAAAAACTCCAGGTCGCCAACACCCGGCTGCAGAAGGCGGGCTTTTCCACCCAAGTGGCCATCCGGCAGGGCAAGGTCGACGAGGCGGTGTCCATGTACATCGAGGAGAAGGGCGTCGATCTTTTGGCGATGGGGGCCTACGGCCACAGCCCGATCCGCTACCTCGTGCTGGGCAGCACCACCACCAAGATGATCATGAAGGCCAATGTGCCGTTGCTGGTGGTGCGCTGAGGCGATTGACGGTTTTGGCTGCTGAAACGAGGGCCGCGCTTTCGGGCGCGGCCTTCCTTTTGGTATCAGCTCTGCCGGATGAGTGCGGCGAGGGCCGCCGCGTCGCTATAGAAGCGCAGTACCGGTGGGGAGTGGCTCACCAGACGAGGTAACCATTCGGTGAGCGAGGCATGGTTATCCGGTGAGTCGGTGTCACTGGGGTCCTGCGGGCGACGGTTGAGGATGATCGCGTCGAGCCGGATGCCGCGACGGTCCAGGGACTCGACCGCCGACAGCGTGCTTGACAGGGTGCCCAGCCGGTCGGGGGTGACCAGGATGGTTGGCAGGCCGGTGTACTCGGCCAGTCGCACGTTCAGCGCGTCGTCAGCCAGCGGCGAGAGCAGGCCGCCGGCGCTCTCGATGATTACACGCTCCTCGGTGCTCAGGTCGGCCAGTGCCCGATCGAGGATCGGCGCGAGGTCGTGCTTGAACTGTAGGGTCTCGCCTTCGCGCCGGGCGGCCTCCGGGGCGGCAACCGGGGTGAGGTAGCGGATCGGGCAGACGGTCTCGAGTGATTCGCGTCCTCCGGCCGCCTTGCGCAGGGCGATGCCGTCGGCCGGCTGTCGTTCCCCGTCGTGGACCTCGCAGCCGGTTTCCACGGGCTTTCGTACGCGCGGCAGCAGGTCGTTGTCGATCAGCATGCGGGCGAGCGCGCAGGACACCACGGTCTTGCCCACCCCGGTGTCGGTGGCCAAAACCACCCAGCCGCGTGGATCCGGGTCGCGCGTGCTCATGCGAGGCCCGGCAGGTCCTCGCCGGTCAGGCGGCGGTAGGCGGTCAGGTAGCGTTCGCGGGTCTGGGCGACGATCTCGTCGGGGATGGCCGGCCCGGGGGCGGTCTTGTCCCAGTCGAGGGTCTCGAGCCAGTCGCGGATGAACTGCTTGTCGAACGACGGCGGGCTGATGCCCGGGCGGTACTCGTCGGCCGGCCAGAAGCGCGAGGAGTCGGGCGTGAGCGCCTCGTCGATCAGGTGCAGCGTGCCGTGCTCGTCGAGGCCGAACTCGAACTTGGTGTCGGCGATGATGATGCCGCGTTCGGCGGCGTAATCGGCGGCCATTCGATACAGACGCATCGCGGTGTCGCGCACCTGGGCGGCCATTGCCGGTCCGACCAGCCGCTCGGTCTCGGCAAAATCGATGTTCTCGTCGTGGTCACCGACGTCGGCCTTGGTCGCCGGGGTGTAGATCGCCTCGGGCAGCTTGTCGGCCAGTTGCAGGCCGGCGGGCAGGGTGATGCCGCAGACCGCGCCGGTCGCCTGGTAGTCCTTGTAGCCCGAGCCGATGAGGTAGCCGCGCACCACCGCCTCGATCGGCAGGGCCTTGAGGTTGCGCACGATCACGCTGCGCCCCTCGAGCTGGGCGCGCTGGTCAGGGTCGGTCACGATCCGACTCAGGTCCTGGTCCTCGCAGAGGTGATTGGGCACGAGATCGCGGCTTTTCTCGAACCAGAACCGCGAGACCTCGGTCAGCACCCGGCCCTTGCCGGGAACCGGCGTGGGCAGGATCACGTCGAAGGCCGAGACCCGGTCGGTGGTGACGATCAGCATCCGCTCGTCGTCGATGCGGTAGAGATCGCGCACCTTGCCGCGATGGATCAGTTCCAGGTCGTCGATCTGTGTGTGGAAGATGGCGGGGGCCGAGTGTGTCATTGGGTGCTCAACTGCTAGCATGCTAAGGAAAATCTGCACGGATTCGAGCCTCGCAGGGCGTGCCTTGACCTGGAGCCTTGACCAGGGGCCATGACCCTGGGCCTTGACCCGGGCACCTGCGGCGTTGTCGCCCCTGGAAAGAAGAGACCGTGGTCTTCCGTAACGGACGAGTGCCTTGCATCTGCTTGGCCCTAAGTGCGCTCCAGCGGTATGGCGTGCGTGCAGACGTTCCTCAAGGAATGTGATCGGCCGGCCGTCGCGGTCCGGGCGAGTCGACATTGTACGAAAGCGCGAGGGCTGAGGCGATGCGTGTGGTAAACGAATTGACTGTGGGGCTGGTCGCTCGTGCTCGGGGGTGGTGGCGACGGCTGGCTTGGCACCCGGGGCAGCTTCTGGTAGCGCTCCTGGTCGGCACGGCCGCCACGGCGGCTATGGGAAGCGATCTGCGCATTCCCGTTGGCAGCGATGGGGATCGCCTGGATGTGCGTGTGATCGCGCCTGATTCAGAGGCGCCCGCAAACGGACCGCTGGTGCTGTGGGCCGTCAACCAGTACGGCGATACGGCCGGCCCGGAGAGCATCGCTCACGCGCTGGCGCGGCGCGGCGCGACCGTATGGTTGGTCGACGTGCTCGACTCCCTGTTCCTCACTCGGTCGGATACGGTGGTGCGCGAACGCGACGGCACGGCCATCGAGGCGTTGATCCGTCGAGGGGTGCGTGAGGCCAACGGCGAGCGGAAGGTCATCGTCGTCGGCAGTGACCGCATGGCGGTGCCGATCCTGCGCGGGATGAGGCTGTGGCAGAGCGGGATGGATGATACGTCCGGTCTGGCCGGTGCCGTGCTGCTGTTTCCCAACCTTTACCGCGGCACGCCGGTGGCCGGTGCCGAGCCCGAGTTCTTCGGCATCGTCGATGCGACCAACCTGCCGGTGATGATCGTCCAGCCGGAGCAGGGCGCTTACACCAACCGACTGGCCGCGCTGTGGGAGCGCCTGGTGCGCGGAGGCAGCCCGGCCTTCGTTCGCGTGGTACCCGGTGTCCGGGATTATTACTTCATCGACATGGCCGAGCCGCGCACCAAGTCGTTGGGCCAGGTTGCCAAGGTGCTCGAACGCCCCTCGGCGGGGCCGGCCGTACAGGCGCTGCCGGACCAGATCCTCGCGTCGATCCCGCTCCTGGCCACAGCGCCCCATCCGAGCCAGGCCCTCGAACTGGACGAGTCGCGTAGCGAGCCGCTGGAGAAGCAGACCGGACTGACCCCGGTCACGCCCACTCCGGCGCCCGATTTCGAATTGCCGGACCTCGACGGGGAGGCGCAGGGACTCGACGGGCACTTCGACGGGGTGCAGATCGTCAATTTCTGGGCGACCTGGTGTCCCGCCTGCGTCGAGGAGATTCCCTCGATGGAACGACTCGCCAGTCGATATCCCGACCGGCTGAAGATCTACGCGATCGCCTTCAAGCAGTCGCCCGAACACCTGCGCGGGTTCATCCGAGAGCATGGGTTCGATCTGTCGTTCCCCATCCCAGTTGATTCCGAGGGCGAGGTGGCCGAGCGATACGGTGCCTTCGCCTTTCCGACCTCGTTCCTGGTGGCCCCTGATGGTCGGATCCACTACTCGGTCAACGCCGGGATCATCTGGGACACCCCGGAAGTCGATCGCATCGTCCGGGAGCTGCTGAAGATCGAGCCGGAATGAGGCATGAGCTGGAAGCTGAGGGCTTGAAGAGATCAGAGGTCAGATCATCAGATCAGCCTCTAGCCTTCAGCTATCCGCCCGACGGCTGACACGTCGGGCAAAACCAGGTCGAGCGTTGCCCCATCACGACCCGAATGACGGCTGCCCCGCAGCGTCGGCAGGGCTGGCCGGTCCGCTCGTAGACGTTGAGTGTCTGGCGAAAGTAGCCGGGGCTGCCCGATGGGGCGAGGAAGTCGCGCAGGGTCGTGCCGCCTTGTTCGATGGCCGCGGCCAGTACCTGGCGGATGGCCGCGGCCAGGGCGTCACAGGCATCCGGGGCAAGCTCGCCTGCCGGCATCCCTGGGTGGATGCCGGCAAGGAACAGGGCCTCCGAGGCATAGATATTGCCCACGCCCACCACGATCTCGGCGTTCATGATCGCCTGCTTGACAGCTACGCGTCGGCCGGCAAACCGGCCGGCGAGGTAGGCGCCGTCGAAGTCGGGATCGAGCGGTTCGGGGCCGAGTTTGCGCAGCCGCAGATGCGGGTCGTCCGCGTGATCGGTCAGCACGGCACCGAAACGCCTGGGATCGTGCAGGCGCAGCGCCCGGCCGTTGCCCAGAAGCCACTCGACATGGTCGTGCTTGCGCGGCGGGTTGGTCGGGTCCTCGAGTCGCAGGCTGCCGGACATGCCCAGATGGATCAGCACCCGGTCGCCGCGGTCCAGGCGCACAAGCAGGTATTTGGCGCGCCGCTCGACCGCCACGATCGGGCGGCCGGCAAGGAACTCGGCCAGGTCGGCACGCACCGGCCAGCGCAGGCGCGAGTCGCGGACGGTGACCGTCGCGATGCGCTGGCCGATGACGTGCGGCTCGATGCCGCGACGGGTGGTTTCGACTTCGGGGAGTTCGGGCATGGTCCGCTCGGTCGGGAAGGGCGACACGAAGAAACCCCGCGGGAAACATCCTCGCGGGGTCCGGGCGCCGATCAGGACAAGACGGTGTGGCCGCCGGAGCGGCCGGGACGCGTCTTACTTGATCTTGGCTTCCTTGTAGATGACGTGCTTGCGTACTACCGGATCGTACTTCTTGATTTCCATCTTTTCCGGCATGTTCCGCTTGTTCTTGTCGGTGGTATAGAAGTGGCCGGTGCCGGCACTGGATACCAGACGGATCTTGTCGCGCATGTCGTGTTACCTGTCGAACGTGTTATCTGTCGGGACGGGGTGGTGAGCGGTGTTTCAGACCTTCTCGCCGCGCGCTCGCATCTCGGTGATGACCGTCTCGATGCCGACCTTGTCGATCGTGCGCAGGCCGTGGCTGGAAACACGCAGGCTGACGAAGCGCTGCTCGCTCTCTACCCAGAACCGCTTCTTGTGCAGGTTGGGCAGGAACCGACGCCGGGTCTTGTTGTTGGCGTGCGATACGTTGTTACCGACCGCCGGGCGCTTCCCGGTCACTTGGCAAACTCGGGCCATGATTGTCTCCTGAGCGACTCGTCTGATCGCGCGCGTGCCAGGGGTGTTGGGCCTGTTCGGCGGTCGGCACGCGGGCGGGTCAATTCAAAGGTCGCGTAGGATAAAAGAACGTCGGCCGCTTGGCAAGCGGCCCGCTTAAGTGTTGTTGGTCATCATGGAGCCGAGCTCGCCCGCGCGCCGGATTTTTGCCGTGATCGTCTGTATCTCGAGTCGATTCGAACGGCTCTCCCGGCCCGCAGTTTTAGCCGGATATCGGCCAGACCCAAAGGATCGTGGGCACGGACACGACGACCACCAACAGGGAAAGCGGCAACCCCATGCGCCAGTAATCGCCGAACCGGTAGCCGCCCGGCGCCATGACCAGCGTGTTGGACTGATGGCCGATCGGGGTGAGGAAGGCGCAGGAGGCGCCGATGGCCACGGCCATGAGAAACGGGTCGGCTGACGCGTTCATGCCCTGCGCGATCTGGATGCCGATCGGTGCGGCGAGTACGGCCGCTGCCGCGTTGTTGACCAGGTTGGACAGCAGCATGACCGCCGTCATCAGCAGCGCCAGGGTGGCGAACGCGGGCAGGTGGTCGGCGGCGACCAGCAGGGTCTCGGCGATCAGGGTCGAGCCGCCCGTGGTTTCCAGCGCCTGGCCGACCGGCAGCATGGCGGCGAGCAGCACGATCACCGGCATGTCGATGGCGCGGTAGGCATCGTCGGAGGGCAGGAGCCCGGCGATCACCATCGCCACGGCGGTGCCGACCAGCGCCATGGCCACCGGCAGCAGGTCGAAGGCGACGAGTGCGAGGCCGGCGACGAAGATGCCCCCGCCCAGCGCGACGCGACGGGGGCGGGCGATATTGAGCCCGCGCGCGGCCAGCGGCAGGCAGCCGAGTCGGCTCATCGCGCCGGGCAGGCTCTCCTCGCGCCCCTGCAGCAGCAGGATGTCGCCGGGCAGAAAGCGGATGTGACTGATGCGCTGTTTCAATCGCTTGCCCTGCCGGGCGACGGCCAGCACGTTCACCCCGTCGCGCTCCCGTAGGTCGAGTGCCCCCGCCGAGTTCCCGACCAGCCTCGAGTTGGGCGCGACGATCGCCTCGGTCAGCGTCAGCTCGCCGGCGTTCTTGTCGGTTTTTACGTCGTTCTCGGCGGTTTCGCCGGCCGCCAGTTCCACCCCGGTGACGTCGATCAATGCCTTGAGGCCGTCGGAATCGGCCTCGATCAGCAGGATGTCGCCGGGCCTGAGCACCTCGTAGGTCGAGGGCATCCGGCGGCGCTCGCCCTCGCGTAGCAGGGCGGTGACCATCACGTCGGTCTCCTCGGCGACCGAGTCGATCAGTTCGTGCACGCTGCGCCCGGCGTAGCTGCTCGATTCGGGCACGCGCACTTCCGTCAGGTAGCTCTCGATCTCGAACAGTTCGCCGTTGTCGGCCGACTGGCTGCGACAGGGGGTCAGCCGCCAACCCACCAGGGCGATGAAGGCGACACCCGCGAGCGTGACGGCCAGCCCCACCGGCAGGAAGTCGAACATGCCGAAGGCCGGCGCGCCGGTGTCGGCCCGGTAGGTGGCGATGATGATGTTCGGCGGCGTGCCGATCAGGGTGAGCGTGCCGCCGAGCAGCGAGCCGAAGGCCAGCGGCATGAGCAGGAACGACGGCGAGCGGTCGGCATGCCGTGCCATCCAGACGGCCACCGGCATGAACAGCGCCAGCGCGCCGACGTTGTTGATGAACGCCGAGCTCAGCGCGACCACCCCGGTCAGGGTGATTACCTGGACCATCGGGCGGTCACCCACCCGCGTCAGCCGGCGCGCGAGCACGTCGATCACCCCGGCGTTGATCAGGGCGCGGCTGAGGATCAGCACCGCCGCCACGGTGATCACCGCCGGGTGCGACAGCCCGCTGAACATGGTCGCGGGCGACACCAGCCCGGTCAGTCCGGTCGCCAGCAGGGCGAGCAGGGCGACCACGTCGCAGCGCAGCCGCCCCCAGGCGAATCCGGCGAGCGTCAGCCCCAGGATGGCGAACAGCAGGCCCTGGTCGGTGGTCATGGCGGCGACTCGCGCTCCCACCAGGTCGGCAGGTCGGCGATCGAATCGATCACCCCGTCGGCCGAGATATCGCCGTCGAGATCCGTCGGGCGGAACTTGCCGGTGCGGACCAACACTGCCTTCAGCCCGGCTCCTTGGGCTCCACCAACGTCGCCGACGATGTCGTCACCGATCATCAGGGTCTGGTCCGCCGGCACCCCCAGTTGCTCGACGGCCCGTTTAGGGAAACTCTGCACGATTCGATGACATCTCTGGCTCGCGGGTTTGTCCGCAATCAAGGCGCCGGACCGAAGACGGGCTCGTTGCCCGTCGAGGGACGGCAACGCCGAGTGCGGGCAAACCCGCGAGCCCCATCCGGGCGGGCCTCCAAGGGCCCATCTGCGGCGTTGCAGCCCTTGTAAAGGGCGACGGCCCTTCACGGCGGACTGCGCCTTGCATCTGGACCCTTGGAGGTCCCGCAGAGACGTCATCGAATCGCGCAGAGTTTCCCCGTAGAACGCCGCGCTAGGCTTGCCGAGCACGACCGCCTCACGTCCGGTGGTGTACTCGAGCCCGCGCACGAACGGGCCGACGTCGAGACGTGGGCCGTCCTCGGCCTCCCAGAATCGGGTCAGGCCGAGCGCGACCAGCGGCGCGTCCGGATTTTGCTTGAGCCAGCGGAAGGCGCGATTGTAGGTGGCGAAGTCCCATCCCTCGCCCAGATCGCCCAGCACGATGGCCGCAACGCGCTCGTCGCGGGGCGAGGCGGGGGTGCAATCGGCGAACTCCGCCCGGGTGGCCTCGGGGACGAACAGGCCGACCGGGCCGTCGACGTGTCGTGACAGCCACTGGCGGGCGGCGACCGGTGGCGTGATGATCTCGTCTGCCCGGGCCTCGATGCCCATCGCGTCGAGCTTGTCGACCAGGGCCGTGCGGGGTCGAGAGGTGGTGTTGGTGACGAAGCGGAACGGGATGGCGTGTCGACGGCACCACGCCAGCGTCTCGGCCGCCCCGTCGGTGGGGCGGTCGCCGACGTAGAGCACGCCGTCCATGTCGAAGAGAATCGCCGGCATCGTCTGGGCATCCCCGGGTGGCTTCCCCTCCTGTATAGCAGGAGCGGGCCGGGATGACCCGCCACGGGCCTTTGCTATGATGAGCCGCCTTGCCCGGGAGGGCGCCGCGTGCCGACCCGTGGCGTACCGGATCGACCCGGCGCACTCAATCCGTTCATCAGCCTGAAGAACCCGCAACCTATGTCCAAGAACGCCTTGCCGCCGGTGGTGCTCTCCGGCATCCAGCCTTCCGGGCAACTGCTGATCAGCCATTACGTCGGTGCGATCCGCAACTGGGTCAACATGCAGGACACGCATGACGCGCTGTTCATGCTGGTCGACCTGCACGCGATCACCGTGCGCCAGGACCCGGCCGAGTTCCGCTCGCGCTGCTACGACTTTTTGGCCCTGTATCTCGCCTG
>JAFGUH010000257.1 GCA_016938615.1 Halothiobacillaceae bacterium | reverse complement strand
GCCTCGCTGGTGGCAGCCGGGATGCTGGTGGCGTCCACCCTGATGTGCCCGGCGTCTGGCCACCACGCCGGCATCGGTGCCTGGTGGGTCGTCCAGCTGGGCTGCGGGCTGGGGCTGGTGGCAGCCAGCGCCCTGGGGCTGCAGCGGGCTGCGCCGCGTTAGGTTGGCGATCCAGGGGCGGTCGGCCACGACGAGGCCGTCCCGGTTGACGTGCCACGAGGACGTCGCCACGGTGACCCTTGTGGCCTAAGGCTCACGACCCGATCCCAGGCGACCTGCGCCCTCGCGTAGCGCGCTACGCACGCGGGCGGGACCGAGGCCATCCGGCTCTTCACGATCGAGGGTGTAGCTGTGGTCTGAACCCGCCGGTCTCGAGTAGCGATCTGGCGATGTGCTTCGCGAGATTGCGTAAGCCAAGGGCAGAGCCGTGGAGGTGTTCGAGGCGACCGTTGATCGCCTCGGTCGGTCCGTTAGGTAGGCCGACCCGGCTCGCTGACCAAGATGTATCCGAGCCCGCCGGAGTCCTCGTCGTCGCGCCGATCGACGACTAATGACGGCTCTTCACAATGCAAAGTGTCTTCGGTGACGCTGATGCGCCGATTGTCGTCGAACTCGCGCAAAAACCAGATCTACAAGGCGTTCCGGGAGGTCGGGCGCGTGATGCGGACCGTGGCGCTGCTGCGGTTCCTCGCCGACTCGGGGCTGCGGGCACGGGTGACCGCGGCCACCAACAAGGCCGAGGCCTACAACGGGTTCTCCGCCTGGACCCCGGTTCGGCAACCAGGGCGTGATCGCCGAGAACGACCCGGCCGAGCAGGAAAGTCGGTCAAATGGAACTCGCTGCTGTGCAACCTGATCGTGTTCCACACCGCGATCGACATGATGGAGGTCATCCGGCAGCTGGTTGCCGAGGGGTGGCAGGTGACCGCTGAGGATCTGGCCCAGCTCTCGCCCTACCTGACCTCCCACATCCTCCGGTTCGGCGCCTACGCAACCGACGAACTCCACATCCCGCCGGACGTGTTCGACCCCGCGCTGGACGAGGTCGACTTTGGCGGCGAACAGCCCGCGGCCGCGTAGCAGGGCACGGTAACGCAGCAGAGGGTTGGTTTAGCGCCTCCCCCATGCAGGGCGACACTGGAGGGCCGAGAATCCTCCATCGCTCACGCAGCACGCGTAACCCACGCAAATGTCCGCGGCCGGGCGCTCGTCCGGGATCGGCGCCGGCTCGATGCTGGCGGCAGCGCGGCTGGACCATCCCGGCGCGCGATGCCGGCGGGGCGTCGGCGAT
>JAFGUH010000030.1 GCA_016938615.1 Halothiobacillaceae bacterium | reverse complement strand
GCCTGCATGACGGCATTCTGGAGGCTTTCTTCAAAAAGCTGGGCAAAACTTTCAGACATTAATCCGCATTTCCAAAGGGTTGACGACCGGACGTTCCAAACGCTGTCCGTCGTGGTAAAAAAAAACTGGCCTATCCGATCCCTGGGTTTGCCAGACTTCTTCGTTGTTGCCCGGGCAGGATTGCCCGACAAGAACACGACTCAACGACCCCGCCGGGCGCTACATGTCCTGATCGGCAAGCCGATCCTGGGCGTAGCGCCACAACGTGGCCTCCACCTCGTCGATGGAAAGATGGCTGGAATCAACGACTAACGCATCGCTGGCCGGCCTAAGCGGCGCGACCGAACGATTACGATCTCGCTCGTCCCGCTGACGAATCTCTTCGACGAGGGCGGTAAAACTAGCATCGAATCCATTCTCGATCAACTGCTTATAACGGCGATCGGCGCGCACCTCGGCGCTGGCGTCGAGAAAGATCTTCGCCGGCGCCCCGGGGAAGACCACCGTGCCCATGTCGCGGCCATCGGCAACCAGCCCCGGGGCCTTGGCAAAGTCGCGCTGGCGTTGCAAAAGCGCCTCGCGCACCTCGGGCCGCGCGGCGATCTGCGAGGCGATCGCGCCGGTGGTTTCGGTGCGCAGTTCGCGGCTGACGTTTTCCTCGTTGAGAAAGACGTTGCCCTCCTCGTCGAAACGGCAGGCGAGACGACGGGCGATGTCGACGATCTCCGGGGCCTGCGGCGCCAGGCTGGCCTGTTGGCTGGCCAGGGCCGTCAGACGGTAGAGGGCGCCGGAATCGAGCATGCCGAAGCCCAGCCGCGCGGCCAGTCGACGGGCGATGGTGCCCTTGCCGGACCCGCTGGGACCGTCGATGGTGATGACGGGGACCATGGGATCTCCTCCAATGTGTTCAGTGACGCGACAGTTCCAGGCAACCGCCGAGGCGATTGAACAGTTCGGCGAAGCCCGGGAACGAGGTCTCGACGAACTGGCAATCGTGGATGGTGACCTCACCTCGGGCCTTCAGGCCGGCGACGGCGAAGGCCATCGCGATGCGGTGATCGCCCTGGGCGTAGATGGTCGCAGAGCCGAACGGGGCCGGCTCGCCGCGCCCCTCGATGATCATGCCGTCCTCGGTGGGGGTCGCGTCGATGCCGAGCTTGGCTAGGCCGTCGGCCATCACCGCGATGCGGTCGGATTCCTTGACCCGCAACTCCTCTGCACCCGTCAGCACCGTCCGCCCCTTGGCGCAGGCGGCGGCGACGAAGATCACCGGGAACTCGTCGATCGCCAGCGGCACCAGCGCCGCGTCGATCTCGATGCCGTGGAGCTCGGCGCTCTTGACTCGCAGGTCGCCGACCGGCTCGCCGCCCACCTCGCGGCGGTTTTCGATGCGGATGTCCGCGCCCATCGCCTGCAGGATGTCGATCACCCCAGTACGGGTCGGGTTCAGGCCCACGTGGGTGAGCAGGATGTCCGAGTCCGGGACGATGCTGGCCGCGACCAGGAAGAACGCCGCCGAGGAAATGTCGGCCGGCACCTCGAGCGCCCGCCCGACGAGCCGGCGCGCGCCAGCGTCCGCCTGCTCGATACAGACACGCGCCCCGTCACGCTGCATGCCCACGCCCAGCCCCGAGAGCATGCGCTCGGTGTGATCGCGGGTCGGGGCCGGTTCGGACACACAGGTACGCCCCTCGGCGTACAGGCCGGCGAGCAGGACGCAGGATTTCACCTGAGCGCTGGCCATCGGCATGGCATAGTCGATCGCCTTGAGCGACTGGCCGCCGTGGATCTTGAGCGGCGAGCGGCCCTCGGGACCGGACTCGATCCGTGTCCCCATGGCGGTGAGCGGGTCGATCACCCGCTTCATCGGCCGGCGCGAGAGCGAGGCGTCTCCCTCGAGCACCGAATCGAACGTCTGTCCGGCGAGGATGCCCGACATCAGCCGCATCGAAGTGCCGGAGTTACCGACGTAGAGCGGCTCTGTCGGTGCCTTCAGACCGTGCAGCCCAACCCCTTCGATGGTCACGCGCCCATCAACCGGATCGGTGATCGACACCCCCATGGCCCGGAAGCAGCGCAAGGTATTGAGGCTGTCCTCGCCCTCGAGAAAGCCGCTGACCTCGGTGGTGCCGCAGGCCAGCGAGCCGAACATGATCGAGCGATGCGAGATCGACTTGTCGCCGGGCACGCGCGTTTCGCCTGCCAGGGGCCGGGGCGCGGCGGTACTGCGGAATGTCAGGGAAGCGGGTTCACGAGCGGCAGTCATGGCACGGTCATCCGGAAGTCAGGGGATGGAAACAGTTGTCTGGCGATTGATCGGTCCGTGGCGAGCGTCAACCGTCGCGCTCGGCGGAATCGTCGAGTCGAGCGGCCGGATAGAGCGCATCACGCACGGCCTTCGCCTCGGCAAAGTAGCGCTCGATCGCCTCGCCGTCGTCGCGATCGAGCATGTCGCGCAAGCGGTCGAGCTCGTCGCGGTAGCGGCCGAGCATGTCGAGGATCTCGACGCGGTTGTCGAGGCAGATGTCACGCCACATCACGGGGTCGGAGCTCGCGATGCGGGTGAAGTCCCGAAAACCGCCAGCGGCGTAACGGAACACCTCGTAGCGCTCGGCCAGGCGCGCGAGCGACGAGACCATCGCGAACGCCGCCGCGTGAGGCAGGTGCGAGGTCGCCGCCAGGACATGATCGTGATGGACGACGTCGAGTCGCTCGACCCGGGCACCGCAGGCGGCCCACATTGCCTCGATGCGGGCGACATCCTCGTCGCGATTCTCTCCGAGCGGGGTCAGGATCACGCGCTGGCCACGGTAGAGGTCGGCGGTGGCCGCGTCCGGGCCACTGTGTTCGCGCCCGGCGATCGGGTGTCCCGGAACGAATCGGCACAATTGCCCCGGCGCGAGCCGCGCGCGTGCGCGCTCGACCACCGCGCCCTTGACGCTGCCGCCGTCGGTGATCAACGCGTCGTCCGGCAGGCAGTCGGCCACCTCGCCGAGCACCACGTCCATCGCCCCGACCGGCGTGGCGAGGAAGATCAGGTCGGCGTCGCTCACCGCCTCGCCGATCGAGTCCGCCGGCCGATCGATCAGGCCGAGCCGCTCGGCCGCCAGCCGGGTTTCCAGCCGACGCGAGTAGCCGACCACCTCGCCCACCTCGCCGCATTCACGCAAGGCTAGTGCCAGCGAACCACCGATAAGGCCGGTCCCGATGACGGCCAGGCGCCGGAACATCATGTTGGCGCCATCTCGTCAGTCAGTCGCTCGAGCGCCCGCACCAGCGCGTCGATGGCACGCGCGTTCTGAGCCTCGGTGCCGATGGTGATACGCAGTGCGCGCGAAAGGGCGCCGTCTGCCTGCATGCCACCCAGCGGACGAACGATCACGCCGTCGGGCAACAACGCCTCGAACACTCGGCCGGCCGCGAACGGCGTAATTACCGTGATGAAATTGGCCCGACTGGGCACGGTCGCCCAACCACGGGCTACGGCCGCGGCCTGCCATTGCGCCAACCCGGCACGATTGACCGCCCGACTTTCAACGACGAATGCATGATCGTCGAGCGCCGCCTCGGCGGCCCGCAAGGCGAGGGTATTGACGTTGAAGGGATGGCGCACCCGGTCGAGCAGACTCGCGATGAGCGGGTCGCTGACGGCGAACCCGACGCGCAGCGCGGCAAGGCCATAGATTTTCGAGAAGGTACGAGTGACCACGAGGTTCGGGTAGTGCGCCAACAGGTCGAGGCCGTCCGGGAACGCCGGATCGTCGACGTACTCGGTGTAGGCCTCGTCGAGGACCACGATCACGTGATCCGGCAGCACATCGAGCATCGCGCGCAGTTCAGCCGTCTCCACCCAGGTGCCGGTCGGATTGTTGGGATTGGCGAGAAACAGCACGCGGGTGCGTTCGTCGACGGCCGCAGCCATCGCCTCGAGATCAGCACCGAAGGGCATGTCGGGATCGTCCGCCGGGCGGGCCGGCACCACCCTGGCCTCGGCGCCCGCGGCCTGGGTGGCCAGCCCGTAGACGGCAAAGGCGTGCTCGGAGAACACCGCATTCACCCCCGGCTCGAGGTAGGCGCGCGCGACCAGTTCGAGCACGTCGTTCGAGCCGTTGCCGAGCGTGACCTGCTCTGGGCGCACGTCGAAGTGCCCGCCGATCGCCCGCTTGAGATGAAACCCGCTGCCGTCCGGATAGACGTGCAGGTCGGCCAACCCCGCCCGTATCGCTTCGACCGCACGCGGCGAGGCGCCGAGCGGATTCTCGTTGGAGGCCAGCTTGAGCACGTCTTCGACGCCGTATTCCCTGGCAACCTCCTCAGCTGGCTTGCCCGGGACGTAGGGGCGGATCGCCGCGACGCATTCGCGCACCCGGCCGACCGTCATCGTCTCATTGGGCGCCGTCTCGTCGGGATTCACCGCTCCCCTCCCGGCAGGCCGATCGCCGGGACCGGGTAGGAGCCAAGGACGCGCAGCTGGCCGCAATGTGGGCGCAGGCGCTCGAGCGCCTCGCTGATCCGTGGCTCGTCCCGGTGACCCGCGATGTCGATAAAGAACACGTAGTCCCAGACCCGGTCGCGTGCCGGGCGCGATTCGATCCGCATCACGTCGATGCCCGCCTCGGACAACGGCGCCAACAGGCGGGAAAGCGCACCCGGCTCGTTGGTCACTGACAGCAACAATGCCGTCTTGTCGTCGCCCGAGGGGGCGACCGGCTCTCGGCCGAGCACGGCGAAACGGGTGGTGTTCTGGACGTTGTCCTGGATGTTCGACGCCCGGATCACGAGCCCATGACGCTCGGCGGCGACCGCCGGGCCCACGGCAAACACCTCGACGTCCTGAGACGCCTGCTGGGCCGCGGTGCTGTTGCTGGCCACCGCCAGGCGTTCGACGCCGGGGTAGTGCGCATCGAGCCATTCGCGGCATTGAGCCAACGACTGGGCGTGCGAGACGATCACGCGCGGCGTGCTCGCTGCCTCGGGGTGGACCATGAGTTGCTGGTCGATGCGCAGGGCCACCTCGCCACACAGCAGCAAGTCGCTGCCAGCAAGGGAGTCCAACGTGACCGAAACACTGCCCTCGGTGGAATTCTCCATCGGCACCACACCGTAGTCGACGCTGCCGGCGGCGACCGCACGGAAGACTTCCGGGATACCCGGCTCGAACTGCAGGCGACCGCCATGACCGAAGGCCGTGGCGGCGGCAAGCTCGGAAAAGGTCCCGGCCGGGCCGAGGGTCGCGATCGCCAGTGGCCGTTCGTGGGCAAGACAGGCCGACATGATCTCGCGAAAGAGCCAGGCGACGGTGTCGTCGTCCAGCGGCCCCGGGTTGAGCTCGCGGATGCGCGCGAGCACCTGGGCCTCTCGTTCCGGCCGATAGAAGGACTGCGCCGGGTGATGGTCGGGGTCGCGCTGCTTGATCGCCGCGACCTGCTCGGCCAGGCGCGCGCGCTCGCTGAGCAGGTCGAGAATCTGGCGATCGACGCCGTCGATCAGCCCGCGGACCTCGTCCAGGCTCTCGGGCCGTGCCGCCTTCGCGGCGTTGGCATCAGTGCCGCCCATTGCCTCGAACGAAGATCAGAGCAGGCGCAGGCGCAACACGCCGTCGATCGCCGCGAGCTCGTCGCGGGTCTCGGCCGGCACGTCGCGGTCGACGTCCAGCAGGGTGTAGGCCACCTGATCGCGCGACTCGTTGACCAGATGCTCGATGTTCACGCCGGCCTTGCCGAGGATATGCGAGATCTGGCCGACCATGTCCGGGCGGTTGAGGTTGGCGATCGCGATGCGCTGTGCGCCGGAACGGGCCATCTGGACGTGCGGCATGTTGACCGCGTTCTTGATGTTGCCGTTCTCGACGTAGTCGCGGACCTGGTCGGCGACCATGATCGCGCAGTTGTCCTCGGCCTCGTCGGTAGAGGCGCCCAGGTGCGGCAGGGTCAGGCACCTCGGGTGGTTCTTGGTCGCGTTGCTCGGGAAGTCGCAGACATAGGACAGGGCCTTGCCGTTGTCGAGCGCGTCGACCATGTCCTGCTCGTTGACGATGCCGTCACGGGCGAAGTTGAGCACCACCACGTTATCCTTCATGAAGGCCAGGCGCTCGGCGTTGATCAGGTCCTTGGTCTGCTCCATCAACGGCACGTGCAGGGAGACGAAGTCAGCCTTGGCCAGCACTTCGTCGACGCTGCCCGCCTGGTGGACGTCCGGGGACAGCTCCCAGGCGCGCTCGACGCTGATGCCCGGATCGAAGCCGATCACGCGCATGCCCAGCGCCTTGGCCGAGTTGGCGACGCGCACGCCGATAGCGCCCAGGCCGATGATGCCCAGGGTGCGACCCGGCAGCTCGAAGCCCTTGAAGTTCTTCTTGCCGGCTTCCGTCGCCTTGTGGATCTCCTCGTCGGAGCCCTCGAGGTTGCGGGCGAAGTCCCAGGCCGGGCCGATGTTGCGGATCGACATCAGCATGCCGGCGATGACCAGTTCCTTGACCGCGTTGGCGTTCGCGCCCGGGGCGTTGAAGACCACCACGCCCTGCTCGGTCATGCGGTCGACCGGGACGTTGTTCACGCCGGCGCCGGCGCGGCCGATCGCCAGCAGCGATGCCGGCAGGTCCATGTCATGCATCTTGGCCGAGCGGACCAGGATGGCGTCGGCATCATTGAGCTCGGCACCGATGTCGTACTTGTCGGTCGGCAGGCGCTCAAGGCCCTTGTTGGAGATGGCGTTGAGGGTATGAATCTTGTACATGACGGATTCCTTGAAAACAGTGGCTGGCAGCGAGGCGAGCGGGGCTCAGCCGTGGCGCTTGGCAAAGTCGTTCATGAAGTGGATCAGCGCATCCACGCCGGCTTCCGGCATGGCGTTGTAGATGCTCGCGCGCATACCACCCACCGACCGGTGCCCATTGAGCGTCACGAGCCCCTGGCGGCCCGCCTCTTCGAGGAAGGTCTTGTCGAGCGAGTCGTCGGCCAGCATGAACGGCACGTTCATCCAGGAGCGGTAGGCCGGCTCGACCGGATTGCGGTAGAAATCGTTGTCGTCGATGGCGCCGTAGAGTTTCTCTGCCTTGCGGGCATTGATCCGGCCCATCTCTTCCAGGCCGCCTTTTTCCAGCAGGTGTTCGAACACCAGTCCGGCGACGTACCAGGCGTAGGTCGGCGGCGTGTTGAACATGGAGTCGGCCTCGGCCTGGGTGGCCCAGTCGAGCATTGCCGGGGTGGTCTCGCGCGACTTGCCCAGCAGGTCGTCGCGGACGATGACGATAGTCAGGCCGGCCGGGCCGATGTTCTTCTGCGCGCCGGCGTAGATGACGCCAAACTTCGAAACGTCGATCGGACGCGACAGGATGGTCGAAGACATGTCCGCGACCAGCGGCACGTCCCCGGTATCCGGGATGTAGGGGAACTCGACGCCGGCGATGGTCTCGTTCGGCGTGTAGTGGACATAGTCGGCGTCCGGGGAGAACTTGGTCTCGCCCTCGGCCGGCAGCGTGGTGAAATTATCCGGCTTGGTGTCGGCAACGACGTTCACGTCGACGAAGCGCTTGGCTTCCTTGATCGCCTTGACCGACCAGTGCCCGGTGTTGAAGTAGTCCGCCTTGCCCGAACCGTTACCCAGGTTCAGCGGCACGGCACCGAACTGGCTCGACGCCCCGCCCTGCAGGAACAGCACCTTGTAGTTGTCCGGGATGTTCATCAGCTTGCGCAGGTTGGCTTCCGCCTGCTCGGCGATGCCGACGAAATGCTTGCCGCGATGGCTCATTTCCATGACCGACATGCCGGTCCCCTGGTAATCGACCATCTCGTCTCGTGCGCGGGTGAGGACCTCGGTGGGCAGCATCGCCGGACCGGCGCTGAAGTTGTAAACGCGAGCCATGACTACTCCTGAACAGAAACGGAAAACAAGCGACCGGGCGAACGCTCGCCCGGCCTCACGATAAGGTCTGCACGAATCCGATGCCTATCCGGCCTGACGAGCCGCCCGTGATCGAGGCGCACAGCGCCAATCGCATTCGTGCCGGCCTTCATCGATCCATCGAAAACAGCCCGCGGCAGGCGGGCTGGTCGGGGTGTCGCATCGTTCGCCACGGCAGGGATCACTCCTCCGCGCTCGGCTCCGCGATTTCCTCGCCACCGTCCTCGTCGCCATCGTCTTCCATGGCGGCAACCGGCTCGACCTGGACCAGGCGCTCGTCCTTGCCCAGCCG
Source organism: Halothiobacillaceae bacterium (assembly GCA_016938615.1). Lineage (GTDB taxonomy): Bacteria > Pseudomonadota > Gammaproteobacteria > Halothiobacillales > Halothiobacillaceae > Guyparkeria. The sequence continues at coordinate 5,837 of JAFGUH010000030.1, read as the reverse complement.
GATCAGCGTCACGCCCTGGGTGTTTCGCGACAGGGAGGAAATCTCGGATACCTCGGTGCGCACGAGTGTACCGCGGTTGGAGATGAGAATCACCTCGTCGGCCTCGCCCACCAGCACCGCGCCGACGAGCTGACCGTTACGCTCGCTGGTGTTGATGGCGATCACGCCCTGCCCGCCCCGGTTGTAGACGGGGAATTCGTCGATGGGGGTGCGCTTGCCGAAACCGTTCTCGGTGGCGGTGAGCACCTCGCCCTCATCGACCACGATCAGCGAAACCACCGACTGGCCCTCCTGCAGGCGGATGCCGCGCACCCCGCCAGCCGTCCGGCCCATCGAGCGGACGTCTTCCTCGGCGAAGCGCGTTGCCTTGCCGGCGTTGGAGAACAGCATGATCTCGCGCTCGCCGTCGGTCAGCGCCGCGCCCACCAGGCGGTCGCCCTCGCGCAGATCGATGGCGATGATGCCGGCCTGGCGCGGTCGGGAAAAGTCGACCAGCGGAGTCTTCTTCACCTGCCCTCGACGGGTGGCGAAAAAGATGTAGTGATCGTCGACGAACTCGCGCACCGGCAGCATGGTGTTGATGCACTCGCCATCCTGCAACGGCAGCACGTTGACCACGGGTCGCCCGCGCGCGCCACGCGCGCCCTGCGGCAACTGGTAGACCTTGCGCCAGTAGACACGCCCGTAATTGGTGAACATCAGCACCCAGGCATGGGTACTCGCTACCAGCAGCTGCTCGATGACATCCTGGTCCTTCATGCGGGTCGAGGCCTTGCCCCGGCCACCGCGGCGCTGACTGCGGTAGTCGGTGAGCGACTGGGTCTTGAGGTAGCCCTCGCGCGATAGCGTGACCACGCGGTCCTCCTCGGCGATCAGGTCCTCCATCGAGAGGTCTTCGTAGTCGACGATGATCTCGGTGCGGCGCGGGTCGGCGTATTCGTCCTTGATCCGCAGCAATTCCTCGCGAATGACCTGCATCAGGCGCTCGTCGGAACGCAGGATGTCGAGCAGGTCGATGATGCGCTCGAGCAGCTTGGCGTATTCCTCGACGATCTTGTCCTGCTCGAGGCCCGTCAGACGGTTGAGGCGCATCTCGAGAATCGCCTGGGCCTGCTCGGGCGAGAGACGGTAGCTGCCGCCCTCCTGCAGACCGAACTCGTCTCCCAACGCCTCGGGGCGTGAGGCGGCGGCATCGGCCTTCTCCAGCATCGTGCGCACCACGCCGGATTCCCAGGTACCTTCGAGCAGCTTGACCTTCGCCTCGGCCGGGGTGGGAGCGGACTTGATCACCGCGATCATCGGATCGATGTTCGCCAGTGCCACGGCCAACCCTTCGAGGATGTGGGCACGCTCGCGCGCCTTTCTCAACTCGAAGATGGTGCGCCGGGTGACCACCTCGCGACGGTGGCGCAGGAAGACATTCAGGACTTCGCGCAGGCCTACCGTGCGCGGCTGGCCGTCGATCAGGGCGACCATGTTGATGCCAAACACGCTCTGAAGCTGGGTCTGCTGGTAGAGATTGTTCAGGAGCACGTCGGGCACTTCGCCGCGCTTGCACTCGATGACGACCCGCATGCCGTCCTTGTCGGATTCGTCTCGCAGTTCGGCGATACCCTCGATCTTCTTGTCGCGCACCAACTCGGCGATGCGTTCGATCAGGCGCGCCTTGTTGACCTGGTAGGGCAGCTCGGTGATCACGATCGAGGTGCGATCGGTCTTCTCGCTGTCCTCGAAACCGGCGCGGGCGCGCATCACGCAGCGACCGCGACCGGTCAGGTAGGCATCGCGCAGGCCGGCCGCCCCGTTGATGATGCCGGCGGTGGGAAAGTCCGGCGCCGGCACGAAGGCGAGCAGGTCGTCGTCGCTGATCGCCGGCTCGTCGATCAGGGCGACCGTGGCGTCGAGCACCTCACCGAGGTTGTGCGGCGGGATGTTGGTGGCCATGCCCACGGCGATGCCCGACGAGCCGTTGACCAGCAGGTTCGGGAACTGGGCGGGCAGCACTTGCGGCTCGGATTCCGAGCCGTCGTAGTTGTCGATGAAATCGACCGTTTCCTTGTCGATGTCGGCGAGCAGTTCGTGGGCGATCTTCGCCATGCGCACTTCGGTGTAACGCATCGCCGCCGGGGCGTCGCCGTCGACCGAGCCGAAGTTGCCCTGCCCGTCGATGAGCATGTTGCGCATGGAGAAGTCCTGCGCCATGCGCACCAACGCGTCGTAGACGGCCGAGTCGCCGTGCGGGTGGTATTTACCGATGACGTCACCGACGACACGGGCCGACTTCTTGTAGGGGCGGTTCCAGTCGTTGGACAGCTCGCGCATCGCGTAGAGCACCCGGCGGTGCACCGGCTTCAGGCCGTCGCGGGCATCCGGCAAGGCCCGCCCTACGATCACGCTCATCGCGTAATCGAGATAGGACTGGCGCATCTCGTCTTCGAGATTGACCGGGAAGATTTCTGAGGCGAACTGAGTCATTCGAGTGTCCTGGTGCCCACGAGTGTCCTGATTGATCCGCACGACCGCCAAGTCACGAGCGGTCGACTCGTCGCGTCAGCGCCCCGAGACGGGGGCGCCGATAAACCGGGGCATGGTATCACAGGGCCCCGTCCGGCCGCGCTCGCCACCCCTCATTCGAACAACTGGGCGATCCCGTACCGGTCTGGGCGATGCAGCACACCGACCTCGGTGACCAGGGCGTCGATCAACCCGTTCGGCGTCACGTCGAAGGCGGGATTCTCGACCGGCGCATCCCCGGGGGCGATCGCATGCCCGGCAAAACGACGCACTTCGTCGGCGGGGCGTTGCTCGATGGCGATCGACCGGCCGTCGGGACAATCGCGATCGATACTCGACCGGGGCGCGACCACCATGAACCGCACTCCGTGGTGACGGGCCAGCACGGCCAGCCCGTAGGTGCCGATCTTGTTCGCCGTGTCCCCGTTGGCCGCGATGCGGTCGGCACCGACGATCACCCAGCCCACGCGGCCGCTCGCCAGCACGCTAGCCGCCGCACCATCACAGAACAGTCGATAGGGAATCTCGTCCTGCGTGAGCTCCCATGCCGTCAAACGCGCTCCCTGGAGCCAGGGACGCGTTTCGCCGACGTAGACACCCTCGAGCCGACCGGCGGCCCAGGCATCGCGAATCACGCCCAGCGCGGTTCCCTGGCCCGCCGTCGCCAGTGCGCCAGTGTTGCAATGAGTCAGTACCCAACGCCCGCGGTCGACCAACGCGGCCCCGTGCTGACTCATTCGCAAGTTGGCCTCGAGATCCTCTCGCTCGATCGACTGCGCCTCCTCGGTCAGTCGTGCCACGCGCGTCTCGTCATCCAGATGGCTCAATCCAGCGAGTGCAGCACCCATGCGATCGAGCGCCCAAACGAGGTTGACCGCCGTGGGCCGTGCCGCCGCGAGCTCATCATAGACACCGCTCAACGAGTCGACAGAGACGGGCTCGCCACTCTCCTGCCGTCGTCGGGCACCGAGCAGGTAGCCGTACGCGGCAGCCACCCCGATGGCCGGCGCGCCACGAACCGCCATGTCGCGTATCACTTTCGCCACGCACGTTGCGTCAGAGCAACACAGCCACTCCTCGCGGTGCGGCAGAAGACGCTGGTCGAGAACCAGGAGTTTATTTGTCTTGTATATCAATGGTTTGAGCAAACTTTTTCCTCGCAGATAAACAGCTCGCAATCGGTCCCGGCGACTTTCGGGCATGACGGTCGAGCAATCTCCCGGTGGATTATCAGGCTCGTACGCGCCACCCGGGGCCGCTAATTTTGCACTTTGACGGAATGGGCGACTACTATTCCGGTCAGATTCAACCGTTGCCGGAACTGAATCAGGCTTTTCCATCAACCGTCATAAAGCCATCTCTGACCTCAGAAGAAACAAGGAGATTTCACAGATGAAGAAAATGACCGTGATCGCTGCCTCCATCGCAGCCACGTTTGCCTTCTCTGGCCAGGCCCTCGCCGGGGGCGATTCCCCGTACGTGTTCAACAGCAACGGCGAGCCGGTCAAGACCGGCCACGGCCCCTGCCTGTACAACAACCACGGCGAACTCAACAGCGAGACCGCCATCGAGGAGTGCAACCCCGAGCTGATCGAGAAGGAAGCCAAGCCGGCACCCAAGCCGGTCGTCGAGCCGCCCCCGGCGCCGGAAATGAAGACCGTCACCCTCGAGGCTGACACCTTCTTCGACTTCGACAAGTCCTTCCTGCGCCCCGAAGGCAAGGGAGCCCTCGACGCGCTGGTACGCGACATGGGCGACCTGAACTCCGTGGCCGAAGTCAGCGTGGTCGGTCACACCGACTACATCGGCACCGACGAGTACAACCAGGGCCTCTCCGAGCGTCGCGCCGCCTCGGTCAAGGAGTACCTGATCGAGCAAGGCATCCCGGCTAACCGGATCGAGGCCATTGGCCGCGGCGAGACCGAAGCGGACGGGAAGACCTCTGCAGAGCGGCAGGACGACCGCCGAGTCGACGTGACCATCAAGGGCACCGACCAGTAAGCACGGTTCACAGCAACCGTCAGCATGTAAAACACCGCCTTCGGGCGGTGTTTTTGTTTTGGGCTACCGGGATTTCTATTGTTTCGCGGTCTCGCAGCGCCCACACCGCGCTCGATTTCCCCGATGGTGCCTATTCCCCGATGGTGCCTATACTCGTCACCCGATCCGTTCGCTGAACCCATCAACCTAACAATCAACGAGGAACCGTCATGGAAGAAGCAGGCTTTTTCTCCCTGTACGTTGCACCGTGGATCATCAAGATCCTGATCGCCGTAGCGATTGCCGTCGGTGGTTACTTTATCGCCAAGATGGGCAGCCCGTGGCTGGGCAAGCTGCTGGGCCGCACCGGCCTGGACAGGATGCTGGTGGGATTTCTCGTCGTGCTTGCACGAACCGCCTTCCTGCTGTTCGTGGCGATCGCCGCGCTTTCCCAACTCGGTCTCGATACCACCTCGCTGGTCGCGCTGGTCGCCGGTGCCGGCATTGCCATCGGCCTGGCGCTCAAGGATTCGCTCGCGAACTTCGCCGCCGGCGTCATGGTCCTGATCTTCCGGCCCTTCAAGGCCGGCGACTTCATCATCGCCGGCGGCCTGATGGGCACCGTCAACGAGATCGGCATCTTCCACACCCGCATGAACACGCCCGACAACGTCGAGATGATCGTGCCGAACGGCCAGCTTTATGCCTCGGCGATCACCAACTACAGCGTGCGGGACACTCGTCGCCTGGATCTGGCGATCGGCATCGACTACGCCGACGACATCGCCAAGGCCAAGGAGCTGATCATGCAGGTCTTCGAAAAGGAAGAACGCGTGCTCAAGGACCCCGCCCCAGCCGTGCTGGTCGACCAGTTCGGCGCCTCGAGCGTCGACTTGCTGGTTCGCCCGTGGATCCGCTCCGCGGACATGCCGCACGTCAAATCCGACCTGCAACAGAAGATCAAGGAAGTCTTCGATGCCAACGGAATCACCATCCCGTTTCCGCAGATGGTGATCAGTTCGGCCACGGACGAGGCGGAAGCCGACAAGCTCACCAAGAGCAAGAACTGACCGCCGGCCCGTCCGGGGCCGATCGACGCACGGCAAAAAGCCCGCCGACAAGGGCGGGCTTTCGCATTGCTGACCCCACGAACGGGCGGAAGGGGATTCATGCCCACCTTCCCGGTCTTTCTTTCCCAAAAAAAAGCCCGCCGGGGTGCGGCGGGCTTTTTTGTGCATGAAAATCAAGCACATATATGGCGGAGAGGCAGGGATTCGAACCCTGGGACCCCGCGAGGGGGTCAACGGTTTTCGAGACCGCCCCGTTCGACCGCTCCGGCACCT
>JAFGUH010000256.1 GCA_016938615.1 Halothiobacillaceae bacterium | reverse complement strand
GCTGTTCGTGGGCCGGGCGCAGGAGAAAACCAACCTGTTCCGCACCGAGAAACGCCACGACGCCAACGGCGGCTCCTATCCGTGGATCGTGAAGACCACCGGGGTGGTCAACCAGTTCTACTTCTACTGCCTCGACGCCGATTTCGGCCCGTTCTTCCTCAAGTTCTGCTCCTACTTCCCCTACAACGCCAAGCTGTGCCTCACCGGCAACGAGTGGGCCAAACGCCAGGCCACCAAGGCCGGGATCGGGTTCACCGCCCTGGACAACGGGTTCGCTGCGGTCGACGACGTGGACCGGCTGCAGCAGATCTGTGACCGGCTCGGAGAAGACCAGATCGACGCGCTGCTGCGCAAATGGCTGGCCCGGCTGCCGCACCCGTTCACCGCAGACGATCGGGCCGCCGGCTACCGCTACGACCTGTCGATCCTGCAGGCCGAGTTCTCCCTGACCCAGATGCTCGACGCCCCGGTGTCGGGTCGGATGTTCTTCGAGCAGGTCATCCGCGACAACCTCGACATCGGCCGCCCCGATCAGGTCAGCCTGATCTTCGACCGCCAACTGCGCCGGCGTGGACCCCGCGCCACCCCGGGCCGGTTCCGGACCCGGGTGATCACCGCCGGGGTCACTCCGAGCCTGCACGTGGACTACAAGCACACCACGATCAAGCAGTACCACAAGGAAGGACAAGCCTTACGGACCGAGACCACCATCAACGACACCCGCGATTTCGGGATCGGGAAACGACTGACCAATCTGCCCGCGCTGCGGGAGATCGGCTTCTCCGCCAACCGGCGCCTGCTGGGCGTCCAACAACTCAGCCACGACCCGATCACCGGAGCCGATGCCCTGGCCGCGATCACCGGCACCCTCACCACCGCCACCGGTGCCCGCATCCCGGGGCTGCGGTTCGCCGACCAGCGTAGCCATGCCCTGTTGTCGGCCCTGCTGATTTTCCGGTGCCAACCCCACGGCTTCACCAACAAAGACCTGCGCGCCTACACCGCTGAGCTGCGCGGACTCGACCCCGGCGAGATCTCCACCGGGCAAATGACCTACGATTTGCGCCGACTGAAAACCCGGAACCTGATCACCCGGATCGAGGGCAGCCACCGCTACCGGGTCACCGACCACGGCCTGGATACCGCGAAGTTCCTCACCTGCGTCCAGGACCGCGTATTGCGTTGCGGCCTCGCCGAACTCGCCACTGCGACGCCCACCCCGGGTCGTCTGCGATCGGCTGCCACCGCATACCGTGCCGCGGTCGAAAACCTCAGCAGAGCAGCATAATTCGCGCAACGAAACATCAACCGCCACAACCCCAATCGGACACAAGCGAACACAAGCGAACCTAACCCACATCACATAACTTGACTCAAAAATCCGGCTTCGCCGGATCTAGC
>JAFGUH010000029.1 GCA_016938615.1 Halothiobacillaceae bacterium | reverse complement strand
GCCATCTTGCGGCCCTTGAGCACTTCGGCAGCGGCGCGCAGATCCTCGATCCGGCCGTTGGTGCAGGACCCGATGAACACCACGTCGATCTTGATGTCGGTCAGCCTGGTGCCGGGCTTGAGGCCCATGTAGTCGAGCGAGCGTTTCGCCGCCTCGACCTTGCCGCCGGTGAAATCTTCCGGCGCGGGCACGTAGCCCGAGATCGGCAGCACGTCCTCGGGCGAAGTGCCCCAGGTCACGACCGGCTCGATATCCTCGCCCTTGATCGTCACGACCTTGTCGAAATGCGCCCCCTCATCGGTGTAGAGCGTTTTCCACCAGTTCAGCGCAGCTTCCCATTGCGCGCCTTTCGGTGCGTGCGGGCGGCCCTTGATATACTCGAAGGTGGTCTCGTCCGGCGCGATGAGGCCTGCGCGCGCGCCGCCCTCGATCGCCATGTTGCAGACGGTCATGCGGCCTTCCATCGAGAGGTCGCGGATCGCTTCGCCGCAATATTCGATCACGTGGCCGGTGCCGCCGGCGGTGCCGGTCGCGCCGATCACCGAGAGCGTGATGTCCTTGGCGGTGACGCCCGGGCGCAGTTTGCCGGTGATCTCCACCTTCATGTTCTTCGACTTGGACTGGATCAGGGTCTGGGTGGCCAGAACATGCTCCACTTCCGAGGTGCCGATCCCGTGGGCCAGCGCGCCGAAGGCGCCATGCGTCGCGGTGTGGCTGTCACCGCACACGACGGTCATGCCGGGCAGGGTCCAGCCCTGTTCGGGGCCGACGATATGGACGATGCCCTGACGCACATCCGAGACCGGATAGTAGTTCACACCGAATTCCTTGGCGTTGCGATCGAGCGCCTCGACCTGGATGCGGCTTTCCTCGTTCTCGATCACGCCCGAGGCGCGGTCGGTCGTCGTGGGCACGTTGTGATCCGGCACGGCGATGGTCTTGTCGGGCGCGTGCACCTTGCGGCCCGCCATGCGCAGACCCTCGAAGGCCTGCGGCGAGGTTACTTCGTGAACGAGGTGGCGGTCGATATAGAGCAGGCTGGTGCCATCGGCGTCTTCGGACACGACATGCGCGTCCCAGATCTTGTCATAGAGGGTCTTCGGAGCGGACATGGCTCTCACTTTC
>JAFGUH010000255.1 GCA_016938615.1 Halothiobacillaceae bacterium | reverse complement strand
CCGGATCGACCACGAGTTTACCACCGAAAGCTCGATCACGCTCTCCGATATGGCCATCCACCTCGTGGAACGTCCCGTCGCATCGACTGTCTTCACGGGCGATGCGCCGGTCGTCGTGCGTAATCTGCCCAAGGGGTCGTCGTTCGCGCAATCCGGCGATACTCTCGCCTTCGGCATGTTCGATGCGGACACGGAGCAGACCGATCTCGTCGTGAGCATGGCGGACGCTGCCGGCTTCGGCGAACCCGTTGTTGTGGCCTCGGACGTGGAGGGCCTCGGGCGGATCGCGCTTACGCAGATCGATGAGAACGTGTACCTGCTCGTCTGGGAGTCCCGCCCGGGTGTTGTCGACAATCCGGAGGCCTACTCGGTTCTCAACGCCGCCTGCTGCGTCGCTGACACTTGGCAGTCTCCGAAGATCGTCATCGCGCTCAACGGCTACCTCGCCGACATGGCGGTCTTCTCCTCGACCGCCACCAATGCGCTGGTCTACACTCAGACGCCGACGCTCTACGATACGAGCAGCACGTCGATCCGCGCCGTGGGCTATGATCGCGCCACCGATACCTGGGGCACGGTGCGCACCGTGGAGTCGCTGGCGGCCCGACGCGACCTCGCGATGGCATCCGCCGGCTGGACAAGTCCGGAACCCGGACGCCTCATCACCCTGCCCGAAGACGGTGGTGTCGACAGTCTCTACTGGGACGGGGCTCGCGCCTCGGTCTCCGGCGGCGTGGCGTCTGTACGGATCAGCGACGCGCTCGGCGATGCCGTGGCACTCTGCGCGGCCGGTACGAATGAAATGCTCTACGCCACCTGGATAGATGGCGATGCCGCCGTGAGGCTGAATCGCTACGATCCCGACCCCGAACGCGATCTGCTTGATCCGGACTTCGACTGGAATGGACGGGACGCCGAGCAGATGTGGCCGATGGTGACGAACTTGGCGAGGATCGACGGCGTGGTCGTCGATGTGGCCAACGCTTGGCTGCCGGATACCGGTCCTCTGCTGAGCGTCTGGTCCGTGCTGGGCTGCCTGAATGCCAACGTATTTGACACCCAGAGCTCGGGGGCCGTCGCCGACTTCACTCTTGCGGACAGTCCATTGGGTCGCTATTCCGACATTGCCGTTGAGCCGCTCGCCGACGGCCTCGCCCGCGTCGCCGCCTGCTATACGTCGCGCGAAGCGCGGGAACTGCGCGTTTTCGTCGTCGATGTCGCGGCGGGGGTCCACGACGAGGATCTTGACGGCGACGGCATCCCGGACCGTCTGGAGCTGGCGCTGGTTGACGCCAACCCCGACGACTTGCTGATCGACATCCGCGACATTAAGGGGTCGGATGATTTCGACGGCGACGGTTTCGACAACGCCACCGAATGGGCGCACGGGACGCAGGCCGACATCTACACCTCCTATCCGCGGCTCGGCATCTTCGTGAACGCCGTTTCTCCGCTGGCACGCGAGGATGGGCTGTTGCCCGGACACTTCCTCGTCAGCCGCAGCGAGACCGACGCGGCGGGTGCCGCATTGACGGTGCATTACGCGATCAGCGGCAGCGCCGAAGAAGGGGTCGACTATGATACGCTCTCCCGCAGCATCGAGATCGAGGCCGGCGAGCGTACAGCGGTGGTCGATGTTCAGCCGCTTGCGGACAGCGATGTCGAAGGCGATGAGACGGTTGTGCTGACACTGCTTCCCGACGCAGGATATACGCTGTGCGTTGAAACGCAGGCCGTCGTGCGCATCCGCGACGCCTCGCGCGACGCATGGCGAGGCGTGTTCTTCACCCCGCAGGAACTCGTCGATCCGAACATCAGCGGCGATGCGGCCGATCCCGATGGCGACGGCATCCCCAATGCGCTGGAGCATGCAATGCGGCTGGATCCGTGGGAACCCGACCCGCCGGAGATGGACTTACTGATCGAAGACGATACGGCGTTTTTGGGCTACACGTGGGATCCCACCGTGGAGGACATGGCGATCGATATCGTCGAAAGCGCCGATCTCTCGACAAACGATTGGACGCTCCTGGAAGGCGTCCTGACCCGCCGCGAATCGCGTGCCGATCTTCTGGAGGACGTCTACTATGAAAGTCCGACGACGCCGACAAACGGCTTCTTCCGTCTCCGCGGCCATCGAATCGAACCGTGAGACGATCGTTGAGACGTGGGCGAGGATCCATAACCCCAGAAAAAGAAGTTAACCACAAATTGACGCTAATAAACGCTAATATTCAATGGGTTACAAAAGACATATGACTCGCCTGAATGATGAAAAGACAGCCCTTCGAAAAGCAAGCATGGGAATCGGTATTTTCGAGTGGGTTCACTTATTGCGGAGCGTTGGGTTTAATACCCGCTGCTTGCTGCGAAAAATTGTAGGGCTGAAATAGTCGTAGACCTTCCAGCCGCAGCGGGAAGGCTTTCTGCCGTTCCCGCCCTACAAAGATTAGATACCCCGCTGCTTGCAGCGGGGACTGGAGTTTGGTTTTCCATCACTCAGGCCGTGCTTGCCAGTATTGCGCTGCACAGATCAGTTTCGCCTTTAATCGACTTCGTGCCTG
>JAFGUH010000254.1 GCA_016938615.1 Halothiobacillaceae bacterium | reverse complement strand
GTCATCAACTCAGTTGAACAGTGTTTTGGGCGTTTGCGTCCCTGATGCGTGCGTTAATGATTGTGATGAGCTTTCGCATGAGGGCGGTGATGGCGACGATCGGCTTTTTGCCGTTGGCGACGAGTCGTTTGTAGACTTCGGCGAGGCTGGGGTTGTGGTTTCTGGCGGCCATGGCGGCCATGAAGAGGGCGCGCTTGAGTTCGGGTCGGCCGCCTCTTGTGCGTCGGTATCCGTCGCGCTGTCCGCTCTGGTGTGGGTGGGGTGCGAGGCCGGCGAGGGACGCGGCCTGGCGTCCGGTGATGGAGCCGAGCTCGGGCATGAGGGCGGCGACGGTGGCGGCGGTGACGGGTCCGCAGCCGGGGATGTCGCGGATGATGGCGACGGCCCTTGCGATTGCGGGCTGGCATTCGACGAGGCCGGCGATGTCGGTCTCGATGGAGGCGATCTGGTCGGTTGCGGCCTGGACGAGGGCGTGCAGACGGTTCTTGGCGATGGCGCCGCCGGGGGCCTTGATCTGGTTGGTGAGTGCGGCGCGATGCCGGACCAGCCGGGCGCGCAGCCGGACGAGGGTCTGCAGGTCGTCGAGCGCGGCGGCGCGGGGCTGCCAGCGCGGCAGGACCGCATGCCGCTCCTGGCCGTAGCGGGCAAGGCCCTTTGCGTCGATGGCGTCGGTCTTGGCGATCCGCCCGAGCGAGCGGATGAAGGCCTTGACCCTGCGGGCATCGGCGCGATGCACGGGGATGGCGGCCGCAGCGGCGGCGAGCAGCAGCTCGGCCTCGTAGCCGCCGGTCGCCTCGCAGACGACGAGACAGGTCCGCGGCAGGGACCCGATGAAGCCCTCGAGGGCGTCGGGACGGTTGGGCAGGGCGGCGGTGCGGCCGGTCCGGCTGTCGAAGGCGACGATCTCGGCCTTGCCGACGTCGCAGCCGATCACGTGCGGGACGGGCGTGACAGATGCAGTCATGGGCGGATATCCTCGGATCTGCTTGGGATTGTCTGCGGGCGTGGCCGCCAGGCGGCCAGAGGCCCTGTCAACTCATCAAGCGTATGCGAGAGCGGATGGGCGACCACGATGACAACGGGCGTCATGCCCCATTGCGAGACGGTCGAACCACCCGCGCCCTGGTCCGGGAGGCCTCCCGGACCAGGGCACCTTCACTCTACTCGATCTCCAACAGACAATTGCGAGCG
>JAFGUH010000253.1 GCA_016938615.1 Halothiobacillaceae bacterium | reverse complement strand
CTAGAGCATTTTCCGATCATTCACGGTCATAACCGGCAGCAGCGAAGTAGTTGATGCACTCGACGGATGTGAAGGTGTCGATGCCTCGGGCGATGGTGTGCCAGAGGTCGTCGACGGTTCTCGGCGCGTGCTTCTTGAGGAAGGCCTTGAGCTTTGCGAAGGCCATCTCAATGGGATTGAAGTCGGGGCTGTAGGCCGGTAGGAAGCGCAGCTCGGCGCCGGCCCGCTCGATGGCCTGGCGCACGGCGGCAGGTTTGTGGGCAGGCAGGTTGTCCATGACGACGATGTCGCCAGGAGTGAGGGTTGGGACCAGGACCTGCTCGACATAGGCCAGGAAGGCAGACCCATGCATGGCACCGTCGAGCACCATGGGCGCAGTCATGCCGCAGGTCCGCAGGGCACCAACGAAAGTGGTCGTCTTCCAGTGCCCGTGCGGTACCGGCGCCCGGCAGCGCTGGCCGCGTGGTGAGCGCCCGCAGCGCCGGGCCATCTTTGTTGAAGTCCCGGTTTCGTCGATGAACACCAGACGGTCCGGGTCCAACTCCGCCTGGATCTCGACCCAGGCGCGCCGACGCCGCAAGACGTCAGGACGCTGCTGCTCGCTGGCGTGCGCGGTTTTTTTTGAAGGTCATGCCGTGACGATCGAGCAACCGCCAGACGGTGCTCTGCGCCACCTTCACCCCGTGCTCCCGCTCCAGGTGCTCGGCGATCTCCGCAAGCGTGATGTCGCGCCGGGCTTCGATCAGCCCCAGGATCTCCTCGGCGTGAGCTTCGAGGTGATGGGAACGGTGGTCTCCGCCTTGCGGCCGGGGCTCCAAGGCGCCCGTCCGTTCCCATTGATCAACCCACTTGATCGCTGTCGAGGCTGCCACCTTGAAGCGCTTCGCCGCCGAGCGTCGGCTCATTCCGCCCGCCACCGCGGAAATCAGCCGGGCGCGGATATCCATCGAAAGAGGTCGCGTCATGCAGGCTGGCCTCCTTCACCAGCCTGTATCTTGAATCACAAATGCCTCGACAAGGGAATCCCCTACGATTCCGTCCGATGAGAAACTGCTCTAG
>JAFGUH010000252.1 GCA_016938615.1 Halothiobacillaceae bacterium | reverse complement strand
TCGGCGATCACCTCGCGCGAGACCAGCGAGTACTTCATCCCCTCGGTGCCGTTGGCGATGCCATCCGAGATGGTGATGGTGTTGAAGATGACGCCCTTGCCGCCGGCGGCGTCCGCGCCGGTGCGGGCGGCGTCGGCGAGCTTGTCGATATGGGCGTTGCAGGGCGTGACCTGGCTCCAGGTCGAGGCGATGCCGACCTGCGGCTTTTTGAAGTCCTCGTCCTGAAAACCCACCGCACGCAGCATCGCGCGGCTGGCGGACTTGTTGATGCCGTCGACCACGGGGGCGGAATGACGGCGGCGCGGATCGGTATCGGCCATGAGGATCTCCTTGTATCGTTGTAACGGGATTGGCGGTGCGGCGGGTGAGGCGTGGTCTCGAGACCTGTGTCCGCCCCCGCGACCGGCCGGAGAGGCAACCACTCATTGGAGAGCCTACATGCTCTGGATCATCACGAAGTATCTGACCACCGCGGCGATCGTGGTGCTCGTCTCCGAGGCCGCCAAGCGTAGCGACCGGCTCGGCGGATTGATCGCCGCCCTGCCGCTGGTCACCGTCCTTGCCCTGATCTGGCTCTACGTCGAGGAACAGCCCCAGGAAAAGATCGCCAACCACGCCTGGTACACCTTCTGGTACGTGGTGCCAACGTTGCCGATGTTTCTCGCCTTTCCCTTCCTCCTGCCACGACTGGGCTTCTGGCCGACCATGTTCGCGAGCGTGGCGATCACGTTGATTTCCTTCGGCCTGTTCGCCCTGCTCGTGCGGCAGTTCGGGATCGAGTTGCTTCCCTAACCGGCGTCGGTTCAGTGCCGGCCCTCGGCCACCTCTTCAACCAGCTTGGCGTTGAAGGCCGGCAGGTCGTCGGGATTGCGACTGGTCACCAACCCCTTATCGACGACGACCTCCTCGTCGACCCAGACCGCCCCGGCGTTTTTCAGATCAGTCCGGATGCTCGGGTAGGAGGTCACGCGTCGGCCCTGTAAGACATCGGCCTCGACGAGCGTCCAGCCGCCGTGGCAGATAGCAGCCACCGGTTTGTGCCGATCCATGAAATCCCGCACGAAAGCCACGGCTTTGGGATTCTGTCGCAGGGCGTCCGGGTTCATGACGCCGCCGGGCAGTACCAGCGCGTCGAAGTCCGATTCGCTGGCCGAATCCAGCGGCACGTCGACGTCGAAGGCATCGCCCCAGTCGGTGTGCTGCCAGCCATTCACGCGGCCGTCGGCGGGCGAGACGATCTGGGCTGTCGCGCCGGCCTCTTCCAGCGCATGCTTGGGTTCGGTCAGCTCTACCTGCTCGAAGCCATCGGCAACCAGCAGAGCGACACGCTTGCCATTGAGTTGTTCGGTCATCCGTTGCCTCCTCGGGGAACGTCAAAAACGTGCCCCAGAGGGTAGAGAATTAACCGCGTCTCTTCAGGACGCGGGATCGACTAGTCTTGGCGCAACCCATTTCGTCCCTTTTCAAGTCACTTTCCTGGCGAGGCCGCACTCGATGAGCCGATGGTTGATTGCCGAATGTCGACCGGCCGGATGGCTCCGGTCTGTGGCGCGGGCCGGCTGGTTGGCAGTCGGACTCGCCGCGGCCGGGCCGGTGCAGGCCGGCTTCACGACGCCGGCGCAAACCGTCACGCTCGGTGAGCGCAGCCTGCGTTACCACGTCGTGGAGGCGTCGGGTGAAGGCAGTCGGCGTGACGACGGCGGTCCATCCGTGGCGATCGTGCTTGGCGGCGGGCCGGGGTTTTCCAGCTGGAATCTCGAGCCGGTGCAGCATCGGCTGGCCGAGCTCGGGTACCGGACGGCCATCATGGACATGATCGGGGTAGGCGAGAACGCAGTGGACGGAACGGTGCTTGCCGGCCAGCCGCTGCTGGATACCTGGGTGGCCCAGGTGGAGGCGTTGCGTCGGGCGGTGGCCGGAAAGCGATCGGTGGTGGTCCTGGGGCATTCCTGGGGGGCGTTGATGGCGCTGCTCTACACCCGGGCGCACCCGGACGCGGTCCAGCGGCTGGTGCTGCTCAATCCCGTCGACCCGGAGCGTCTGGCGATGCGTGACGTGGCCGAGCAGATCGACAGGCGCCGGGCCAGGGCGTTGGGCGAGGCCTGGGACGACGAGTCCGCCTGGGAGCAGCGCACGGGCGGCGGCGAAGACGCCGCGGCGAGCGCGCGGCACCAGATCGAGCGCTCCTTGCCCAGCTACTTCCTCGATTACGAGCAGGGGCGGCGTTACGCCGAGCGGTTCGACGCCTCTGACTTTTCCGCGCGACTGAATATCGAGGGCTGGCGAGCCTACCGGGAGAACCCGGTGGATTACGCGACCATCCGGCGGTGGGACGTGCCGATCGACGTGATCGGTTGCCGGAAAGATCTGCTCATGCCAGTCAGCCTCGAGGCAATGCGGGCCAATCTGAGTCTGGATCGAGTCGTGATGCTGGACGGCTGCGTGCACTTTCCGTGGGAGGAGGTGCCGCAGGCATTCGGCGAGGCCCTGGGCCGTGTGCTGCCGGCGGCACACGGCCGGATTGAGGGCGTTCAGTCGTCCTGCGCCGCGCCTTCGATGGAGTTGCCGAGGTTCTGGATGTCCTCGCCCAGACCTTTCATGGTGTTGCAGCCTGCCGTCAGGGCCAGCAGACCCGGCAGCAAAACCAGCAAAGCCAATCGAGCAAGCGGTGATCGATGAGTCATCCCAAGCCCTCCAGGTGGGTTGTCACGTTTCGATGGCCCAACGCAAAACCACGCGACGGAGCGCGTGGTCTTGCGTTTGCTAACACGTGAGATCAATCGTGCTCTTCTGCCTCGCCTTCGATCGACTGACCCAGTTCCTGGGTGTCCTGACCGAGGCCTTCCATCGTGTTGCACCCGGAGAGGATGGCGATGGGGCTTGCCAGCAGGATCAACAGGCTCATGCGTTTGAGAATTGCAATCATGTTGTCGTTTCTCCCTTTTTCGTTTTCGTGACCAGTGTCAGCCAATAGGATAGACCCAGCGGCGAAAGGTTCCATCCGGCCGAATGTGGGAAATCGCGTGATCGAGGTTCCTTAGCCGACCGCCGGCCCGGGTAGCCTGGGCCGGCCGGCGAGGTAGGAGGCCCCCGGGTCGATCAGAAAGCGCCCCTCCATCGCCTTGCGGCCGAGCAGCATGCGAAAGCGCATGGTATCGCGGTCGGTCAGCGTGAGTTCGATACGCTCCTCGAAGGCGCCGAGCATGAGTCGCGTGGCGATGACGTAGCGGTTCTCGCGGTGGCCGCCGGAGTCGGAGACCAGGCGTTGGTCGAGCAGTTCGGCTTCGCATCGAACGATCGTCTCGGTATCCCCCTGGATCGGGTGGATGCCGATACGCACCCAGTCACGCCCCTCGCGTCGAAAGGGCTCCACGGCGAAGGCGTGCAGCGCCGAGGTGCGCGCCCCGGTGTCCACCTTCGCCTTGAGCCGCCGGATACCGAGGTCGGGCAAGCCCACCCACTCGCGCCAACCGAGTTGGGGAAGCGTGGCGCTCGCGGCGCGGCTCTCGTCCGTCATCGTCTCAATCCTCCCCTTCCTCGTCGTCGGCATGGTTGGCCTGAAAGTCCTCGACCTTGCCGGCGATCTCGCCGACGTCGCCCTTGAAGCGGGCAATGTGATAAACCGCGTCACCCTCGTGGACCAGCGGACGCTCCAGTCGACCGATCACCACGCCATCGCTGTTCGAGACGATCGGCTCGCGCCGACCACTGTAGGCGTCGTCCACGTAACCGAGCGTCTCGCCGCGAGAGACCTGGGCGCCGAGGCGGACGGCCGTCCCCAGCATCCCGCTCTCCGGGGCGCGGACCCAGAGGCTACGCCGTGAGATGAACGGTTCGGGGCGAGCCGTCTTGCGCCGGGACGGGGCGAGCATGTCCAGAGCGCGCATGACGTTGAGCACCCCTTGGGTGCCCGCACGGATCGAAAATTCGTCGAAACGCAGCGCCTCGCCCGCCTCGTAGAGCAGGGTGGGTATGCCGCGCTCGCCCGCGGCGGCACGCAGCGAGCCGTCGCGCAGGGAGGCGTTCAGGAGCACCGGCACACCAAAGGCACGCGCCAGACGCAGGGTTTCGGGGTCGTCGAGGTTGCCGCGGATCTGCGGCAGGTTGGTGCGATGGATCGCGCCCGTATGGAGGTCGATGCCATGTGTGCAGCGATTGACGATCTCGTCGAGGAACAGGTAGGCCAGACGGGCGGCGAGCGACCCCTCGTCCGAGCCGGGGAAGGAGCGGTTGAGGTCGCGGCGATCCGGCAGATAGCGGCTTTCGTGGATCAGGCCGTAGGCGTTGACGACGGGGACGGCGATCAACGTGCCACGCAGGCGTTGCAGCGTGCGGGTCTTGAGCACCCGGCGGATGATCTCGACACCATTGAGCTCGTCGCCATGAACGGCCGCGCAGACGAACAGCGTCGGGCCGTCTCTCCGGCCATGGATGACGTGTACCGGCATGGAGAGCTCGGTGTGCGAGCTCAGTCGCGGCATGGGCAGGTCAACCAGGGCACGCTGGCCCGGGGCCACGCGCCGGCCGGCGATCTCGAAGGCCTCGCGCATGCCGTCAGCCTTGGCCGCGGGTGCGGGTGAGACCTCGCCGGGTACGCCGCTCGGTGAATCGCTTCTCGATGAACTGGATCTGCATCGAGGCGATGTCCTTGCCGGTGGCGGTCTCGATGCCCTCGAGACCCGGCGAGGAATTGACTTCCATGACAACCGCCCCGTGATTGGAGCGCAGGAGATCGACACCGGCGACGTTCAGCCCCATGGTTTTCGCTGCCCGCACCGCGGTGGAGCGTTCCTCGGGCGTGATGCGGATCAGGCTGGCCGATCCGCCGCGATGCAGGTTGGAGCGAAATTCGCCTTCCCGGCCCTGGCGCTTCATCGCCGCGACGACCTTGTCGCCGATCACCAGGCAGCGGATGTCTGCGCCACCGGCTTCCTTGATGTATTCCTGCACCAGGATGTTGGTCTTGGTGCCCATGAAGGCCTCGATCACGCTTTCGGCGGCCTGCTTGGTCTCGGCCAGCACCACGCCGATGCCCTGGGTGCCCTCGAGCAGCTTGATCACCAGTGGTGCGCCGCCGACCATCTTGATCAGGTCCTCGACGTCATCGGGGCGATGAGCAAAGCCGGTCACCGGCAGGCCGATGCCCTTGCGAGAGAGCAGTTGCAACGAGCGCAGCTTGTCGCGCGAGCGACTGATGGCGACCGACTCGTTCAAGGGGAAGGTGCCCATCATCTCGAACTGGCGCAGCACGGCGGTGCCGTAGAAGGTGACCGAGGCGCCGATGCGCGGGATCACCGCGTCGAACTCCTCGAGTTCCTCGCCCTTGTAGTGCACCTCGGGGTTGTTCGAGGCGATGTTCATGTAGCAGCGCAGCACGTCGAGTGTCCGGACCTCGTGGCCACGTTCCTGCGCCGCCTCGATCAGTCGGCGCGTGGAATAAAGCTTCGGGTTGCGCGAGAGTATGGCGATCTTCATGGCGTGGTTCGGTCCAAGAGAAACGGGTCGTGCGGGTGCTGACCCACATGCTGGCCTAACTGTAGGCCTAACCGTGGGCAAGTTCACGACCGGGTGGATGAACGACGGACCCGGAGGACGGCGACGTCGGCTCGGCAGGATTGATCTGGTGCGGGTGGCCGGACTCGAACCGGCACGGCCTTTCGGCCTGCAGATTTTAAGTCTGCTGTGTCTACCAATTCCACCACAC